>NZ_JAKRKC020000001.1:1200000-1550000 GCF_022664455.2 Actinomadura luzonensis
ACGCCCATCTCGACGTCTTCGTGGACGGCGAGCAGGTGGAGGTCCCCGCCGACATCGGCATCGTCGGCGAGGAGATGGCCCCCGTGCACACCCACGACGACCGCGGCGTCATCCACATCGAGTCGCACCACAAGGGCGACGTCTTCACCCTCGGCCAGATCTTCAAGGAGTGGGGCGTCACCCTGTCCGCCTCGCAGATCGGCGCGCTGAAGGCCGGCGGCGGCAAGGTGCTGACCACGGTGGTCGACGGGCGGCCGTACGCCGGCGACCCCGCGTCCCTCGTGCTCACGGGCCACCAGCAGATCGCCCTGGTGTACGGCACGCCGGACCCGTCCTTCCGCCCGCCGGCGAGGTTCACCTTCAAGTCCGACGAATAATGGAGCACGTGACGTTCGAGGAAGTGGCTCCCGTGGTGCCGGTGCGGGACCTGGACGCGGCGCTCGACCGCTACCGCCGGCTCGGCTTCGCCGTACGGGCCTATCAGGGCCCCGCCCGCTACGGGTACGCCGACCGCGACCAGGTCTCGCTGCACCTGAGCGAGTGGGACGAGCACGACCCGGCCCGCACCGGCGCGGTCGTCTACCTGTACGTCTCCGACGCCGACGCCGTGCACGCCGAGTGGACGGCGGCGGGCCTGCCGGGCCGCTTCCACCCGCCGGGCGACACTCCGTGGGGGATGCGCGAGTTCTCCTACGTCGACCCCGACGGCACCCTGCACCGCGTGGGCCACCACCTCCGGTGAAACGTTCACCGCCGAAACATTTCATTCGCCATAAAGCCACCTGAAACCGCACGACGATCCCCCACAAGCGCTTATCGCGCCGAAACATTTCTTTCCATCGTTGACACATTTCTGTGCCCTCTCCACAATGACCGGAGGTGAATCCGCCCCCAACGATCAAGGAATCAGCATGATCGACCGGAAGCGCCGCCCCACCCTGCTCGCCGCCCTGCTCGGCGCGCTCCTCGCCGTCTGCCTGGCCGCCACCGCCACCACCGCGCTGGCCGCCAACCGCGGTCTCGCCGCCGCCGACTGCAGCGCCGGCTACGTCGGCCTGACCTACGACGACGGGCCCAACCCCGGCAACACCATGACCCTGCTCAACGCGCTGACCTCGAACGGCCTGCGCGCCACGATGTTCAACATCGGGCAGAACGCCCAGAACAACCCGTCACTGGTCCGGGCGCAGCGCGACGCGGGCATGTGGATCGGCAACCACAGCTACACCCACCCGCACCTCACCCAGCTCGGCGGCTCGCAGATCCTGTCCGAGCTGCAGCGCACCCAGCAGGCGATCCAGCAGGCCACGGGCACCGCCCCGCGGCTGTTCCGGCCGCCGTACGGGGAGACCAACGCCACGCTGAAGTCGGCCGAGCAGCAGCTCGGCCTCACCGAGATCATCTGGGACGTCGACTCGCAGGACTGGAACGGCGCCAGCACGGCGCAGATCGTCCAGGCCGCCGGCCGGCTGCAGAACGGCCAGATCATCCTCATGCACGACCAGTACGCCACCACGGTGTCCGCCATCCCGCAGATCGCCGCGAACCTGCGCAGCCGCGGCCTGTGCGCCGGCATGATCTCGCCCTCCACCGGCCGGGCCGTCGCCCCCGACGGCGGCACCGGCCCCACGGGCGGCCCGACGTCCCCGACGCCCGGCGGCGGCTCCTGCACGGCCACCGTCCAGCAGGGCCAGCAGTGGTCCGACCGGTTCAACCTGTCGGTCACCGTCTCGGGCACGAACGCGTGGATCGTCACGGTCACCGTGACCCCGCCACAGAAGATCATCGCCACCTGGAACGGCAGCCCGTCCTGGGACTCCAGCGGCAACGTGATGACGATGCGCCCGAACGGCAGCGGCAACACCTTCGGCTTCACCGTGCAGCACAACGGCAACTGGACCTGGCCCTCGGTCTCCTGCCGCACGAGCTGACCCGCACACCGCGCGGCCGGGCGTCGCCTCCGCCCGGCCGCCGGCCCCACAGGATAGCCGCCCCTAGACGCTCACTTCGATCTTGTTCACCCCGTCCCTGCCGCGATAATCGACAATTGCCGGACGGGAATGAGGAGAGCGTTGTGGACGACGTGACCGAACCGAACGAGGCCGTTCCCTGGTCGTTGCCATCGCCGTGGCGGGACACGCGCGTCGCCGTCGTGGTGCCGACGTACAACGAGGCCGGCAACATCGGCGACCTGGCGGCGCGCGTCCTCGCGCTGGACCTGCCGCGCCTGCGGCTGGTCATCGCCGACGACGACTCGCCCGACGGCACCGGCGACCTGGCCGACGACCTCGCCAAGCAGGCCAACGCCGAGCGCCCGGACAGCATGCTGGTGCTGCACCGCAAGGTCAAGGAGGGCATCGGCCGGGCGCACCTCGCCGGGATGAGGCAGGCCCTCGCCCTGGGCGACGAGTACGTCGTGCAGATGGACGGCGACCTGAGCCACCGCCCCGAGTACATCCCGCACCTGCTCGGCACGATCCTGGCCAGCCGGGCCGGCCTGGTGATCGGCAGCAGGTACGTGGTCGGCGGCTCGTTGTCCACCGACTGGGGATGGCACCGGCGGCTGCTCAGCCGGTTCGCCGGCCGCTACGTGAACGCGATTCTCAACCTGTCCGTCCGCGACCCGACGGGCGGCTTCAAGATCTGGCGCCGCGACGTGCTCGAAGGCATCGGCCTCGACGCCATCCGCAGCGACGGCTACAGCTTCCAGGTCGAGATGAACTACCGCTGCAAGCAGCTCGGCCACTCCATCGTGGAGCTGCCGATCCACTTCGAGGAGCGCAGCACCGGCTCCAGCAAGATCAGCTTCGCGGTGCAGGTGGAGTCCATGCTCACCCCGTTCGCGCTGCGTTTCGGCGCCCGCCGCCGGCCGGAGTAGCGGCGAGGGCGGCGAACCGCGCCGCGTCGGGGGCCCGCTCCGGGTCTGCGAGCCATTGCGCGGCGAGCCCGACCAGCAGCGCGAAGTAGTGCGAGCCGACCGCCCGCACCTCCTCCGGGTCGCTGTCCGGGCCGAGCCCGGCGAACGCCCGCGCCAGCGAGGCCCGCGCCAGCTCCTGGCCGGCCGCGAGCATCCCCCGGATCTCCTCGTCCTGGCGGGCGGAGGCGACGGACTCGAAGTTGACGAACCAGAGCGCCCGGTTGGCCTGGACGGAGGCGATGATCCGGCCCCACAGGGCTTCCTGGCCGGGCGTCCCGTCCGCGCCGCCCGGCTCCTCCAAGGCGGCGAACAGCAGCTCTCCCCATTCCTCGTTGAGGTCGCGCAGAGCCCGCGTGAGCAGGTGCTCCTTCGACCCGAAGTGGTAGTTGATCGACGCCTGGTTGGCTCCTGACGCCGCCACCAGGTCCCGCACGGTGGTGTGCGCGTACCCCTTGGTCAGCAGGCACTCCCGTGCCGCCCGCAACAGCTTGTCCTTCGCACTCACCTGCCCTACGGTAGCAAATAAACGTTCGTATGAAACGATCGTCTAAAATCTTCGTTCACATCCGTAGGGAGTCCTCGTGACCTCGCATCTCTCCCCGGCGCTCGCGCCGCCCGTGCTCCGCATCCGCGACCTGCGCTGCGAGTACCCGGGCGAGGCCGGCCCGGTCCACGCCCTGCGCGGCGTCGACCTCGACGTCCCCCGCTCGTCCTTCGTCGCGATCATGGGGCCGTCGGGCTCCGGCAAGACCACCCTCCTGCACTGCGCCGCCGGCCTCCAGCAGCCCACGTCGGGCGGCGTCGAGCTGGACGGGCAGGACCTCCGCGCGCTCGACCAGACGCAGCTCGCCCGGCTGCGCCGGCGCCGCGTCGGCTTCGTCTTCCAGTCCTTCAACCTGCTGCCCGCGCTCACCGCCGTCGACAACGTCGAGCTGCCCCTCCGCCTGGACGCCCGCAGGACCCGGCCCGAGCACACCGCCCGGCTGCTCACCAGGGTCGGCCTCCGCGACCGCGGCTCGCACCGCCCCCACCAGCTCTCCGGCGGCCAGAAGCAGCGCGTCGCGGTCGCGCGGGCGCTGATCACCGACCCCGACGTGATCTTCGCCGACGAGCCCACCGGCGCGCTCGACATCCGCAGCGCCAGGGAGGTCCTGCGGCTGCTGCGCGAGCTGGCCGACCACGGCCAGACGATCATCATGGTCACCCACGACCCGGTCGCCGCCGCCTACTCCGACGTCGTGCTCTTCCTCGCCGACGGCCGGATCGTGGACCGGCTGCCGCGTCCCACCGCGCAGGCCGTGGCGGGCCGGATGGCCGTCCTGGTCGAGTCGGCGGAGCAGGCCGCGAACCGGGCGGCGGCGCAGTGATGCTGAGGATCACCCTGCGCTCGTTCGCGCACCACCGCGCGGGCGCGCTCGCCACCGGCCTGGTCGCGCTCGTCGGCATGATCCTGGTCACGGGCATGACGAGCCTGCTGGGCACCGGGCTGGCCGCGAGCACGGCCGCCGCCGACCGCCCGTTCCTGGTGCAGTTCCCGCTCATCATGGGCGGGTGGGCGGTCGCGATCGTGGTGTTCGCCATGGTCTCGACGGTCGGGGTCGCGCTCGGCGGGCGCGCCGAGGAGATCGCCGGCATCCGCCTGATCGGCGCGACCCCGCGCCAGGTGCAGGGGATGCTGGTGCTGGAGACGGCGGCCGTCACGGCCGTCGCGGCGCCGCCCGGCCTGGCCGGCGGGTACCTCGTCGGGTGGGCGGTGATGGGCGGCATCCGGTCCGCCGGGCTGACCGCGTCGGCGACGGTGTTCGCGCCGGGCGTGGCGCTGCCGGCGCTCGGCGTGCTCGTCGTGCTGGCCGCGAGCGTGCTCGCCGCCTGGATCGGCAGCCGCGCCCCGGCCAGCCGCAGCCCCGTCGCCGACGCGGCGCCGCCCGCGCGCGGCCGGCAGGCCGGCGTCCCGGCCGGCCGCGCCGCGTCGCCGCCGGGATCGTGATCCTCGCCGGCCTGGGCTCGTCGGCCGCGGTGCTCGGCATGGACCCGGCCGACGTGCGCACCACCGCGATGACCGGGCCCGGCTGCGTGCTCGTCGCCGTCGGCCTGTGCGTCCTCGCCCCGGAGCTCGTCGCCCTGGTCAACCTCACGCTCCGGGCCGCGCGCCGCACGGAGGCCACCGCCTCCTCGCACCTGGCCGCGATCAACCTGGCCGCCGCCCCCGAGCGGGTGCGCCCGGCCGTGACCTTCCTCACCCTCTTCGTCGGCGTCGCCGCGGGGACGCTCAGCATGCAGGGCATCGAGAACGCCACCGGCCAAGCGGGCGGCACCGGCCAGGTGCTCGCCTCGATCAACTACCTGGTCGTGGCGCTGATCGCGGCGTTCATGGCCATCGCGCTCACCAACAACCTGGTCGCCGCCATCAACCGGCGGCGCGCCGAGTTCGCGGTCCTGTCCCTGATCGGCTCGACCCCCGTGCAGACGCGGCGCATGCTGACCAGGGAGCTGGCGGCGGCCACGGCGGTCAGCACGGTCGCGGGCGGCGCCGGCGCGTTCCTCACCGTCCTGCCGTTCGCGCTGGTCAAGACCGGCGACCCGGCGCAGGCGGCGGCGCCACTCCCCTACGCGCTCACGATCCTGGTCGGGGCCGGCGTCACCCTCGGCGTCTCGTCCCTGGTCGGCCGGCGGGTCATCCGTACGGCGTGACGGCGCCCGCGCGGACCGGTCAGGAATCGAGAAGCGGCCGGCCCGGCGCCGCGCCTACCGTGATCATGAGGTCCCGGCGGCGGAAGGAACCCCATGTGCCACCCTTCGTGGACGCGCGCGCTCAACGAGGCGCACCGGCTCGGCGAGCTCGCACGCCTGCGGCGGGTCCGCGACCGCATCGACCGCGAGTACGCCCGGCCGCTCGACGTCGAGGCGCTGGCCCGCGACGCGGGCCTGCCCGCCGGGCAGCTCGCCCGCCGCTTCCTGCTGGCCTACGGCCGCACGCCGTACGCCTACCTGATGGCGCGCCGGGTCGAGCGGGCGGTCGCGCTGCTGGGCGCGGCCGGCCGCGACCCCGCCGAGGTGTGCGCGGCGGTCGGGGGCCCGTGCCCGGCCGCCTTCCACCGCCGGTTCGCCCAGATCGTCGGCACGCCGCCCGGCGCGTACCGGCGTGCGGCGGCCGGCGGCTAGCGTGGCGGTATGGACCTGAGCATCCACACGACAGTGCTGCCGCACGACGACCCGGACGCGTCCCTGGCCTTCTGGCGCGACACCCTCGGCTTCGAGGTGCGCAGCGACGTCGGGCACGGCAAGATGCGCTGGATCACCGTCGGCCCCGCCGGGCAGCCGGGCACCTCCATCCTCCTGGCGCCGCCCGGCGCCGACCCCGGCATCACCGAGGACGAGCGCCGGACCATCGCCGCCATGATGGCCAAGGGCACCTACGGCTGGATCCTGCTGGCCACCCCCGGCCTCGACGACGCCTTCGAGAAGGTGCGGGCCGCCGGCGCCGAGGTGGTCCAGGAGCCCACCGACCAGCCGTACGGGGTGCGCGACTGCGCCTTCCGCGACCCGGCGGGCAACCTGGTCCGCTTCCAGGAGGTGCGCTGAGCCAGGACCGTCACCTGGTGAGGTGGCGTCCTCCGGCGACGGACACGACCTCGCCGTTGACGTGGCCGTTCGCCGCCGAGGCGAGGTAGGCGACGGTGGAGGCGACGTCCTCAGGGGTGCAGATGCGGCCGGTCGGCGTCCGGGCCCCCTCGGCGTCGATGGCCTCCTGCCCGAAGCCCGGGTGGGTCAGCGCCCGTTCGGTGCGGGTGAAGCCGGGTCTGACCACGTTGGTGAGGACGCCGTGCCGGGCCTCGCGGACGGCGAGGACCAGCGCGGCCGCCTCCAGCGCGCCCTTGGCCGCCGGGTAGGTCGCCGCCGCGGGCATGGGCTGGCCGACCACGTCCGACGAGATGAGCACCACGCGCCCCCATCCCGCCGCCCGCATGCCGGGAAGGGCGGCCTCGATCACGGACAGCGTTCCCGTGACGTTCCGGCTCGGCGTCGAGCAGCCGACCGCCACCCGCAGCCTGGCCCGGCTGGAGACCGGCGGGTGGTTCCGCCGCGAGCCGGTGCCCGCCGACCGCCGGCAGGTGCGCATCGTCGTCACCGACGCCGGCCGCGAGCTGCTGCCCGCGATCGAGCGCGCTTGGGCCGAGCTCGCCGACGAGGCCATGGGCGAGGTGTCCGAGGAGCAGCGCCACGTCGTGCTGACCGTCCTCGAACAGGCCAACGACACGCTACGGGCCCTGGTCGGGGAAGCCGCCCTGGCCGACGGATGACCCTCCGGGGGTGGCAGGATCAGCGTGCACCGACGCACGCAATCTCGCCGACCGACCGACGGAGCCGTCGTCCCGCCATGCACATCGTCGCCGTCCTCGCGCTGGACCAGGTGATCCCGTTCGACCTCGCCACCCCCATCGAGGTCTTCACCCGCACCCGCCTCCCGGACGGCCGCCCCGCCTACGAGGTGCGCGTGTGCGCCGAGCGCCGGCAGGTCGAGGCGGGCGCCTTCGCCATCCAGGCCCCCTGGGGCCTCGACGCCCTCCAGGACGCCGGCACGATCATCGTCCCCGGCACCACGGCCCCGCAGGCCCCGCTCTCCCCCGAGGTACGCGACGCCCTGCGCGCGGCCGCCGCGAACGGCGCCCGCATCGCCTCCATCTGCTCGGGCGCCTTCCCGCTGGCCGCCACCGGCCTGCTCGCCGGCCTCCGCGCCACCACCCACTGGGCCGCCGCCGGCCTCCTGGCCGCCGCCCACCCCGACATCGACGTCGACCCGGACGTCCTCTACGTCGACAACGGGCAGTTCCTCACCTCGGCGGGCGCCGCCGCCGGCCTGGACCTGTGCCTGCACCTGATCCGCCGCGACCACGGCTCGGCGGTCGCCGCCGACGCCGCCCGCCTGTCCGTCATGCCGCTCGAGCGGGAGGGCGGCCAGGCCCAGTTCATCGCCCACGACCACGCGCCCGACCCCCGGGGCTCCGCCCTCGAACCCCTGCTGACCTGGCTCCAGGACAACCTCGGCCGCGACCTCTCCCTCGCCGACATCGCCGCCCAGGCCGGCGTCAGCACCCGCACCCTGATCCGCCGCTTCACCGAGCAGACCGGCACCACGCCCCTGCAATGGCTGCACCGCGCCCGCGTCCGCCGGGCCCAGCACCTCCTGGAGACCACCCGGCACTCCGTCGAGCGCATCGCGGCCGAGGTCGGCTTCGGCTCCCCCACGTCCTTCCGCGAACGCTTCAAGCGCACCACCGGCGTCACCCCCCACGCCTACCGGCGCGCCTTCACCTGACGCCGCCCCCAGACGGCGAGCGGCCCGCGCACCGCGGCGTCCACCAGCCCGTGCGGCATGGCAGTCGCGGGCGATCGTGACCTCTTCCCTGGCCGGCCGCTGGAGGAAATCGCGTGGGCGAGCGGGCAGGCGCGGCCGGATGACCACCCGCTGGTGCCGCAACCGCATGGGCGGTGGCGACCTCTTGGGCGTCAGTCCGGCAGCCAGCGCAGCTCGTGCGCCAGGGTTCTGGCGACGGCACGGACGCGGCGGTGCAGCGGCGACTGCTCGCGTGGGAGGACCAGGTGGTACGTCAGGCTGGGCGCGCCCCGCAGCGGTCGCCAGGTGAGACCGGCCGGAGCTGCCGTGACCGCGGCCTCGCCGGCCGGGGCGAGCGTGACCCCGTCGCGCAGGTCGCGCTGGGACAGGTCGAAGGAGACTGCGGGCGTGTGGAACCGGGGGCGCGGCCGGGCGTCTCGGAACAGTGCGGACAGTTGGTCGTGGATCACGGGGTTGGCCGCACGGTCCGGGATGCGCAGCGGGTACGCGGCCGCGTCGGCGATCTCGATCTCCGGGTGTGCGGCCAGCGGGTGGTGCTCCGCAAGCTGGACCCCGAGGCGCTGACGCCGCAGCAGGAACCGGCGCACGCCACGGCCCGGCTGTTCGCCGCGGGTGATCCCGGCATCGAGGCGGCCGTCGGCGACCGCGGGGGAGATCTCCGGTGTCGCCATCGGCATCGCGCCGACCTCGATCCCGCTGTTACCGCGCATCAGCCTGTCCACCAGGGCCGGTGCGGTCTCGGCCCCGGCGCTGAGGCTGTATCCGATGCGCAGCGTGCCCAGTTCACCGGCCGCCGCGCTCCTGGCGGTGTCCCATGCCCGCTCCAGCGCCGCCAGCGCGGGCGGCGCGGACTCCGCCAGAGCCGCCCCGGCCGCGGTCAACGCGACGCTACGCGTGTTGCGGACCAGCAGGGCCGTGCCGAGCTCCGTCTCCAACCGGCGCATCCGGGCGCTGAGCGCGGGCTGCGCGATACCGATCCGCGCGGCGGCGCGGGTGAAGTTCAGCTCCTGCGCCAGCACCAGGAAGTACCGCAGGCTCACCGTGTCCGGCGCCACGTGCCCTCCCCGCCGATTGATAACGATCCGTTCTGAGTCTATCCCGGACCGATCTTTCCCTAGACCGCACATAAAGCCCTAACCTGCGCATATGACGAGTCAACTGACCGCCGTACCGGACATCGCGCTCAGGCACACCGCCGAACTCGAGTCCGCCCCCACGGCACTCCCACGCGCTCCTCGAAACCACCTCCGCCCGCACCCGGCCCCACCTCTGGACGGACGTCGTCATGCATAAGCTGCTGGTCCTGTATCCCAAGCCCGCCGACCCCGACCACTTCCGCGACTACTACGTGACCAACCACCTTCCGCTGGTCATGGACTGGCCCGGCCTGCTTGCGTGGCGCTACAGCTTCGACGTGGCGGCGCTCGAAGGAGAAGCGCCGTACTTCGCGGTCTTCGAAGGCGAATTCGCCGACGCCGCCGCCATGGCCGCGGCGCGGTCGTCGCCGCACGGCCGGCGGGTGTCCGCCGACGTCGCCAACTACGCCAGCGGCGGCGTGGTCGTCATCCACTACCCGGTGCCGGACAGCGCCGCATGAGGCGGCCCGCCACGCTCCGGGACGCGTCCGGCCGGCCGTCGCGGCCAGGTCCGGCCGTCGTCGGACGCCGTTCGCTGTCGCCGGTCCGTTGAGCGCCCAAGGCAGGCCCATGACCTGGCCGGATGTCACCGTGGTCGATGCGTGCGTGCGACGCGACGGCCGGGGCGGCAGCCCCACGGCCGTCACCGACGACGACCCGGCGGCGACGGACGCGGACCGGCGTGCGGTCGCCGCCGCGGCCGGCACCTCGCACGCGGCGTTCCTCGGCCCGGGGCGGACGCCGGACAGTGGCCGGCCGGTCCGGGTTCTTCACCGCCACCGCCGAACTGCCCGGCTGCGGGCACGGCACCGTCGCCGCGCAGGCCGTCCTGCTGACCCGTACCGCGCTGGGCGAGCTGACCGACCGCCAGCACACCGGCGAGCGGACGTTCGACACCGTCGCGACCCGCCGCCCCGCCGGCGTCGAGGTGTGGTTCGACCAGGGCCTCGTCGCACTGCGCCACCCTGAGCCGGACGAACGCGCCGCGATCGTCGCCGCACTCGGGCTCACCGCGGACGACCCGCATCCCGCCGACGCGCCACGGATCGCCGCGCCGGGCGCACCACGCATGCTGGTACTGGTCCGCGACCGTGCGGCGCTGCTCGGAGTCCGCCCACACCTCGGCAGGCTGGCAGCGGCGTGCCGGCGGTACGGGCTCCTCGGCTGCTTCGTGCACGTCCCGCCGGCGGGCGACCGACCGGGTGCGGCGCGGATGTTCGCGCCGGCGATCGGTGTCGACGAGGACGTCGCCAACGCCAACAGCACCGGCTGCCTGGCCGCCCACCTGCTCGACACGACAGGAGCACAGACGGTCGCGATCGAGGTGGAGCAGGGAGACAGCCTCGGCCGACCGGCCAGCGTGCTCGCCTCTGCCCGGCGCGGACCGGCGGGCATCACGACCCGGGTCGGCGGATTGGCGGCGATCCGCGACGGCCACCGAAGCGACGACTAGACCGTCCTCTTCCGCGATCCGCGCCCGGAGCTGCGGCTGCAGCGCGGTGCGTCCGAGCAGCCGCCCAGACCAGGAGGCCCTGCCGCTCTCTGGCCCTCCCCTGCGCTACGCGGAAGCCCTCAAGCTCACCGTGAACGCCAGGACGTGGCCAAGAAGGCGGCGGGCGACCGCGACACCACCGTCACTGAGACCGATCAACGCAAGCAGTCGCGTCCCGTGCTTCTCGATGGCGCAGAGGCGATGGACAAGACCCTCCGGGACACAGTCACTCAGGAATGCGAATGGCCGCTACCAACCTCTTGATAGCGGCCATCAACCTGGTGAGGCGTTCACGAATAGGGCCGGCCTGGGGCGGAAGAGAGGTTGAGAAGATCGCTTCCCGAGAAGGGAATGATCGCTTCCCGCGTACGCAGCCCAGGCGCTGACCGGTTCAGGGGTCAGCGGGTCGCCTCGGGCATGCGGACCATCACGTAGGGGTGCGGCGGCTTCAGCCATTCGCCGGTCAGCGGTGCTCCGGTGGTGTGGTCGATGACTGCGAGGCAGGCGGCCCTCCAGTCGTGGTCGGAGCGGTCATCGAGGTCGTCCTCGTCCTCGTCGCGGTCCTCGGACACGGGCGCGGCGAAGAAGTCCGTCATCGCCTGCTACTCGGGCCATCGAGTCAGGCCGGCATGGTGTTCCTGCTGCCCAGGGAAGAGCGCGTCGATCGCCGGAGTGCTCCCCTCCAGGTCGAGCTGGGCGACGTCGTGGGCGACAACGACGTCCTACACGCCGGCACCGGGATCGGCGACGAGGTCGAGTCGCCGCTATGTGTCCCTCTTGACGAAGGAGATCACAGCGGTGGCGAGCGCGAGTACCAGCCACCCGGTGAGAATGCCCGCGCCCTGGACGGGTGTGAGGTCCTCCTGTAGCGCCGGTCCGATCTCGTACATGCGCATCCCGGCGCGGCTGGGCAGGTAGGCCGCCAAGGTGGTGTGGCCCGTCAGAAGAGGCGGCACGACCAGTACGAGCGCCAGCATGGTGACCAGTGCTGCGATGAGGTCTCGGACCAGGGCGGCGACGGCGTAGCCGAGCAGACCGATCAGCACAAGGTAGGCACCGGCCCCGGCCAGTACGCCGAGGCGCCCCCCGGCCCAGCTCATGCCCGGCGTGAGCCGGGCCCCCAGAAGGGATATGCCGATGGTCAGCAGCGCGGTCAGCGACGCGGCCACCACGTAGGCGATCGTCTTCCCCGCCATGAGCAGCGTACGGCCCGGGACGGCGGCGAGGCTCGTGCGGATCTGGCTGCCGCCGTACTCGGTGGCGACAGCCAGGATTCCGAGCAGGATGAACCCGACCTGCCCATACTCGAGGACGCCAAGCGCGGCCTCGGCCGCCGAGGGGGAGCCACCGAGCCGATCCCGCCCCGCGGCGAAGACGATCGCGAGCGTGGCCGTGCCGGTCACGGTCGTGACGGTGGTGATCAGCGTTGCGGGCAGGGTGCGGAGCTTGACGAGCTCCGCCGCCACGATGTTCCGGAAACCGTTGGTCATGTCAGGCGTCCCGCCGGACGAACAGGCGAGCGGCGACGGCGAGCAGCCCAGCGGCCCAGGCGGTCATGACGAGGCCGCCAGGCAACGGATCGAGCATGCCTTCCCTGGGCATGAAGACCCCGATCATGGCGGCCCCTGCCACGTCGGGCAGGTAGTTCGCCAGCGGGGTGAGTCTGGTCAGCAGGAAGGTGACCGACACCAGCGTGGTGTTGGCGATGAACGCGATCAGCGGCACGATGCCGCTGCGGGTCATGACGGTGACAGCAAAGGCGATCACCCCGATGAGCACCCAGTATGCGACGCCCCCTGCTGCCCGCCAGCCGAGGGCTGTCAGCACCTCACCTGGAGGGTTGCCATGCGCGCCGAGCAGGACCTGTGACAGCGCGATGGTGACGGAAATCGTGACGGCGGAGAGCGCGCCGGTGACGAGGATCAGCACGATCGTCTTGGCCGCGAGCAACATGCCGCGCCGCGGCGTGCAGGTGAGGCTGGTCAGGATCTGCCGACCGCCACCGGCGTCCTTGCTGTTGGGCGCGTACTCGCTGCTGACGATGACGACGCCGAGCACGATCGCGCCGATGGTACCCACCGGGATGAGGTTGAAGCCGACCTCCATCGTGGAGGTGTGAGTCAGCGCGGTGGGGTCGCCGAGGTCGAGCTTGTTCCGCATGGAGTTGGCGGACATGGCGGCGAAGCCGAGCGTGGACAGTGCGCTGAGGGCGAGGGCGAGCAGGGCCGAGGGCAGGGCGAGCAGCTTCCTGAGTTCGGCGGCGATGGCGTTCCTCAAGGTCACGATCTGCTCCGTGCGGCACGCGAGGGGTGGCCGGGATTCGTCAGGGCGAAGAACGCCTCCTCCAGTGAGGCGTGCCCGGCGGTGACCTCGGTGAGCGGGCCTGTGGTGACGATCCTGCCCCCGCTGATCACCACCAGGTCGTCGGCGGTCTCCGCCATCTCGCTCATCAGATGGCTGGAGACCAGCACGGTGCGCCCTGCCTTCGCGTACTCCTTCAGCAGCCGCCTGATCCAGCGGATGCCGTCCGGGTCGAGGCCGTTGACCGGCTCGTCGAGAATGAGCACCTCCGGCTCGCCGAGCAGGGCCGCCGCCACACCGAGCCGCTGTCCCATGCCGAGCGAGAACGTGCCGACGCGCTTGCCCGCGACGTCCGCCAGCCCGGTCTGTTCCAGCACCTCGCCCACCCGTGACTTCGGGATGCCGTTGCTGCGCGCCACCCATGACAGGTGAGCCCGTGCGGTCCTGGACCGGTGGGCGCCGCTCCCCTCGAGCAGCGACCCGACCGTGCGCAGCGGGTCGCGGAGTTTCCGGTACGGCCTGCCGCCGATCAACGCGGCCCCGGAGTCGGCGCGGTCCAGGCCGAGCAGGATGCGCAGCGTGGACGATTTTCCGGCGCCGTTCGGGCCGAGGAACCCGGTCACGCGGCCCGGGGCGGCCGTGAAGTGGGCGTCGTCCACAACGAGCTTCGCCGCGCGGCGTTTGCTGAGTCCAACTATCTCGATCACGGTCTCCAGCGTTCCAAGCGCGCCGTGCCGGGCGCATCGGCCAAAGGTTGACACCAGGCCGTCAGCCGAGACCGTCCACGTAGCCGGACTCGTAAGCAAGGATGACGAGCTGGGTTCGGTCCCGTACGCGGAGCTTGAAAAACAACCGGCTCATATAGGTCTTTACCGTGGCTCTGCTGAGAAAGAGTGCCGCGGCGATCTCCTCGTTCGACATGCCCTGGACGATGGCCGCCACGACGTCCCGCTCGCGCTCGGTCAACACGTCGAACGGGGACGGGCCCGGCCGCGGCCGGCTCCTGCCCTGGGAATGGTCCGCGATCAGGCGCCTGGTCACCTCGGGGGCGAGCATGGCGTTGCCGTCGTGGAGGGTGAGGATCGCCCGCAGGATGTCCTCTGGGAGGGCGTTTTTCAGGAGAAACCCCGAGGCGCCCGCGCGCAGCGCCTCGTAGACGTACTCGTCGAGGTCGAACGTCGTCAGGACTGCGACCTTGGCGGCCGGCTGCCGCTCGCAGATGATGCGGGTCGCCGTGAGGCCGTCCATGACGGGCATGCGGATGTCCATGAGGACCACGTCGGGAAGAAGCCGCTCTGCCGCGTCGACCGCCTCCTGTCCGTCGCGCGCCTCACCTGTGGTGACCAACCGTGGGTCGCTGTCCACGAGCTCATGCAGCGAGGCCCGCAACAGGTCCTCGTCCTCGGCGATCAGCACCCCGATGCGCCCAGCCGCATGCTCACTCATGTGCCACCGCCTCTGGCAACGGGATGGTCGCGCGCACCTCGAACCCGCCGCCGGGGCGCGGCCCGGCGGCGAAGCCGCCGCCGAGCAGTTCCACCCGCTCCCGCAGGCCGACCAGTCCATACCCTGGCTCGCCGTGAGGCGTCCGCGGCCCTGCACCGTCGTCGGCGACGGTGACCAGGACGTCGCCGCCCCGACCGCACACCGTCACGGCGCAGTGCGCTCCAGAAGCGTGCCGAACGGCGTTCGTCAGCCCTTCCTGCACGACGCGGTACACGGCCAAGCCGATACTCGGCGACACGGTGTCGACACCCGTCACCGTCATGCTCACCCTGACACCCCCGCCTCTCGCACGCTCGGCCAGGTCCAGCAGATCCCCGACGCCCGGCTGGGGCCGGCGCTCGGCGCCTTCCTCTCCGACACGGACGAATGTCAGCGTGGTACGCAGCTCATCCAGCGCCTGCCGGCTGACCACCTCGATCCGCTCCAGCCTGTCCCGCAGCCGGCCGGGGTCATCGGCGCCCACCCGAGCCGCCACCCCCGCCGTCACCGCGATCGTGCCCAGCGAGTGGGAGACGACGTCGTGCAACTCCCGCACCACACGCAGCCGCTCGGCCGCCACCGCCGCCTGCGACTCCGCCCGCGTCGCGTGCTCGGCTTCCAGCACCGCCCGCCGCGTCGTGCCGCCCAGCAGCCATGACCCGGCCAGTGCGAGCAGGCTCAGCATGATGAACCGCAGCACGCCGCTCGCGCCGTCGGCGGTGCCGAACAAGGCGATCGCGATCACAACCAGGCCCGCCGCCGCCTTGACGATGGACAGCGACCTCGGAGTACCCCACGTCACCGCCACGGGATAAAGCGTCCATGCAACGGCGACGAACGGATCGGCGGCCAACCCCAGAGCCAGCCCGGTGATGGTCACCACGGTGACGACGCCGACCGCGACAAGCGGCAACAGCGACCGCAGTAGCATGCCGCCGAAGAACAGCACGATCAGCCCGCCCGACATGTACGGTCCGGGCCGACCGTCCAGAGGCAGCCAGAAGGCCAGGACGCATACGCATGCCGCACCGGCATCCAACCCGACGGAGCCTAACCTGCTGCGCGACGTCGACGGACGCTCGGCCATTCACTCAGCCTAGCCCCAGTGCCAGGACGCTCGACCACCTCGTCACCGACCACTTCCTCGACCAGTGGCGCCACACCCACCAGCCCCCAGACGAGCCCGACACATCCGCCGACATCCCCGAGATCCCAGCAGAGCGCCTCGACCGCTCGCCGCTCACGGGCCGCAGCAGGCCACCACCTGCCCCATGACCCGCACTTCAGATCACCGTGTCGCACCATCAACTTCAGTCCAGCCGTTTAGAGAACGGCCCACGACCGAGGCTCAGGGATTCTGCTCATCCTTGAACACGATGTACATCGCCTCCTCCGGACCAAGGATCAAGAGCCTGCGCCCATGGCCGTACCGGTAGACCTCGTCTGTCGCATCCCGCCAGAAACGGCCCTCCTCGTCGGCATCGGCCCACACCCGTAAACGGCGTTCCGGACCGCCCACGTGGCGGATGGGGCGGTCGAGAAGCTCGTCCAGGAGATACGGCACCAGCTCTGCCGCCTCCGCGCCAACTGCTTCCTGCAGGCAGGCGGCACGGAAGGACTGCAGCTCCCGGAAGAACTCCGTCGTGTCCAGAGGCTGGAGCCCGGCGCCGACCTCCCCTCCCCACCATGCCCGGCCGTTGTCCGGGTCGCCCAGTTCGAGCGGATCACGCTCCTCCGTCAAATTGTCCGGATCGTCGAAATACGCCTGCGGATCGTCAGGGACGGGCAGCTCGTCGAGCAGGTAATCCTCGAGATACCGTCGGCTCCACGCGCTACTTCTCCACCACGTACGGATGGCGTCCACTCCGGCTGAGGACGGCAGCCCATGCCGCATCCATTCGATCTTGAACGGGCCGTAGCCGAAGAGGTCCAGCGGGGCGCGAAGAGCACTTCCCGCGCAGATGGCCCGCAGCCCCGCCTCGGTGAGCGGGTGACTCCCCTCCCCCGGCCGGGCTCCGCTGTCGCACCAATGCCCCGCGAAGGAACAGGCCGGGTCACGGTCAAGCCCGCGATCGTCCACGCGCACGACACTGAGGCGCATCAGGCTGGAGGAGGACAGAAGCACGACATGCGTTTCCCCCTGGACGTCGCCACCGGCCGGGTCGGCGACTTTCACCAGCGCCGCCTCCTCGGCCCAGTCTTCGATCGACGCCCGAAGAGCGGCGGCCATCAGTTCGACGCGCCGTGACGCCGGCGTGCCGAACAGGGCGCGCTCCACGGCCGTGGCCACCCCGGGGAGAGGGATCGGCTCGCAGGAGAGCGGCTCGCGCACCGGCCCATAGGGTGACAAGGCCGGAAACACCCCGGCGTTCACGAGGGAGGCGGTCTCCGGCCCGGCGGGGGCCTGCGTCACTTCACGAACATCGACGAGGAGGCGAATGCCGACCGCTTCCTTGTCAGGGGTGTCCTCCTGCAGCCACTCATTCAGCAGATGCGCACATGCCGCCACCTGCATCTGCGCATGCCAGATAGGCGAGTCCCGGCCGTCTTCGCATGTGTGCCCCAGAAACTGGCAGATCGTAAAATCCACGAAAGCCTCTCAGTTCGTATGACTTACTTGAGGCCGCACGCCGCGCCGTGCGCCTTCCGCGCCTCGGCTGCTCTCGCCAACGCCTTCGCGCGCCACTCCCCCGCATCAGTCACCACCGGCAGGGCCATCAGGCACCTCTCCTCCAGGGGGTCGGCTGGTCAGTGACTCCCGTCAGAGATCACGACGGGGCGACGTCGATCATCATCCCGCACAGGGTCAATGCATGTGACACCAAACCCGGTTCACCGGTCCGCTCCTACTGGCAGGCCATGATCAGGTAACCGCTGCCGTCCGTGTGCTGATCAATCAGTACGCCCCGGCGATCGTTACAGGTCGCGCGGGGTCCGCGCCGGACAGCAGAGACCGAGTTTTCGGCACCGGATGCTAGCGCTGGGATGCGCTCGAATCCGCATGCAGAGCGTCTCGGATGCGCTGACCTGCGACTCAGTCATTCCGGAACCGGACGGAATAGGCGTTCCGTCCGATCAGCGCTACCTGACGGCTGGGGACAGCTTCGGGAGAAGGACGCCTGGACCAAGACCTTCACCGAGCAGCGTCTCTGCGCCGCGATCGTCGACCGCCGCACCTTCGACGCCGCCATCATCGACACCGGCACTCGCTCCTACCGGCTCGCTCAGAGCGAGGCCCAGCACTCCACCCACAGCTGACGGCGGTCAACCCGTTGTTCGGTGCGTGAGTGCCTGATTCACATCTTCAGCTCGCCGCCCAGCGCGACTGGCAAGATCAGCTTGTGATTCGATCGGTGACATTGAGCAAGATCGAAGTTTCAGACTGGCGGGCTGTCCATTCCTGGGCTTCTCTCGCCGAGGTCTGCAGGGGTTCGGGGACGGCAGTCCCCGAACCCACAGACGGACTGAACCCTCGAACCGGGATCTCACCCAGGTGGGGCCAGAACTCGTGCGTGATCAAGGCGGTCCAAGATCGCTACCGCCCTGCGGGGAGGGTTATCCGACCGCGTAGGCGTGGTGGATGGTCTGGCTGACGGTGTTGCCCGCGGTGTCGGTCGACGTGGCGCGCAGGGACACGAAGCCCACCGTGCGCGGGTTGGTCATCTGCGCCGTCCAGTCCGAGCCCTTGGCTCTGACCCGGATGTCGCGCCAGGTCGCTCCGTCATCGACGGACATCTGCAGGTGGATGGACTTCACGGCTGCCGCGGGAGCGCCGGGATTGCGTTCGATCCAGATCGGCAGCCGGGTGGACGATCCGGGCTTGGCGCGGTTGTACTCGTCCAGCCCCTCCGGGGCGAAGCGAACCGCCGCCAGGGCGAGCGCTTCCCGCTTGGCAGTGCTCGCCGAGCGGAACGTCCACGTCGATTCCACTTTCGTGGACAGCGTGGAGTGCGGCACCTGTCGGCGGGCCGTCGCGCTGAGCGTGTACCTGGCGGGCTCCGCCGGGAGACCGGTGCTCAGCCGGCAGGAATCGGCCTCCCACAGCCCGCACCTGGTGTAGTCGATCGTCGAGATGACCTGATCACCCTTGGCGAGGCTGATGGTGCCGGTGGCGGCGCCGTCCATGCCGACCCGGCCGGGCATGCCCTCGGAGAACAGCCGGGCGCCGTCGAACGTCACGGTGTTCCCCTCCCGCCAGGCGCCCGAGGCGGAGAAGGACGGGCCGCTGACCGCGACGCCCCACGTCTGCCGATCGCGGCCGTCGCCGGTGGGTTCCCGTGGCCCCCGTGACCACGGATTCGCCGACGCGCAGCGCGCTGGACCACTTGTGCCCTCGCGTCCGGTATTCCGTGAGCTTGCCCGGCAGAGGCACATCGTTCGTGGGGGTCAGGAATCCGTCAGAAACGCCTTCGATGGCGTTCGCCACGAAGTAGGTGCCCTTCGCGGCCGTTCCGGCACCGCGGAAGGTGGTGGTCACCTTGTCGAGGTCCTTCACCCTGGCCGCGTACGTGGGGTTTTCGGGCACGCCGTCATGGCGTTCGTCCACCAGGTCGTAGCGGACGGGGGTGGGAGAGGCGTCCTTGTGGAAATGCATTCTGGTGACGTATTTCAGTCCGGGCTGCTTGGAGCCGAGCACGAAGTACACGGCGCTGGGGTCGGGCCTGCCTCCGGCCCAGCCGAGGTACCACGAACCGTTGATCACCCACATCTCGGTCCACCCGCTGATGACAGCCGTGGGCTCGTCCAGGGTGAATCTGATCGGTTTGGCCTGGCGCGTGTCCAGGACGATCTCCGCGCCCTGTCCGCCGACCTTGACCGGCAAGTGCGTGGTCGTGATGCGCGTGCCTTCGTAGATGTCCACGTACAGGCTCCACTCGCCGGCGGGGAGCCGGTAGGTGTCCGGCGCGCCGCGAAGGACCATCCGGAGACTCTCGCCCTTGCCGTTGTAGAACTCCCCGACCGCGTCGACGGGCTGGCCGCCGGTACCCAGTGCGCTGATCTTCACGTCGTAGGCTTCCGGCTCCACGTACGCGGTGGCGACGGTACGGACGAGAAGGTCACTCGATCGGGCCGTGATGGTGCCCGGATGATCGCCGGGTTCCTTGCCGGTCCCGTCGATCGTCACGGTGACCGATGCCGTGCCCTTGGCGGGCACCTCGACCCGCTGTGCCGAGGTGCGCAGCACGTCGCCGTCCACGGTGAGGTCCAGCGTGACCGCAGAGTCGCCGGCGTTGGTGTACGTGATCTCCTTGGTCGCCTGCCGTTCGCCGGATCTGCCCCAGCGGAGGACCGTGCCGATGTTCGCGGGACTGGCATACACCTGCTGACCGACCGCGCGAACCAGGTCGACGCGCCCGGCGCCCTGGTCGAAGTGCGTGGCGCCAGCCTGCGGCGCGGCGCTACCGATGAGCGCGGCCTTGAGCTGCTCGCCGCTCCAGTCCGGGTGCTGCTGGGCGAGGATCGCCGCCGCACCCGCGACGTGCGGCGCCGCCATGGAGGTGCCGCTGTGGGCGACGTAAGGGCCGTCTGCCGTGCCCTGCGCGGCCGCCGCCATGATGTCGACGCCGGGTGCGGTCACGTCGGGCTTGATCGCGTGATCGCCATTTCTCGGGCCGCGGCTGGAGAATTCGGCCATCTTGTCGGACTTGTCGACCGCGCCGACCGTCAACGCCGCATCGGCGCTGCCCGGGCTGCTGACCGAGCCGGGTGCTCCGTCGTTGCCCGCCGCGATGACGAACAGCGCTCCCGTACGCGCTGACAGGGTGTTGACGGCCTGCTCGATCGGGTCGATGCCAGGTGTGTCCGGGCCGCCGATGCTCATGTTGATGATCTTTGCTTTGACCTCGACAGCGGCCCATTCCATGCCTGCCAGCATCGCCGATTCGCTGACGTTCTCTCCGCCGACCTTGCCAAGCGCGATCTTCGCGCCCGGCGCGACACCCCGATACTTCTCTCCGGCGCCCGCCACGATGGAGGCGACATGGGTGCCATGCCCCACATTATCGGTGATGTCTGGTTCGTCGGAGAAATTCCGCGACTGCGTGACCACGTCCTTGAGATCGGGGTGGGTGGCGTCGTAACCGGAGTCGAGCACGGCGACCGTGACACCGGATCCGGTCAGCCCCTGTTGCCACGCCTGTGGCGCCCCGATCTGCTTGACGCTCTGGTCAAGGGTGATGGGCCGCTTCCCGTCCAGCCAGATCTTCGACTTGCCGGCGGCCAGTGATCGGGCGCCGCCGACCAGGCTCTGCCAGGTCTGGCCCGCCGTCGCCTTGGACACGCTCGTGCCGGCCAGCCCCAGCCCGGCGAACTCCTTCGCCTTGCGCGTTCCGCTGAGCGCCGGTGCCGCCTTCCCTTCGGCGGACTGGACGATCAGCGGTATGTCCGCCTTGTAGGCGTCGCCGTACCGCCAGGTGAGCAGCTGCGTGACGTCGAACAAGCGCTCGTCCAGCAGGCCCTGGGCCAGCAGCCGTTTGGCATCCTCTGGAATGACGTGAAGGTGGCCCTGACGGCGCTGGACATCGAAGCGATGGTTTCTGCCCGGACCAGGCTCGATCCGGTGGCCGTTCGCTGTGACAGTCACCCGGTCGCCGGTCAGCAGCGTCACTGAGCCCGACACCCCGGTCACGGGAGATGCCGCCTCGGCTGCCTGTGCGGCACTCGTGGTACCGCCTGCGATGAGCGATCCCGCCACGATCACGGCGAGGGTTGCGTGGGTTAATTTCATCTGCTCTCTCGTTGTCGATGTGCGGAGAGTTGACATCAGTTCTCGGCGCCGAGGCGCGAGATCACCATGTGCCGGGAAGGCGATCACCCCGGTTGGCGTCGGGGCAATGGCCGGATCAGGAGAGTCCGCGATCATCACCACCGCCCTCGCTCACGGAAGCCCTCCGATGGGGCAGAGACGCTGCTGGCCTGGGAAGTGGCTCTGCTCTACCTTCTGGTCAGCAGGGGAGCTTGGAGGTGGGCGCGGGCAAGGGGCGCCCAGGCCGGCCCGTGGGATCCGAACTCGTGCGTCATTCGTTGCGAGGGGTGCCGCTCACGCGCCACGAGCGGCACCCCGGGAGCGCTGCGTCAGACGAGCTTGCCGTAGATCCGGGACGGGACCGCCTGGGCCGCGCCCTCCCTGCCGAACTCCTGGTAGACCCGCGACGTGATCTCCACTGCCTTGGGCAAGTAGGCGGGGTAGAAGGCCTTTCCGCACTCCAGGTCCCGCAGCGCCGTCTTGATCTCCTTGTCCAGGTACGGCCTGGCCTGCGCGGGCTTCAGGTTCGGCCGGAAGATAACGGTCTTACCCTCGGTCTCCTTGGGTAGTTCGCCCTTCCACGCCTTCTTGGCGACGTCCGAAGCCTGCCGCACGATCTTCGTGTGGCTCAGACCGTCCAGCGCGGTCGGCCTGGTCTCGCCGACCCCCAGGCACATGGCGAACTGCTTGCCCAGCTGGACGAGCTGCTTGTCCTGGTCGAGGACGCTCAGCGACTTGTCCACCGCCGCTTCGAGCTGGTCGTAGTAGTCCTCCTGGGAGGTGACGGTCTTGCCCAGCACCTCCTTGACCGCCTGGGAGAAGCAGGCGTCGTCGGCGGCGCGCCACTTCTTCAGCTGGCCGGCCGAGAGCGACATCAGCATCTTGTTGTTCGGGTCCTCGTGCTGGACGGGGTTGACGACCTTGTCCTTGGGATAGACGTTCGGGGACCAGACGCCGAAGCCGTACTTGGCCCGGTACTCCCGCAGCGCCTCCAGGTCACCCGCGAGCCGCTCCTGCTCCCCGGGCTGCCACGTGTACCGAGGCTCCGGGGAGGCCACGTAGTCCAGGCCCCGCTCCATCATGCAGGCGACGCGCTTGGCCTCCTGTTGTGTCTGCTTCTCGTACGCGGTGGCGTCCCCCGACGGCGGCGAGGTGAGGCCGCCGAACGAACCGGCGAGCAGGGTGACCGCGACGGCCTTGGCGATGAACATGCAGGTTCTCCTTTTCCTTGAGGGCATGCCGGATCGATCTGAGGGCATGCGAAACAGAACTCACGGCCCGAAAGGCCGGATCAGCCGGGGAAAGGTCTCAGCAGGGGATCTTCATGCGGGACGCCTTCGGCGACACCTCGGGCAGGCCGGGGGCGAGATCGGCGGCGAGCACCGCGGTGCCGGTCACCGTGCCCTTCTTCTCGATGTACTCGCCCTTGGGCAGCTCCACCCTCTTGCCCTTGGTGACCACCGTGCGCTCGCCCAAGTAGTGATAGGTCTGCCGGTCGAAGATCAGCTCGGACCGGGTGCCGTTGCCCTCGTCCATGGCGACGGCCAGCCCGGGGCGGCCGGAGACGTCCGCCGCGTCACCGATGAGCACGATGCCGTCCAGCCCGGCGGCCACCTGGTAGAGCGCGGCGCCCAGGCTGGGCCGTACCACGGACTCGCGGATCAGGCCCTGGAGGGAGGACCAGATGCGCAGCGGCTCCTCGCCCGTGTCGGCCACGATCTTCGCGCGCACCTGGGCGGGGTCCGTCGGCCAGGTGCGCAGCCGGGCGTAGGCCGGTTGGCCAGGGCAGCCCGACGACTCGGAGAGGATGTCCTCGACGCCGTGGTCCCAGAAACGCCGAGGCGCCGGTCCCGTGGCTGACAGGCTCTGCTTGCGGCTCAGCCAGGGCTTACCCACGTCGGCGGCCTCCCAGCGCTCCTCGTTGACCATCACCTTGGTGTACTGCATGGTGCCCGCCTTGTCCCTGGTGTACAGGCTGTGCTGGGCCAGCGTCTTGGTGTGAACGTACTGGCCGCGGGCCGGCACCGTGTCGGGCCGGTCGGCAGCGGCCCGCGCGGCCAGGGTGAGCAGCGCCTTGGCGTCGGCCGGAGGGGCAGCGATCAGGTACCCGGGGGTACGCGAGTCGGAGCCGCCCAGACTCACCTGGCTGACGATGATTCCGCCGGTGAGCATCACCGCCATGGCGCCGACCAGGGCGACGCGCCGGATCGGCAGCGCGGTGGGCCACCAGCGGCGCGGACAGTCCAACCGTGACGCCTGTGCCTGGCGGGTCAGGCGGAGGAAGCGGTCACGCCCCCTCGCTGCCGCCTCCGGCGTCGGCTCGGGCTCCGCGAACACGGCCTCGATCAGCTTCAACTCGTCCATCACCACTCCCCGATCGGGTTGACGTCGCCCAGGGCCTTTCGCAGCTTCTTGCGCGCCCTGTTGAACCGGGACCCGACGGTCCCCACCGGTACGTCCAGGGCGGCGGCGATCTCCTCGTAGCCCAGCCCGCCGAACACGAGCAGGAACACCACGTCGCGATCGCCCTTTGACAGGCCCTTCAGCCCCCGTATGAGCTCCGGCCGGCTGGCCTGCGCCGCGAGCTGCGAGGTCACTCGATCCTCGTGCCCGTCACCGGAGTCCTCAGCCGCGATCTTGCTGAGCGCGTTCAGGCGGCGGCCCTCCCTGCGGCGGTGCCGGGCCACGACATTCGTGGCGATGCCGAATAGCCACGACCGCACGGTGCCCCGCTGCGGATCGAAGCCGCACCTGCCGTCGAACGCGAGCAGGAAGGCCTCCGCGACCAGGTCCTCGACCTGCTCGCCGCCGAGCCGGGCGGCCAGGTAGCGGTAGACCTCCTGGAAGTACCGGTCGTACAGGAGGGCGAAAAGCTCGGGATTGTCCATCGACCGCTCGACCATGGTGACGTCTTCCAGCACATCGTTGGCGTCAGGTGGTGCAGCCATGGCGTCCTTCCGAAGGCGACTGTCTCCCAGTGTTCGCCGCTCGGCAGATTTTCTTCACGCCAATTTCCGGCGCGGCCATCGAAGCGAACCAGCGGGAACGCGCCCTCAACGCCGAGGACGCGCTGAAGGCCGCCCACACCGAAACCGTCCAGGATCGGCGTGGTGCCGGACCGTATGCGGTCCAGACATGGGCGCCCGTCCAGGACATTTAGCTAGCTTCTGTCCGGTCGGGCAGGCCAAGGCCTCGGGTACCTGAACAAGCGGGCGGTCTGCGCGGCGATGTCGTAGCACACCTCGCAGACGCCGATCAGCCCGGCGGCGATGACCACGGCGAGCGGCAGGTGAAGCTGGCGGTCGAGCCTGCCCAGGCAGTCGAAGTCGCCCGACGGCAGCAGTCGGGCGCCGTCACCCGTGCGATATCCACGGCGGCCGTACTCCTGGGGCAGCGAGATGAAGCGCGCGGAGGTCAGGGTCTCGTCCCCGACATAGCCGTCGGCAAGCCCGCTCCCCGTGACGATGAGCTCGCCGGGCATCCCCGGCGCCACCGGGTGCAGCCCGTCGGCCAGGACCCCCGCACCTGAGCCGTCACGAGGCGGGCCGATGGGCAGCTTCCGCTCGTACCCGTGGGCCGGGTCGTACCGGTAGCAGCCACGAGTAGACCGTGTGCTCGGTCGGACCGTAGCCGTTGACCAGGCTCTCCGGCGGCACGGACACCGCCGCCCGCCTGAAGTGCTGAGCCGGCACGGCCTCACCGCCGACGACGAGATGCCGCATGAGCTTCAGCTCGGGCAGACCCGCGCGGCTGTCGGCCGCTGCACCGTTCCTGGTGCTCTCGGACGGCAGCTACGTGATCGTCCTACGCCAGTCGATCCTCCACGGCCGCTGTCGGCGTAGCGAGCACGGTGGCCGGGCATTGCCCGGCGCGGTCAGGCCGGCGCGGTCAGACCGGCGTGGTTAGACCGGAGGCGTGAGCAAGGGCGGCGGCCTCGGTACGGGTGCCCACGCCGAGCTTGGCCAGGATGTTGGCCACGTGGAACTTCACGGTGTGTTCGCTGATCAGCAGGTCTTCGGCGATCTGCCGGTTGCGCAGGCCGCGCGCCAGCCGTTCGAGCACCTCGAGCTCGCGTGGCCTGAGCGCGGCCAGGGCGGCGTCCGAGGCCGGCGGTGCGGGCGGGGTGAGCGGCAGCGCGGCACTGATCGTCGTGCCCCAGCCGAGACGGCGTCGAGGGAGAGACGGCCGTCCACGACGGCTGCCAGCTCGGCCAGACGGCGCAGGGCAAGCGCGCCAGCCGCGAGCGTGCCCGGCCCGTCGTCGCGAACGACGAGGTGGAGCTCGGACTCCTCCGGCTCCCAGGACACGCGAACTCTCGTCAGGCCGTCCTGCTCGAGCATGGCGACCACGGCGCCCCGTACCAGGGCCAGGGCGGTGTTGGCGATGTCGGACGGTAGGGCGCGGTCGCGGTCGCGCGGCCCGCCCAGCTCCAGCGACACCTGGCTGTGGCGGGCCAGGGGTGCCAGCTTGCCTGCCAGCCGGTCGAAGGCCGCCCCGGCCGGCTCCTCGCTCAGCGTGGAATTCAGGTCGGACGCGGCGCGCAACTCGATCAACGCTGACACGGCCAGGTCGGTGGCGGTGCGCCGGGCGGCGGCGTCGTCGAGCGTACGGCTGCGCAAGGTGCCGAGCAGGGATTGCAGTGTGGCGGCGTGAGTGCTGGTGAGCTCAGCGATGACGCGGGCCCGCTCGCCGGCGGCCACCCGGTTGCCGGTCAGGTCGGCGGGGGGCAGGTTCTCGGCGCGGTGCATCAGCTGCAGGGCGACTAAGAGGTCATAACAGAATGAGATGGCCCGCATCCTCATCGTGATGATCGTCGTTGGGCAGGTATGAGGAAGGGTGAGCCGCTGCCGTGGATCGTCTCGGACAGCTTGTGGGAGCGAATCGAGCCATTGTTGCCGAAGGTGCAGCGTCGCACCCGTCATCCGGGACGTAAGCGGCTGGATGACCGGAAAGCGTTGTGCGGGATCTTGTTCGTGCTCTACACCGCGATCCCGTGGGAGTTCCTGCCTCAGGAGCTGGGCTTCGGCTCCGGCATGACGTGCTGGCGGCGGCTGCGGGACTGGCACCAGGCCGGAGTGTGGAACCGGCTGCACCAGCTCCTGCTCGCCGAGCTGCACGCCGCCGGCCGGCTGGACTGGTCCAAGGCGGTGATCGACAGCTCGCACGTGCGGGCGCTCAAGGGCGGCCCAAAACCGGGCCGAGCCCGGTCGACCGTGCCAAGCCGGGCTCGAAACACCACGTCATCGCCGAAGGGCACGGCATCCCGCTCGCGTTGTCGCTGACCGGCGGCAACCGCAACGACGGCACCCAGCTGATGCCGTTGATCAAGGCAATCCCGCCGGTCCGCGGCCGACGCGGCCGGCCCCGTAAGCGTCCTGCCTGCTTATACGCCGACCGCGGCTACGATCACGACCTCTACCGCCGACAGGTCTGGCACGTCGGCATCCGGCCGCACATCGCCCGCCGTGGCACCCCACACGGCTCCGGCCTGGGCATTCACCGCTGGGTCATCGAGCGCACGATCGCCCTGCTGCACTGGTTCCGCCGTCTGCGTATCCGCTGGGAGATCCGCGACGACATCCATGAGGCCTTCATGACCCTCGCCGCCGCGATCATCTGCTGGCGACGCCTCGTCCGATGAGTCCATTGTTAGGACCTCTTAGTCACCCAACAACGGAAAAGGCCGTTTCCAGAACTCTGGAAACGGCCCCCCGGCGCCCTGCTCATCGACGGCTCCCTGGCCTGCCCGCTGATGCCCGCCCGGCTCGCCCAGGCCACCACCGGCTTGGACGACACCGCCATCCGCACGCCATCGCAAGAACTCATCGCGTTGATCGCCGCGCGAGAGCCGTACTTGCTGCGCCTCAAACAGAGCGCGAACGCAGACGGCTCGGTCCGGTTCCAGTGCCCGGCAGCAGGCACCTCCCCGTCGCTCTCCTGCCCTCGCTTCGACCGCCACTACCAGCGCGCACCCAGCAGGCCCGCCGCGGTCGACCTGACCGACGCCCGACAGCGGGCGGCGCACCCGGCGGCGAAACCCCGTATCCTGCCCCCGCATCCCGACCTGAAAGCCGCCGAGCAGCCGAAGATCTGCCGCCAACACACCATCACCCTGCACCCCGGCGACCTCGGGCATCTCGACAAGTTCCGCCAGGATGCCATCTATCTCAGCCCCAGGTGGGAGGGGGTTTACAAGCCTGTCCGCGCCATGACGGAGGGCATTAACGGGCGCCTGAAGGGCCACGATCTCGATCTTGGCGATCCGAAAGCCCGGCTCGCCCGCGGGCGTGTCGCCCAAAGCATCCTGGTCGCGCTGCTCGTCACCGTCGCCAACGACCACTTCCTCGACCAATGGCGCCACATCCACCAGCCCCCAGACGAGCCCGACGTGGTCGCCTCCACTCCGCAGACTCCAGCCGCGCTCTTCGATGGCACCCCACCCGCAGGCCAGAGCAGGCCACCACCCGCCCCATAAGCCGCAAAACCCACCATCCCACCGCAGCGCCCCGCTCACCGCCGGCTTCGCCATGCCCAACGGCCGAATCCTGGTCCTCCACCAGCGGCCTGACACCATCCGGGCCTTCCCAGCCGCCAACTCCGCAGTTCCCAAACCAGGACGAATCAGATTCGGAAACTCCTGAAACGACAAGATCCCGCCTGATCGCGATGATCAGACGGGATCCCGTCAACTTCAGTCCAGCCGTCTCAAGAACGGCCCCTGGTGGAGATGAGGGGATTCGAACCCCTGACCCCTTCGATGCGAACGAAGTGCGCTACCGGACTGCGCTACATCCCCAAGGACTCGTTTAGACTAGCATCCCCTCACGGGTCCTCGCGCCACCCTTTCAGTCCCCCACGGCCCGCCTGGGCGGCTCCGCGTACTGGTCGAACAGGACGTCCTCGTGCAGCGCCGCGAGCTCGACCACCTCGGCCGACGGCTCCTCGACGACCTGGCGGCGCTGGCGGGCGCGGCGCTGGCGTTCGGCGGCGCGCGCCTGGCGGGCGCGTTCGCGGCGCTCCCGGTCCACGTGGACGGCGACCCGCAGCGAGCACAGGTAGCCCGCCGTCACCAGCACGGACGGCGCCACCCCCCACCACGGGATCATCTGCACCGCGGCCGTGACGACGGAGGCCACCACCAGCAGCGCGCAGAAGAACAGCAGCCGGCGCCGCCGCGCCACGATGATCGCCCGCCGCCGCAGCCGGAACTGCCGGACGTCGACCTTCTCGAACTCGCCGGTCATCGGGCCGGCGCCGTCGTCCTCGTAGCCTTCGGCCGCCGCGGCGGCCGCCAGGTTCTCGAGGTCGGGGAGCTGGTGCTCGCCGGTGTAGTACTCCTCGAGCTCGGCCAGCTCGGCGAGGTTGGTCTTGTCCTTGCGCAGCCACATCGGGATGAGGACGCACAGCCACATCACCACGATGGCGAGGTAGAGGAGGACGCTGCTCACGACCACCTCCGGGCAGCATGAAGACGCGTGTGGGTTCGTTGCGTCTTCAATCTGCTCACGTCACGCACCGTAAGACCGCGTGTCACTGATTGACGAGCATTCGGTGCGGTGTGTCGCGAGATCGTCAAACCTCTTCGACGGAGGACCCCCCGCGAGCCGCTGACTCGCGCGCGCGACGCCACTGCACGAGCAGCCCGCCGGGTACGTCCTCGACGGTCAGCGCGTAGCAGATGTGGTCGCGCCAGGCTCCGTCGATGTGGAGTTGGCGACGCCGAATGCCTTCTTCCCTGAATCCGAGTTTCTCAACCACCCTACGGCTGGCGTGGTTCTCGGGGCGGATGTTCGCCTCCAGCCGATGCAAACCGGTGGTGAAAAAGCAGTGGTCGACGGCCATGGCGAGGGCGGTGGGGGTGATCCCGCGGCCGGCCATCTTGCCGTCGATCCAGTATCCGACCTGGGCAGAACGGGCGGATCCCCACACGATGGCGCCCACGGTGAGCTGCCCCGCGAAGCGCCCCTCGTACGTGACCACCCACGGCAGCGCGAGCCCCTGCCGCGCCTCCCGCCGCAGCGTGCCGACCATGGACACGTACGGACCGAGCCCCGTCCTGAACAGCGGCGTCTCCGGGTTGCTCGGCTCCCAGGGACGCAGCCAGTCGGCGTTGCGCAGCCTGGTCTCGCGCCACACGCGTACGTCGCCCAACCGCAGCGGCCGGAGGCCCACCGGCCCTTCGTTGAGGTTCACCGGCCAGCCACGAAGTCGATCCACAACACTCATCATCCCCCCAACGGGCACGATGTCGCCACGCGCGGATCGAAGTCGCGCTCAGCGCGGGTGATCTCCGCCCCGGATCTGCTCGACGGCGTGCCGCAGGATCGGGGCGAGCACGGCGACGCCGTCCCGTACGCCGCCGGACGAGCCGGGCAGGTTGACCACGAGCGTGTCGCCCGCCTGTCCGGCGAGCCCGCGCGACAGGATGGACGTGGGCACCTTCTCGCGGTTCGCCTGCCTGATGGCCTCGGCGATGCCCGGTATCTCCCGGGAGATCACCCGGGCGGTCATCTCGGGCGTGAGGTCCATCGGCGTCAGCCCGGTGCCTCCGGTGGTCACGACGACCTCGTAGCCGCCGAGGACCCCGTCGCGCAGCGCCATCTCCACGGGCTCGCCGTCGGGCACCACGACGGGGCCGTCGACGACGTCGCAGCCGGCCTCGTCGCGCAACAACCGGACGAGCAGCGGCCCGGATTTATCCTCATAAATCCCGGCCGACGCCCGGTTCGACACCGTGATCACCAGTGCCCGTATGATCATTCCGGCTGCTCCCGCGTCCACCGGCCGGTCTTGCCGCCCAGCTTTTCCTCCACCCGCACGTCGGTGATCACCGCGGCCGGGTCAACGGCCTTGACCATGTCGATCAACGCCAGCGCCGCCACCGACACCGCCGTCAGCGCCTCCATCTCCACGCCGGTGCGGTCGGCCGTCTTCACCCGGCACGTGATCGCGACCCCCCAGTCCTCGACGTCCAGCGTGACCTTGACGCCGTGCAGCGCGATCGGATGGCAGAGCGGGATCAGGTCCGGCGTACGTTTCGCCCCCATGATCCCCGCGATCCGCGCGACGCCGAGCGCGTCGCCCTTGGGCACCTCGCCCGAGCGCAGCAGCTCGACGGTCTCGGCCGACAGCAGCACCCGGCCGGTCGCGACGGCGCTGCGCGCGGAGACGTCCTTGGCGGAGACGTCCACCATGCGGGCGGCTCCGCTCTCGTCGACATGGGTCAGGCCGCTCACAGCCGGATCACCTCCACCTGGGCCCCGCCGGGCACCTCGGTCACGTCCTCGGGCACCACGATCAGCGCGTTGGCCGAGGCCAGCGCGGCGAGCTGGTGCGAGCCCTGCCCGTGGACCGGCGACACCGTGCCGTCGGCGGCGAGCACGCCCCGCAGGTACGACCGCCGCCCCGCGGGCGAGCGCAGCGCCCCGGTGACGTACGCGGCGACCGTCTCCGGCATCCGCGCCGGCAGCCCGCGCATCTTGTCCAGAGCCGGCCGGACGAACAGCACGAACGACACGAACGACGACACCGGATTGCCGGGCAGCGCGAAGATCGGCACCTGGTCGTCCCCCAGCACGCCGAACCCCTGCGGCATGCCGGGCTGCATCGCCACCTTCTCGAAGCGGACCGTGCCGAGCGGCGACAGGGCCTCCTTGACGGGCTCGTACGCGCCCATCGACACCCCGCCGCTGGTGATGATGGCGTCGGCCCGCACCAGGTCGGTGTCGAGCCGGTCGAGCAGCACGGCCGGATCGTCGCCGACCGCCCCGGCGCGGAACGCCTCGCCGCCCGCCTCCCGCACCGCGGCGGCCAGCGTGAAGCTGTTGGAGTCCCAGATCTGGCCGGGGCCGAGCTGCCCGCCGGGCTCCACCAGCTCGGCGCCGGTGGCGATGACCACGACCCGGGGCCGCGGGCGCGCCAGCACCCGCCGCCGTCCCACTCCCGCGATGATGCCGAGCTGCGCGGCCCCGATGAGGGTGCCCGGCTTGAGCACGACCTCGCCGGCCTGGACGTCCTCGCCGGCCCGGCGGATCGCGTTGCCCGGCCGGGCGGAGCGGTCGATGCGGACGGAGACCGTCCCGCCGTCCGTCCACTCCACCGGCACGACGGCGTCGGCACCGGCCGGCAGCGGCGCTCCGGTCATGATGCGGACGGCGTGACCCGGTCCGACGGCACGCAGCTCGTCGGACCCGGCCGCGACGTCGTCGATCACCGGCAATGTCACCGGAACGTCGGATATATCAACAGCCCGAACGGCATAGCCGTCCATGGCCGAATTGTCGAACGGCGGCAGCGGAACCGGCGAGGACACCTCCTCGGCCAGCGTCGCCCCCAGCGCCTGCTCCACGTCGAGCTCGATGGGCGCCAGCGGGCGCACGGTGGCCAGGATGTCCGCCAGATGCGCCTCCACCGGCTTCAGCGGACCTGCGGCCCCGTGGTGATCACCCGCGTGCGGCGACCCGCCCGTCCCCGACGGATCAGCCGACCTCATCGAGGAACTCCCGCAGCCACGGCACGAACTCCGACGCCAGATCCTCCCGATCCGCCGCGAACTTCACCACCGTCCGCAGATAGTCCAGCTTGTCGCCGGTGTCGTAACGCCGGCCGCGGAACAGCACCCCGTGCACCGGGCCGCCCTCCTCCGAGCCGCGCCCCGCCAGCGTGCGCAGCGCGTCGGTGAGCTGGATCTCGCCGCCACGCCCCGGCTCGGTGTTCTCCAGCACCTCGAACACGGCCGGGTCGATGACGTAACGCCCGATGATGGCCCAGTTGGACGGCGCCTCGTCGGCCGGCGGCTTCTCCACGAGGTCGGTCACCCTGACGACGTCGTCCTCGGCCGTGGCCTCGATGGTCGCCACGCCGTACAGGGAGACCTGCTCCTTCGGCACCTCCATCAGGGCGATCACGCTGCCGCCGTACGTGTCGCGTACCTCGATCATGCGCTGGAGCAGGTGGTCACGGCGGTCGATGAGGTCGTCACCGAGCAGGCAGGCGAACGGGTGGTCGCCCACGTGCTGCTTGGCGCAGAGCACGGCGTGGCCGAGGCCCTTGGGCTCGCCCTGTCGCACGTAGTGCAGCGTGGCCAGGGACGCCGGCTCGCGGACCTGGGACAACCGGTGCTCATCGCCCTTGGCCTCAAGGACCTCCTCCAGCTCGAACGCGCGGTCGAAGTGGTCCTCGATCGAGCGCTTGTTCTTGCCGGTGACCATCAAGACGTCCAGGAGCCCGGCGGAGGCGGCCTCCTCGACGACATACTGGATCGCGGGCTTGTCGACGATGGGCAACATCTCCTTGGGTGTCGCCTTGGTCGCCGGAAGGAACCGGGTGCCCAGACCCGCGGCGGGCACGACGGCTTTCGTCACAGGGTCGAAGTCAGCCATGAGTAGACCCTAGTGGAGGGACCTGTGAACAAGACGAACCTCCGTCGTCAGGTGAATGCGGCGCGCGCCTCCCTCTCCCCGGAGCAACTGCGCGCAAACGCCATCAAGACCCGCGAAACGCTGCTCGACCAGCCGTGGGTCCAAATGGCCGGATTGGTGGCCTGCTACTGGTCGACGGGGGTGGAGCCGGAGACGCACGGGCTCGTGTTCGCTCTCTGGAAACATGGAGCCACCGTCATGCTGCCGGTCCTGCGTGCCGACAATGACCTGGATTGGGCGGTGTACGACGGGCCGGACACCCTCGCGCCCGGCCGCTACGGGCTCATGGAGCCGGTGGACACCCGCCGCGGCGTCGACGCCGTCCGCACCGCCGCGCTCGTGATCGTGCCCGCGCTGGCCGTCGCCCGCAAGAGCGGCGTGCGCCTCGGCCGCGGCGGCGGCTCCTACGACCGCGCCCTGGCCCGGGTCGGCCCGAACGTCCCCACCGTGGCCCTGCTGCACTCCGGCGAGCTGCTCGACGACGTGCCCGCCGAGCCGCACGACCAGCCGGTCCGCTTTGCGATGACCCCCGAAGGACTCACTACTCTTATGTGAACACAGGGACGAGAGGGGGGCGGATGACGCATGATGTCTGGCTACTCGTCGGCGCAGCAATCGTCATCGCGGCCATCGCGTCCGTCCGCGTCGCGCACCTCAGTGGGCTCCCCAGTCTCCTTCTCTTCCTCGGGTTCGGCCTGGTCCTGGGCGACTTCGGGTTCGGGCTGTCGTTCCAGAGCCCGCTGCTCGCCCAGCAGATCGGGCTGACCGCGCTCGCGCTGATCCTGGCCGAAGGCGGTCTGACCACCACCTGGTCGCACGTCCGGCGGTCGGTGCCGATGGCGTTGATCATGGCGCTGCTCGGCGTGACGGTCAGCATCGTGGTCGTCGCGCTGGCCGTCCAGGGGCTCCTCGGCCTCGACACCAACACCGCGCTGCTGCTCGGCGCGGTCCTGGCCTCCACGGACGCGGCCGCGGTCTTCTCCGTGCTGCGCCGCCTGCCGCTGCCGTCGCGGCTCGCGGGCATCTTGGAGGCCGAGTCGGGCTTCAACGACGCCCCCACCGTCATCGCCGTGACGCTGCTCAGCAGCGCCGCCGGCCACGCGCCCGACGTGGGAACGTTCCTGCTGGAGACCACACTCGAGCTCGTCATCGGCGCCGGGGTAGGCCTCGCCGTGGGGCCCGCGGGCGCGTACACGCTGCGCCGCGTCGCCCTGCCCGCCTCCGGCCTCTACCCGCTCGCGGTGCTCGCGCTCACCTTCGTCTCGTACGGCGGCGCCGTGCTGCTGCACGGCTCGGGCTTCCTGGCGGTGTACCTGACGGCCTTGATCCTCGGCAACTCGCGGCTGCCGCACCGGGCGGCCACCCGCGGGTTCGCCGAGGGCGCAGCCTGGCTGGCGCAGATCGGGCTGTTCGTGATGCTCGGCATGATGGCCAGCCACAAGGAGATGCCGTCCGCGGTCGTTCCCGGGCTGATCACCGGGACCGTCCTGGTGCTTCTCGCCCGGCCGCTGTCCGTGCTGGTCAGCTCCGCGTTCGCGTGGGCGGTGCGGCTGGGCTGGGTGCCCTGGCGCGAACAGGCGTTCCTGTCCTGGGCGGGGCTGCGCGGCGCGATCCCCATCGTGCTCGCGACCATCCCCTGGGCGGCCGGCGTCGAGGGCTCGAAGGAGATCTTCAACCAGGTCTTCGTGATCGTCATCGTGTTCACGCTGCTGCAGGGGCCGACGCTGCCGTTCGTGGCCCGCGTCCTCGGCGTGGCCGCGCCCGGCGAGGCACACGACCTGTCGGTGGAGTCCGCTCCCCTGGAGGAACTCAAGGCGGACCTGCTGCAGGTCAAGGTGCCGCCCGGCTCCCGGCTGCACGGCGTCGAGATCTTCGAGCTGCGGCTCCCCGCCGGCGCCCAGGTGACCCTGGTCGTGCGTGACGGCAAATCGTTCGTGCCCGGCGACACCACCCGCATCCGCTCCGACGACCAGCTCCTCCTCGTCACCACGGCCGCCTGCCGCGAGCAGGTCGAACGCCGCCTGCGCGCCGTCAGCCGCAGCGGCAAGCTGGCGGGTTGGTACGGGGAGCGGGGGTTGGAATAGGTGTTTGACCGCATCGGTTACCATTAGCAGTCGCAACGCTCGAGTGCCAGAGTCTGTAGGAGGAGCCGCGTGCCGACTTACCAGTACGCCTGTAACGACTGCGGTGAGCAGCTCGAGGTCGTCCAGAAGTTCACGGACGACGCGTTGACGGTGTGCCCGAAGTGCGAAGGCAACCTGCGGAAGGTCTTCTCTGCGGTGGGCATCGTGTTCAAGGGCTCCGGCTTCTACCGGACCGACAACCGCACGTCGTCCCCGTCTTCGTCGGCCTCGTCGTCGAACGGGTCGTCGTCCGGCAACGGGTCGTCGAAGTCGTCGGAGAGCAAGTCCTCCTCGGACTCCTCCAGCTCGTCGTCCAGCTCCACGCCGGCCCCCGCCGCCGCCTCCAGCTGACCCACCACCCCGCCGACCACCCCGAACGCGGCACACCGGCACCGGCACGCCCACCCTGCAGGGGCACCGCCACCCTGACGGCACCCTGACGGCACCTGACGGCAGCCGCCACCCGCCGGGGCGCCGCCGCTGCCGCGATGACCGGCAACCGCCACCGGCAGGGGCGCCGCCGGTGCCACGCGGACCCGCACAGCCGCCACCCGCGGGGCACTGCCGCCCCGCGGACCGGCCCTGCCCCGGACCGGCCCTGTCCACGGACCGCCCGCGTTCCAGGTCGGGCCCTGCCCGCGGACCGGCCCCGCTCTGGACCGGCCTCCTGCTCCGGACAGGCCCCGCTCTGCACCTCGCCCCTCACCCGGACGGGCACCGCTGATCCCCCTGCACGGCCCCACTCAGCCACACCCCGCCACCCCCCCCATGGCGATCACCACAAGCGAGCCTCGCCACGAGCCCCTCACCGAGGCCGATCGACGCGCGCCCCCAACAACTCCGGCGCCACCCGATCAACCATCCGCTCAAGCTCCGTACTCTCCCCCCAATCCTCGACCAGCCGCCGCAGCCCTTCCCGCGAGCACCCCACCAGCCGCATGGCCGCCCGCCTCCCCTCATCGGTCAGCCGCAGTTCCTCCCCGTCCTCAGAACGCCGCACCAGCCCCACCACCACGAGCTGATCGACATAAGGCCGCCCCCACTCCCTACTCACTTGCGCCCGCTCGGCCAGCGCCCCGGCCCGGACCCACCCCTCCCCTGCCAGCCGGGTCAGCACCCACACCCCCTGCGGCGTGATCCCGTCCAGCCCCGCCGCCGCCCCGAGCCGCTCGTAGTACCCGCGTCGCAGATCGGCGTCCGCCAGCCGCATCAGCCCCCGCTCCACCTCCTCCAGCGACGACCGTTCGGCGGACGCCGCCCCCAGCCCCTCCCCGAGGTCCGCCGCCTTGGTCGTCTCCCGCAGCCGCGCCTGCGGGATGAACCAGCTCAGCACGAACGCCCCCAGCATGATCGGCGCCGCCACCCGGAACACCGCCGCGATCGCGTCCGCGTAGACGTGCAGGAAGCCGGCCGCGAGCTCCGGCGGCAGCCGCTGGATGACCGTCGGATCCTCCTGCACCCGCGCAGGATCGAACCCCGCCGGCAGCCGCACCCCTCGCAACGCCTCCCGCAGATCGTCGTTGAGCGTGGCCGCGAACACCGCCCCCAGTGTCGCCACCCCGAACGACCCCCCGATCGACCGGAAGAACGTCGCCCCCGACGTTGCCACCCCCAGGTTCTCGAAGGACACCGCGTTCTGCACCACGATCACCAGCACCTGCATGGTCATCCCGAGCCCGACCCCGAGCACCAGCAGGTACGCGCCCATGATCAGCAGGCTGCTGTGCTCCGTCATCGTCGACAGCAGGAACATCCCGGCCGACGCGCACAACGTCCCCGCGATCGGCAGGAACCGGTACTTCCCGGTCCTGGAGATGATCTGCCCGCTCACGATCGACATCGTCAGCATCCCCGCCATCATCGGCAGCAGGTACACCCCCGACAGCGTCGGGCTGACCCCGTGCACCACCTGCAGGAACAGCGGCAGGTACGTGAGCGCCCCGAACATCCCGAACCCCACCACGAACCCCACGACCGACGCCATGGAGAACGCCCGCAGCCGGAACAGCCCGAGCGGCAGCACCGGCTCGGCCGCCCGCCGCTCGGCGAACCCCCACATGACCAGCAGCGCCGCCGCTGCCGCCACCAGCCCGATCACCACCGGCGACGTCCACGCGTACGTCGTCCCGCCCCACGTGGTGACGAGCACCAGGCAGGACGTGGCCGCACCCAGCAGCACCACCCCGCCGTAGTCGATGGTGTGCCTGGCCCGCGAGCCGTCCCCCGGCAGCACCGCCACGATCACGAACAGCGCGACGGCCCCCAGCGGCAGGTTCACGTAGAACACCCAGTGCCACGACAGCCGATCGACGAACACGCCGCCGAGCAGCGGCCCCACGATGCTCGACACAGCGAACACCGCCCCGAAGAACCCCTGGTAGCGCCCCCTTTCCCGCACCGACACCACATCGCCCACGATCGCCTGCGCGAGCACCATCAGCCCGCCGCCCCCGAGCCCCTGCACCGCGCGGAACGCGATGAGTTCCCCCATGTTCCGGCTGAGCCCGCAGAGCGCGGAGCCCGCCAGGAAGATGACGATGGCCCCGATGAACAGGCGTTTTCGCCCGTACTGGTCGCCGAGCTTGCCCCAGAGCGGCGTGGACACGGTCGAGGCCAGCATGTACCCCGTCACGACCCATGCCAGTTGCTCGAGCCCGCCCAGGTCGCCCACGATCGTCGGCAGCGCCGTGGACACGATCGTCTGATCGAGCGCCGCCAGCAACATGCCGAGCATGAGCGCGACGATGATGAGCCCGAGACCCCGTTGTCGCATGCCGCGATCCTACTCTTCGTACTGATGTTCTCACGCACCGCGACGAAGACCAGGTTATCCACAGAACGTCGCTCGGCCGACCCGGCCCCGCGAGCGATCCGGCTACTCTCTGCGCCATGGTCACTCGCGCAGACATCGGCGTCATCGGCGGCTCCGGCTTCTACTCCCTCCTCGACGACGCCGAGGAGATAGAGCTCGCCACCCCGTACGGCCCACCGAGCGACGTCGTCACCGTCGGACGCATCGGCTCCCGTTCGGTGGCGTTCATCCCCCGGCACGGCCGCGATCACCGTTTCCCGCCCCACCGCATCCCCTACCGCGCCAATCTGTGGGCGCTGCGCTCCCTCGGCGTCCGCCAGGTGCTCGCGCCGAGCGCCGTAGGGTCCCTGCGGGCCGACTACGGCCCCGGCACCATGGTCATCCCCGATCAGCTGGTCGATCGCACCTCAGGCCGCGTCCAGACGTACTACGACATCGACGGAGCCGTGCACGTCTCCTTCGCCGATCCGTACTGCCCGTCGGGCAGAGCCGCGGCCGCTGGCACAGCCCGCGCCACCGGCTGGCCGACGGCCGACGCGGGCACCCTCGTCGTCATCGAGGGCCCCCGCTTCTCGACCCGCGCCGAGTCCCGGTGGTTCGCCTCGAACGGCTGGTCGATCGTCGGCATGACCGGTTTCCCCGAGGCGATCCTGGCCCGCGAGCTGGCTCTCTGCTACACGTCCCTCTGTCTCGTCACCGACCTCGACGCGGGCGTCGAGACGGGCCAGGGCGTGACCCACGACGAGGTCCTCGAGTTCTTCGCCCAGAACGTCACCCGCATGCGCTCCCTGGTCGCCACCACCGTCGAGGCCCTCCCCAAGGAACGCACCTGCCCCTGCGGCAGCGCCCTCGACGACCTCAAGCTCCCGTTCGACCTACCGTGATCACGTCCTGGCTCGCCCGCTACGGCCGTCGCCGCCGCCTCATAGCGGCGGCGCTCGCCGCCCTCGCCGTCCTGTCCGCGTACGTGGCCACCCGCCCCACCCCGCCCACCACGGTCCTGGTGGCCGCGCACGACCTCCCCGCCGGCCCGGTAACCGCGGCCGACCTCACGCCGGTCGCCCTCGACCACCCGCCCGCCGGCGCGATCCGCCGCCTCTCTCCCGCGACCCCGCACCACCTGACGTCCCCCATGCGCCGCGGCGAGCCGCTCACCGACGCCCGCCTCCTGAAAACCGCCTACACCCGCCTCCCGCCAGGCATGGTCGCCACCCCCATCCGCATCGACGACCCGGAGGTGGCCGCCCTCCTCTCCCCCGGCTCCACCATCAACCTCCTGGCCACCTGGCCCGACGCCACCGCCCCCGTGCCCGCCCGCACCGTCGCCGAAGCCGTAACCGTCATCACCATCCCGCCACCCCCACCGCCACGCCGGACGCCCATGGCCTCGTCCACCACCCCCCGCGGCACGCTCCTCCTCCTCGCCACCACCACGACGACCGCAGCCGCCCTGGCGACGGCCCAGGCGACCGCCCGCCTCTCCATCACCTTGCCGGCTCCCACCACCACAACTAACTCTGGGTAATCATTCGACTACCATTCATCCTCATGAACGGTTTCAAGAAATTCCTCATGCGGGGCAACGTCATCGACCTGGCCGTCGCCGTCGTCATCGGCGCCGCCTTCAACGCGATCGTGCAATCCTTCGTGGCCGACCTGCTGACCCCGCTGATCTCCGCCTTCGGCGGACTGCCCGACTTCTCCTCACTGAAGATCACTGTCGGCCGCTCGAACTTCATGTACGGCAACTTCCTCAACGCGATCGTCTCGTTCCTGCTGATCGCCGCGGTCGTCTACTTCCTCATCGTCAAGCCGTACACGCACTTCAAGGAACGCGCCGCCGCCAAGGTCGAGGCCACCACCCGCGACTGCCCCGAATGCCTGTCGGAGATCCCGAAGGCCGCCTCCCGCTGCGCCTTCTGCAGCACCCAGTTGACGGCGGCCTGACGTACCTCAGTCGAGCAGCGAACCCAGCTTGGGGTCGTACTCCCAGTGCCACGGCTCGAACGGGCTGCTGTAGGCCCACGACGGGTGGAACCAGCCGAACTTCTTGGAGTTCTTCTCCATCCACACGAACTCCACGGACCCTGACCGCTCCACTCCGCCGCACAGGTCCACAGCCAGCCCGAGCCCGTGGTTGCTCCGCCCCGGCACCGCCGCGAACCCCGGCCGCCGGTAGTAGACGGCCTGCTGCTCGGCCAGGCTCCGATAGGCGTCCGTCACGCACATCTGCCTGCCGAAGCGCTGCCGGTAGGCCTCGTTCAGGCTGACGAACGCGATCGTCGCGTCCGCCCGCAGGCTGAACCCCTTCTGCTGCAACGGGCACAACATGCCCTTGGGGATGAGCCCGTTGGGATACTCGCCGGCCGTGGCGGCCCGCAACGGGTCGCACCCGAGCGCCGCCCGCCCCACCTTGTCGATCTTGATGCCCAGCTTCACCAGCGCCGCGGTCAACGACTTGACGATCTTGTCCGACCGCTGCCGCAACGTGTCGACCTCGGCCGCGAGCTGCGCCTCCGCCAGCAGGTTCCCCGCCCGCAGCTCCTGCGCCTCGCTCGCCAGCTTCTCGGCCTGCGCGTACAACGCGCTCGTCTGCTCCACCGCCTGCTGCCGCGTCGCCACCATCTGATTGGCGTCACTCAACGCCCGCAGCGTCCGCTCATCAGCACCGCCGGCCAGGAACGGCAGCACCCCGCCGCCGTTGAGCGGCTGCACGTACAACAACTCGGCCATCTGCGACACGGGCTGCCGCATCACCGCGAGCCGCCGCTCCAGCTCCTGCAACGACGTCAGCTTGCCCTTGAGCTCCCTCTCCGAGGCCGCGATCGTGGTACGCCGCTTCTCCAGAGCCTTGGTGGCCTCCTCCAGCTCCTTGGCCGACCGCTCCGCCTCTTTCCTGAGCTCCGTCAGGTTCCCCGGATCCCGCCACTCCCGAACCTGCACCTCGCGCACCTGGCTCGCCTGCACCCGCCCGGCCAGCACCAGTCGCTCACCCTGCGCGGACGCCTCCGCCGAGGACACACCAAGAGAAGCCACCATCGCCACGACAACCGCGATCAGACCCGCTGATCGAGGGGCTGGCACGTTCGACTCCTCCGTATGCAAACTCGTTACCCGGGTCAGGCACGCACGTTACTACAGCCCTCTGAGTGTCCGGACCGAACTCCGGAGAGCTGTTATGAGACATAAAGCCCACTTTGCTCAATCACCCCGCCCCACCAGCCACATCGCTCCCCCACCCACCCAACCTGGAGTCCCAGCACCGCCCACCGCAAACGCAGACCATCACCCCGGCTCCCCGCACCTCAACCCCCAGAAATCACCCCACCCGCAAACCCCTGAACCTCTTCCTGCCGCCCCCCATCCCGACAAACCTCCCACAACCACGTCTCCTCCCACTCCCCCGGACACCCCCCGCCACCCCGCGGCCGCACCGGCACAGGCGTATAGGGCTCCTCCACAACGTCCCGCCCACCCTCCGCCGCCCGATCAGCACCAGCATGCCGAGCAGCACCGCCAGAGCCACCCTCACCCTCCTCCGACCGCCCCTCCCCCACACCCCGCCGCTCCCGCGTCCGCACGTCTCCTCCACCCCCTCCCACAGCCAGAACCGGCCCCTCCCCGACCTCAGCACTCCCCACCCCGACCACAAAGCCCCCATACTCCCGCCCAGGCCGATCCGGCGCCGGCACGAACACCGGCTCGAACGCCACCACCCCGCCCTCATCACCACCAGCACCGCCCACACCAGTAACACGAGAGAAGTCCCCGAACCCCCGCGCCTGCCCCGCCAGCAACCCCCCGGCCAGAATCGCCGGCGCCAACAACGCCCCGAACAACACAACCGGCCGCCGCCGAGCCCGCCTACACCGCCTGATGGTCACGCCCAGAAGCTACCGACGCCCGATGCACAGCAATCCGACCAGTTGTCATGCCTTTACCGCAGCTCAGACCACCCATAACCAACCCCGCCCAACTCCTCCCCGCCCCACGTCCCACGCAGCCCCAGACTTTCGCTAGGCTTACAAGCGTCCGCCTCCGTAGCTCAGGGGATAGAGCACCGCTCTCCTAAAGCGGGTGCCGCAGGTTCGAATCCTGCCGGGGGCACGCTTCTCGACCAGGTAATTTGGCCTCTGACCTGCGGTTTCGCTGCCGCAGGTCTTTTGTTTTCCAGACCCTTGACAGGCCACCGAAGGCACCCGAATGCAGCCGTAGGACAGCGTCCCGGGGACATACGGGGGATGATCTTGAGGGCGTCTACCGAGGTCAGCCCCCAATACGTGAAGCCGAATGCCACGACCGAGCCTCTGCTTTCAAGGTCCGCGAGCACTTCGCCCTGCGGGAGTCGGTCGAGGAACTATAGGCCGAGCACCGGCACCGTGTGCCCGACCTCGTGCAGTGCTACTCCGGCGTCGTCACTGGATTGGCCGAGCTGCGTGCCGCAGGGTCGCGGGTGGGCATGGTCACCAGCGGCATGGCCGACAACCAACTCGGCAAGCTCCGCCGAACCGGCCTGTTCGAGATCGCCGCTCAGCGATGCGGAACCAGCCTGGCCCAGGGCGGCTGGATGGTCGGCGACAGCCTCATTGCTGACATCGAGGGAGGACAAGCAGCCGGCCTACGTACCATCTGGATCGATCGGGGAACGTGGCCAGGCCACGAGCACCAAGCCGAACACGTAGTCGCCGTCGCCGTCGAGGCAATCGCCATCGTGCGCGAGCTTATGCCACTTCAGTAGGTCGGCACGCGCTGCAGTTGAGCACCCGGTCACGCTTCGGTTCGACCGGTCGGAGGTAGATGCGGTGCGGGCGCCTTGTTCGACCGCCTTGTTGAACTGTGTGACGAGGGCGGTCGCGAGAGCGACACCCAAGAGCACGCCCATAACCTTTGCGGTGTCGACGAGTGTGGCACGCACCCATCGTTTCTCCTCGTCAGGACTCTTCCAGACCCCGAAGCGGATCGCTTCCCAGGCCAGCACGAAAGCGGCTGCGGCGGCGTATTGAAAGCCTGCTCTCCAGTTGCCGCCAGCGATGACTGAGGCTGCGACCAGGATCAACCCGAGGGCAAACGAAGTCAGCGTGAGTCTGGTGGCGCGAACGACCCGCGGCATGCGGTCGGCGACACCCCTCGGGGTTTGATCGGCGGACATCCGCCTCGGAATGAGATCCCTTGGGCGTATCGACCGAAATCGTCGCAGGCCCTCCCTCCAGCTCGTCAGCAGTTCGCGCCTGCGTCTTAATATCATCCTGGGCCGTTTGGCGATGCCTCTATAAAAGAGGAAGGTCTCTCGATTGGAAAGCAGAGAGACGAAACCCACCCCTCTAATGTCGTCCCGATCCGCGAGTTGATCATTGCGCAGCTTTTTTTGCCAGCGGGGAATGTCGACGATGACGTGACCGTCCGACATTTTACGACCGGGCTTCTTGTGATGCCTGCAATACTTCCACTCGCCGGGCACGGGAGTCCTACAAGGCTTATCGGCGCGCGATTGCTGCGTATGGTAATACTTGCAGGTCACCGGCCATACTCGACCTCTCAGCACCCAGAGCCCTACTCGAAGAACCACTACAAAAGGCAGGAAAAGGAGCGCCAAAACAAGAGGCCACGGTATTGGACTGACCGAATCCAACCCTTTGGCGGCGATAGCGAACAGTTGACCCATGAGGTTCAGGAAGTCGCCCACCACATCATGAAGCCACCTCGTTTCGCGCACATGGAGGCAAGAGTGACGTAGATTAGCAGTTAGGATTTACTGTACGTATCGTCACGAGCCCGATCTGACCTGTACGCCTTCGGACGACGGAGGTCTCAACGTGGATCGATCCCACTCGGAGCACTTCACCTTGGGATGATCGATCCTGCTGGTTAACTCGCGACACGCGACTGTAGGTTCGTGACCTGAGTCTTTGGCGTCCGGGATCATGCAGTGCGGCCGGGTTTCCCCTCTTCCGGGTCGTGGATGGAGTGGCTGGTGTCGATGCAACCCCGGTCCTGGCCGGAGCCGGACCCGGTGATCGCGGCGGCGATCCGGTCGATGTATCGCGGCAAGCGGCAGCCGCCGCTCCCCGTCCGGGTCCGGGATGAGCTGGGCGAATTGTTCGCGGACGCGGAATTCGCCGCGGCGTTCGGGAGCGAGGGCAGACCGGGCTGGTCACCGGGCCGGCTGGCGTTGATCACGGTGTTGCAGCGGGTGGACAACCTCACCGACCGGCAGGCCGCCGACACCGTGCGAGCGGACCTGAGCTGGAAGTACGCGCTCGGGCTGGCGTTGGACGATCCCGGCTTCGACGCCAGTGTGCTGAGTGAGTTCCGGACTCGGGTCATCGCTCACGGCCTGGAGGAGAGGGCGCTGGACCTGCTGCTGGCCAGGCTCGTTGAGAAAGGCCTGATCGGAGCGGGTGGCAAGCAGCGTACCGACTCCACCCACGTGATCAGCGCGGTCCGGGACCTGAACCGGCTGGAACTGGCCGGGGAGTGTGTCCGCGCAGCGTTGGAGGCGATCTCGGCCGCCGACCCCGGCTGGACGAGCAGGGTTCTTGAGTTGCCCGGCTGGGCCGGACGCTACCGTGCCCGGGTCGACTCCTGGCGGCTGCCGGCCTCGGAGACGAAACGTGCCGAGCTTGCGCGCGCCTACGGCGCGGACGGCTATGCGCTGGTGGAAGCGGTGTATGCGCCGTTCTCGCCGGCCTGGCTGCGTGATCTGCCCGCGGTGCAGGCGCTGCGGGTCATGTTGATCCAGAACTATGTGCGCGTCACCGATCGTAAGGGGCGGGAGGTGGTCTGTCGGCGGCGGCCCCTCGAAGACGGTGGAGAGGGACTGCCGCCGGGCAGATCGCGGCTGACCTCCCCCTACGATGTCGATGCCCGCTGGGCGGCCAAGGGTGACGACTTGTTCTGGAACGGCTACAAGCTGCACATCAGCGAGACCTGCAACACCACGACCGGCACGACCGGCACGACCGGCACGACCGGCACGAACATCGTGCCGCCCAACTTGATCACGAACGTCGCCACCACGGACGCGACCGTGCCCGACAACCAGATGACCGACAAGATCCACCAGATGCTCGCGGCGCGTGAGTTGCTGCCGGATGAGCACTACCTCGATTCCGGCTACCCGTCCGCGGAACTCCTCGTGAGTGCGCGCAAGAGGTTCGGGATCGCGCTTATCACCCCGGTTCTGCTGGATTATTCATCGCAAGCCCGCGCCGCAGCCGGGTACGACCGTGCGGCGTTCACCATCGACTGGGACGCCGAACAGGCGAGGTGCCCACAAGGGCAGGCGAGTTCCTCCTGGAGCCGGTGCACCCAGCGCGACACCGAGGCGATCGTGGTCAAGTTCAGCGGCGAGGTCTGCCGGCCGTGCCCGGTGCGCTCCTTGTGCACCTCGGCCAGAAGAGGCGGACGCCAGCTCACCATCCGTGCCCGCCCCCTTCAAGAGGCTCTTGACCAAGCCCGTGTCGATCAGGCCAGCAAGGACTGGCGGGACAAGTACAAGCTCCGCGCCGGAGTCGAGGGCACCATGCGCCAGGCGGTCGCGGTCACCGGGGTCCGCCGGGCCCGCTACCGGGGCCTGGCCAAGGTCCACCTCGAACACGTCTTCTCCGCCGTGGCGCTCAACCTCATCCGCCTGGACGCCTGGTGGAACGGACACCCGCTCGACCGGACCCGCACCGGCCACCTCGCCCGCCTCGAACTGGCAGAACTCGCTCTCGCGGCCTGAGACGAATTAACCAGCAGGGTCATGATCGGCAACAAACGCTCACAGATCGGCGATGTGTCAAGCACACGGGCGTCGCCGACCCAGCACATGGCTGTCGCGATAGAAAGTTAGCTAGGGCTGGTGGAGCATGTCGAATCCTGTGCAGCGAATCATCGTCCGACCTGAGGCGCTCTTCATGAACATATTCAGTGCCCGGCAGGCATACGAGGTGTACGCGGCGGTTGGGGTTAGGTAGTGTCCGGGACGTGCGCCCAGTTACCCGCCCACTGTCTGTGGTTGCCTCGGTGCTCGTCTCTCTCGCCGCGCTCGCAGGCTGTTCAGGAGACCCCAACCGCCCCACCTTGGACGAGGCGTCGAAGCAACTCATCGCAGACGGTGACAAGCTTCTGGCCTCTCAAGATCTGGCCACAATGGGCTCCGCCAACGCAACCGAACGAGCCGATCGCGACAGCGAAGTCGGGTGCTTGAAAGGCCAAATACAGCGCCTATTTCGCGCTCAGGGCGATCTCAAGGGGCCGCCAGGTCAGCACTCGCCGACTAACGCGGTAGGCCTGATGGCGAGCGGGTTACGGCTGCAGGGCTATGACACCATCGTGGATCGCTCGGATCTTTCTGACGAGAATCTCGGCACAGCTGTGCTGCGGCATCCAACCTCCGGGATCACGTTCCTGATCACGGTGCGCAACGGACAGAGGCCCAACATCCTGATTGTCGGCAAGACCAGTTGTCACGAACGAAGCAAGTGAGTACACACCTAGCTGGGCATCTGAGCTGCTTCGGACCGTACAAGCTGTGCCTGCTTGCGGAGACGATCGGCCGTGGCCAGGCAACTGTCCCGGAGTATGCCGATCTCGTTGCGCAACTTTCCGGCCTGAGAGGTGAAGCGTCCCGCGGCCGGCCCCTTCCAGAACGCATCGACTACCTGGGGTTGGGCGAGCGTGCCGGCGAAAACCTTGTCCAGCTCTTCGGCGTATCGAGTGAGTGCCGTGGCGAGCAGTTCCTTCTCTGCGGCCTGCTGAAGCATCTGGCCCTGGCTCGGGATGGTCATGCTCAACCTCCCCGCTCTTTCAGCGCCTTGACCAAGGCGTCATAAAGCCGTCCGCGGAACGCCATACGAACCTCGTTCTGCTGAGCATCGGTCAACGGCTTCTGCCCGTGCTGGTCCAGGGACGAGTTCACCCACTCGGCCTGTCGCTGCACAATGCTGTCCGCGACGTCCTCAGCCGTGGCCGGGGTCTTCTTGTCGAAGTAATCCGTAATCACACCCTTAAGGCCGTCCTTGGCTTCGTCCAGCCCGGCGTCTCGGGCGGTGGCCACGTTCGCGTCCTGGATGGGCCAGTACTTGTTGGAGAGCCACGAGACGGGCAGCAGCGCGACTCCCGCGAGCCAGTCGGCGTATTCGTCATCGGTCCACTCGGCGTGCGTCGAGCCGCTCAGCATCAGGTTCGCCGCACCGCCGGCGAGCGCCGCGCGGGATGTGTACTGATCCTGAGTGGCCTCATCTCCGAAGGGTCGGAACCGGCCGATGTCCAAGCCAAGCGTGTAGTCCTGGGACGCTTTCATCAGAGTGTTCGCCGCGTCCTTGTCCTGCATCAAGCCACCCATGAACCGGGAAGCGTCATCGGGGGCAAGGGTGTCCCATGGCGATGTCGGGTAAGCCGACTTCAGCTCGGGAGAGTCCCGCATGGATTGTCCACGGGCGAGTTGGTCGAGGTAGGGCGCCACGTTCTTGGCCAGGGTCTCACTGATCGGCGAGTCCTTGAGCGTGCCCCACTCACCACCGATCCACGGGGTATTTTCGGCGCCCATCCCTCGAATGATGTTGAACCATGCTCGATCACGAACAGCGGCTGTTCCCGCGCCTGGATTCAACGCCTTGTCCAGCACACCGGCAAGTTTCCCTTCGAGGCCGGCGACTCCACTCATCCGGTCGCGCTGAGGATGCAGGAGCCAGCCTGCGGCGTCCTTGTTGTCAGCCAGAAGTGTCTGCAGCGCCTGCGGATCGGCGTCGTACGCCTCCACCAGCGTATTCAGACTCCAGTTGGGACTTGTCGGGAGGTCAGCCGCCAGTGGACGGCCCAGCACGCGCAGCGCCACCTGATTGAGGAGCCTGCTCGACGGCTTGGACATCTCGAGCATCGCGGTCAGCACGCCGGGCTGAGTGGATTCCATGAACTTCCCGCGCCACTCCTCCCCCAGCCGTCCGGCACGTTCGGCATTGGCGTACGCCTCGGCCAGTGGTCCAAGAGTCTCCCGGCCCTGCTGGAGCACACCCGGCGGCAGCCCTTTGTCCATGGCCGGGCCCTTGTCCTTCATCCAGTGCATGAACAGCGCGCGGAACTTGTCCGGCCCCAGGGCTTTCAGCAAGGCGGCGGCGTACGCGGGATCCTTCAACTTCTCCTTCGTCGCCGCCGTGGCCTCGGTCAGCTTCCGCCAGGTCTCTACCGAGTTCTCGATCTCGTGCTGCTTGAGCGCCCCCGCGATGGGCCCCGCGTCCGCCTTGCCCTGTCGAGCAGCCTCAGTTTCGCTGTTGAACGGTAAGAACACGCTCAACAAGCCATTTCCGGAACTCGGGACCAGCTGTTTGAGCGTGTCCATCCGCCATTTGAGATCGCGCTGCGTCTCGTCGAAGAATGCCCACGACCGGTGCATGGCAGCCACGCCCGGGGGGCCGGTCCACGCCGGGCCCGCCTCGGCGATGGCCGCCTCCAACCCGTGCCGCGTGCGGCCCAGGACGTTCTTGCCGCCCTCCATCTCGCGTATGAGCTGTTCCGCCCGGCTGGGGTCGATCCCGACGAACTCCCCCATGGACCCTCCCAGAGGGTGTGGCTACAAGGGAGGAGTCAAGCACAACAGCTAATCCCGGTAAATGCCTCACACATCCCCATAAGCAACCGGAATTACACGCACTATGGCAGAACTTGCCGTATTTCAGGGCGGACGTCGCAGAAGGCTCGTTGCACTCGCCCTTGCCGGTGCTGGCTATCCGAGGAGCGAGCGACAGGCCAAGTTGCGGATTCGGAACTCAGGTTGGGAAGGCGGGAAGAGTTCGTCGCACGCCGCGATATCTTCCAGCACCTCCGGATTCCTGTCTCTGATGCGTGGTTCGTTGTTCGAGCTCCTTTTCGGACGCTCAGCAGGAACCACGGTCTTCATGGACGGGGCCGGCGGTCCAGTTCGATAACGCTGGCGAGGCACGGCCGGCGGCGCTGGTCGGCGGTGGGGCCTCGGCGATTGCGCCTTGCGCTTGGACGTCTTGGGGGTGAGCCTGGGCGTCGTTGAGGACAGGGCTCGGGACGATGGAGACACAGACGGAGTGGACGCGACCGAGCGCCCGGCGACGCTCGGTGTGGGCGTCGGTGTCGAAGCGGCGCTCGATCGTGACGCGGCGCCATGCGTCACCCACGAACCCGCCCAGAAGCTGAAGGCCAGGCAACCCAGGAGACCCGCGACAAGCGCTGGCCGAGCCAGCCGACGCCGATCACGCAGCGGTGGTCGATCTGGCGGGGTCGGGGTCGAGTACCTCCGCCAGCCGAAAGTATCGGGCTCGGCACCACGCCGCGGGCGGTCCCGGAGGGGCAGGCCGTACGGCGGGCGCCGGCGCGGGCGGGGCTCGTTCGGCGACGGGGTGAGGCGGTTCTGGTCTTCTCGCATGATCCTCCCTACGTGCCGTCCATGCCTGCCAGGGTGCCGCAGCGTACCTACATCCAGCGGGAATGACTCGGCAAAGACAGCGGTGAAGGCGAACCGGCCCCGCGATGAGCAGGACCGGAAGCAGGTGAAATGTGGCTACGTGTCCAGGGCGTCGTTGATCTTGCCGTTGATGTGCTCCTGCTGACCGTCCACGCACTTGGCATAGACCCGCAGCAGGACGTCAACGCTGTGTCCGGCCCTCTTGGCAACCTCCGGGGCCGGGACACCGGCGTTCAGCCAGAGCGACACGGCCGCATGGCGAAGGTCGTACGGCCGAGCAGCCAGCGACGAGGCGACCTGCGACGGAGTGAGGGCGAGCTTGCGGGTCTCCTGCCAGACGTAGGAATGCGCCGAGCTGGAGTAGGTGCCGCCGGTGCCGGTGCTGAAGATCCGGCCGTCCTTCGCGGTGCCGTACTCGCCGATGTGCTCGCGGAGCATGGCGACCAGGACGGGCGGGATCGGGATCTCTCTGGTCTCCTTGTTCGCCCGGTGCTTGAGGCTGCGTGACTCGTGGGTCTGGCCGGAGTCGGTCCAGCGCTTGACCCCCTGGGGTCGTGCGTTCTCCAGGACGATCAGGCCCCAGCCCGTCTCAGGCAGCATGCAGTTCCTCAGCCGCAAGTCCGCCGCCTCCTCCGGTCGGAGGGCGGCGTAGTAGATGCAGGCGAACAGGGCTTTGAGCCGGGGACCGCGCTTGCGGCCCACCTTGGGCACGGCATCGAGGAGTGCGCGTGCTTGGGCGGGATTGACGACCGTGCGGGGGTCGATCACCGTGACGGCCTTGGGCGCAATCCACTTGATCTCATCCAGGGGGTTGCTGCCGAACAGCTTCTGCTCGACCGCGTGCTCCAGAAGGTGATGCAGGATGGCCCGCTTACGCCGTACCGTGTTCGCGCCCGCCGGCGAACCGGCGAAAGTGACCGAGATGGCGTCGAGAGCCACCCGAAGGACATGCGGCTCCTTCAGCTCGGACAGCGGAAGGGACGCCCGTTCCAACCAGCCGAGAGCCACCGTTTGTGCCGCGGTCAGGTCCGCCCGCCTCTTCTCCGGGAGAAGCGCATGGATGCGGAGTACCTCCCGCAGGTTCTCATCTGCAGGACGGTGCGGCGCCTTGGCCACCAATGCCGGAATCAGCGAAAGGAGTGCGTAGGCGTCGGTCTCCCGGGTTCGGGCCGCCGAGGAGGTCCAGCGGCGAAGTACGTACGCCTGAGCGAACTCGAAGAACGTCGGTCCGGAGGACGCACGGGCCAGCATCGACACCGGCAGCCCGGTGGCGACGTCGAACTCCTCCCCTGTCTTGGCGGCCTGCCGAAGGTCGGACATGAACGCGTTGGCCAGGCCCCTGGTTCGGAAGCTCTTCGACTTCTGCTTGCCTGCGACACGCCAGCGGGCGATGAACGTGGGCGTGTCCCGGTCGGTGCGGTGCTGGATCTCGCCGAGCTTCACGTCGTACGTGGTGTTCACGCAGCCTCCCGTCGAGAGTCGAGCCAAGCCGTGAGGTCGCTCCGCCAGACGCGGAGTTCGAGGTTGGGCAGCTGAACGCAGACCGGCGCCCGGCCGAGCTCGCGCCAGCGGTAGAAGGTGCGGCGGGAGACCCCGCCCAGCTCGGCGAGAACCTCTGGGACGGTCAGCAGGTCGTCACGACGGCTCATCGAGCACCAGCCCGAGTGTCCGGGACGCCATGTCCGGTTATCGCTGCGGCGATGAGCTGGTCGCCGATGCTGTAGCCCTTGCCCGCGTAGGTCCACTCGCTGATCACGAGGACGGCGTCCTCGTCGAACAGGGGCAGCCGGCCGGTGGTGATCTCGTCGTTCCGGGCGTGCTGTTCACGGTCGGCCCGCAGTTCGCCGAGGGTGGTGGAGTAGCGGCGGGAGCGGGTGGAGAAGTGGCCCCGGAAGCCGAGCATGTGGGCCCAGTTGACGAGGCGGAGGTCAGCCAGTTCGGCGATGGCGCTGAGGCGCAGGCATTCGGCGATCAGGCGTTTTGGGTGGTCGCGGAGGTTGTAGGCGTCGAGGTCGTCCAGCGGGTTGACACGGCGGTCGAGGGTGCCGACGCATTCGGCGGCCTTGGTGGCGTACTTGGCGATGTAGCCGGCGACGGCCTGGTCCGTCAGGTCACCGTCGAGGGTGATGGGCCGGACGTCGAGCTGTTCGCCCCATCGCAGGACTCGTTCCGGCTCGTCGTCGTAGGCCGGGGCTTTGGCGGTGACGGCTGTGGCGGCCTGGCGGACGACGTGTGCGAGGGCGTCGGCGGTCGCCCAGGCCGGCGGCGGTGCGGCCGGACCGTCGGGGCCGTCGAGGCGGATGACGGCGTGGAAGTGGACGACGCCGCGGCGCTGGTATTCGGCGACCTTGGCGAAGGAGAGGGTGAGGTGCTCGCGGAGCTCCTTGAGCGTCAGGCCGCCGAGCTTGGCGAGGCGGCGGCGCAGAGCGTCCCCGAAGCGCTTCCACAGCAGCGGCGCCAGGGCGTTGAACAGGACGGAGCCGGTGTAGTCGTAGCAGTCGGGGCAGAGCGGTTCGCCGAGACGCGGGTCGTCCGGGCCGTGCTTGACCGTGCAGGACATGACGTGGCCGTGCGGGCAGGTCTCCGCGTCGCGGCGGGCGTGGCAGGGCAGGACCTTGCCGTTCTTCTCCCGTCGAGCGTGGACCGTTCCGAAGCTGGGTGCGGTGAGGGTGACGAAGAGCGTGGGGTGCGCGGTCACTGTCTCGGGAACGCCCTTGCCGCCGACCAGGCCGGCGCGGATGAGGTGGTAGGTGTCGGCGCGGTAGACCTCGGCGCAGGCGGGGCAGCGGGAGGCGCGGCGGGTCTTGCAGGGCAGGCGCAGGATGCCGTCGGGCTCCTGTCGCGTCGTGTAGCGGTGGAGCAGCCGGCCGGTGGCGCGGTCGTAGTGCTCGACCTTGGCCGCGGAGGTGGATGGGCTGGCGGCAGCCGCCGGTGGCGCGGATCTGGGCCGCCCAGCGGTCGTAGTCCGGGGCGTTGAGTCGGGCGATCACGCCCGTGAGTACGTGCGGACTGCTGGTGCATGCGGGCAAGATGGAAGCCTCCTTTCGCTCGTTCGGGTGAGGGGATGGCTCCCGACCTGGCAGTCGTCTTGGCGGATGTGCGGCCAGGCCGGGAGCGCTGCGCTCTCAGGCGCCGTGGTTGTCGATGCCGGTGCCGTCGCAGTGGGGACAGCGGTCGCGGTCGTCGTTCAGGCCGGTGCCGTTGCAGGTGCAGCAGCGGTAGTGCAGCAAGGTGATCATGGGCGGCTCACCTCCTTTCGCGGGGTGTCGTGGTGAGGTAGATGCGCCAGTGGGAGGGCCTGCCGCGGTCGGGATAGAGGCGTGAGACGTCGGTGACGATGAAGTGCAGGCGGAGCCGGAACAGGGCGTCGATGACTTCGGCGCGGGTGCCGTCGAGGCGGATGCGCATGGCGGGTCTCTCCTGATCAGAGGTCGGGTGTCGGGTCGGGGTCGATGCAGCCGGTGTAACTCCTCTCGGCGGCGTGCCGGGCGCGGGCGGCGGCCAGCACGGCGACGGCGCGGTATTCCACAGGGCCGAAGCAGACCGAGGTGGCGTAGTGGCCGTACGGGGAGTCGTCGAAGTCGATGCGCGAGCCGACGTAGGTGGCGATCTCGTCGATCTCGGCGCACATGACGTCGTCGCGGTCGTCGTCCGGGAAGTGATGGGCGACCACGTGGGAGGAGACGGGCACCTCGGGGTGAGCCTCCAGGAAGGCGGCCAGGTCGAGCAGTCCCTTGATGAGGTCGGTACGGCGGTCGCGGATCATCAGGTGATCTCCCTTCTGTGTCAGGCGGTGCGCAGGGTGTTGAGCAGGTCTGAGGCGAGTTGGCTGGACACGCCGAGATGGACGCGTAGGGCGTCGAGGGTGATGGGACGGCCGTGCTTGGCCTGGTGTTGGTCGGCGATGCGGCGGGCGTAGTCGAGGAGCGCCGGTGCCGGGCCGTCCTCCTGGTCGTCCCGCTCGTCAGCGAGAACGGGTTCCGGGACGGGCGCAGGTGCGGCTTCCGGAATCTCCGCCCCGGGGTGGGCGGCGCGGCGTTCGAGCATGGAGACGGCGAGCAGGAACGCGCCGGCCGGAGTGGCGGCGGTGATCCAGCCCCAGACGGTCGGAGCGGCTTGGGCGAGGTTGGCCGCCAGGGACAGGGTGATGCCGCCGATCAGAACCAGGACGGGCCAGGAGACCGCTCCGCGCCGGGTCCGGCCGGTCTTGGTGTCGCGCTGTCGTTCGCGGGCGGCCATGACGCAGGTCAGGTCGATGCAGATGGCGACCGCCCAGGACATCCAGCCGGTCTGGCCGTGCTCGGCGGCGGTGTCACGGATGTGGGTGAAGGAGCCAGCTCCGGCGATGAGGGCCAGAACGAGGACCGGACCGGTGTCGAGCAGCCAGCGGGCCAGGCGTCGCATCGGTGCCCTCCCTTCGGAACTCAGGCGTTGACGGTGTCAGGCAGGTGACTGGTGATCTCGTCCCAGGACGGGGTGAGATGGGCGTGGGCGCGGGCCGCGTGTTCGGCGGTCTGCTCGGTGACGTAGAAGGAACGGGCGCGGTACCACTGACCGTCCTGTCCGGCGACGATGGCGACGCCGGGAGTCTCGGCCGGGATGGCGCGGGCGGAGACGAGAGCGGCAGGATCGAGGTCGCCGAGGGTCATGGTGGCGGTCTCGGGATCGTTGACGCGGTGACAGATCCGCCCGGAGCACTGGGCCCGCAGAGCCGTGACACCGGGACCGAGGTCCGAGCCGATGCGCTGGCCGCAGCAGAACAGGTAGATGCCAAACGCGCGCCCGAGCTGCGCGACCCTGAGCAGCGCGGTCGAGGTCTTGGCGATCTCGTCCTTCTCGCTCTTGTCCGCCATCAGGTACAGCTCGGCCAGCTCGTCGACCAGGACCACGATCGGAATGGGGCGGATGCCGGGCGGGAGCTGCCAGATGTTGCGGGCGCCGGCCTGACGGCACAAGCCCATCCGGTCGATCATCAGGCAAACGAGGTCCTCCAGGAGCGTGACCGACTCGGCGCGCGAGGTGGCCAGCGCGGACAGCCGGGACGCATACGGAGTGAACTCGACGCCGCCTTTGAGGTCGAAGCCGACCAGCGCCACGGGTTGCGGCGCGAGGCCGACGATCAGGGCGTTGGCGAGGTTCGATTTGCCGGACTGGGTCGCGCCCGCGTTGAGCCAGTGCGGCACGACGCGGAAGTCGATGGTCCAGGGCCTGCCGTCCTCCAGCCGTCCTACGGTGACCGTGAGCAGGTCGGCAGAGGCAGGCAGGTGTTCGACCTTGACGAGGGGGTCGTAAACGGTGGCCATCAGCACCACCCGCCCCGGACGAGGCGAGGAGGCGCGGATGGCGTGAACGCCCCAGGAATGAGCCAGGGCTTCGGCGGCGTCGGCATAGTCGCCGGGTGTCTGGCCTTCCAGAGTGTGCAGGGTGACGCGCCAGCCGTGGCGGGTCGGCATGGGAAGCCACATGAACGGCTTGGTGTCCACCGCGATGCGCTGGAAGCGGCGCCTCACCCGGACGACTCCGGTGGAGGCGACCAGTCCGGGGACGGTGGTGAACCAGAAGCGTTGCCGCTTCTTGGTCAGCCCGCAGCCGAGCGCGACCCGTCGCCACGAGGCGCGGACGGACACGGCGGCGGCCGGATAGCGGAGCGCCAGCCAGAAGGAGCCGGGATGCCAGCGGCGCCAGGCCCACAGCCCGGCCGCGAGCGCGGCCAGGACTGCGAGCACGACGAGCGCGTCACGCATCGGCGGTCTCCCGGACCGGGAGCAGGGCCGAGGCACGGTAGCTGATCCCCCACCGGCCAGCGATCTCCCAGACGTAGCCGAGCAGGCCGACCGGGTTGATCTGATCGCCGACGCTGATGGGCGGCTCTCCGGTGGTGGCGATCTTGACGAGTTCGATCCGGCCGAACTCGTCCTCCACCGAGACGGTGACCTCGAAGACGGTGTTGCCGTTCTTGTCGGTCTTGATCTCGCCGGTGTCCCTGTTGAGCACCCGCGGGCGCGGGGCCTTGACGCAGGTGATGGCGAGCTTGGTGACGTCCACGGGAATCGGAACGGAACGCATGGGCAGTGACCTCCTTATTCGTCCTGGTCAACATAGTTGGCCTAGTTGGCTCGGTTGTCAACGTCCTCTCGGTTGGCTTGGTTGTCGTTTCGTGGTGTGATGGACTGCGATGGTCAAGAACACCGGGCGCCCCGGCTACCTGCAGATCGCCGACGATCTCCGAGCGCAGATCCGCGGCGGCTCCCTCGCGCCCGGCAGTCCACTGCCGTCCACCGCCCAGCTCTCCGAGCAGTACGACGCTTCGCTGTCGGTCGTGAAGATGGCCGTCGGCATCCTGCGCAACGAAGGGCTCGTGATCGGCCAGCAGGGCAAGGGCGTCTTCGTCCGCGATCTCGACGAGAACCCGGCCGCGGGCGACCTGGCCGGCGAGGTGGCCGAACTGCGGTCCACAGTCCAGGACCTGTCGGCGCGACTGGCCAAGGTCGAGGAGCAGTTGACTACGTCCACGACACGCCGCTCCGGACGTAGCAGCCGGTGACCTTCCGCGCCAGCGACGCCGACGCCCCGTCCGGACGCTGACGCAGGGTCAGCGCCTTGTCCTCGCGGCGGATGCCGACCAGGACCATGGTGTAGCCCACCAGCAGCGCGGTGCCGAGAACCCCGGCGACGATCAGCGGGATCGCGGTCATGACCAGATCACCCCCGACGCGGCCAGGCCGCGAGGAGCGCGCGGCGGACGGCGCGTCCCGCCGTGTCGCTTGTCGCCCTTGCGCTTGGCGGTCTGCTTCCTGAGCCAGCTCCCCCGCGCCCGGCACTTGCAGCAGCGCGTCTCTCCCTTGCCGAGCAACGCACCGCACTCGCAAGCGGGCTCCGGGTGGATGTCGTGGTTCATGGTGATCACCTCTCCTTTCGGTCGTTCCGGTGTTTCCTTGTGACACCAAGATTGCGACGGAGAGTGAGGACGAGATCACTACACGACGGGACATGTTCAAGACGTCCGGCCTACGATGGTCCAGATCCCCGGACGTCCCCCGGAGCAGGTGAAATGGCGAACGAACGGCTGCGTGCCGCCCTTCTGCAGAAGGGCGTGAGCATCACTGACCTGGCCGACGCGATCCAGGTCGATCCCAAAACGGTCGAACGATGGATCACCAAGGGACGCGCGCCGTACCGAAAGCACCGATTCGCGGTGGCTTCTTACCTCGGCGCCGAGGAGACGTACCTCTGGCCGGAGGCCCTGACCCGCGAGCAGGTCGCCTCAGCGTCCGAGTCGGAGATCGTCACGGTCTATCCGCATCGCTGGGCCGTGCCCCGGGACGTGTGGGGACGTCTGTTCGCGAGCGCGTCCGAGGAGATCGGCGTGCTGGTCTACAGCGGCTTGTTCCTCGCGGACGACGCCGGCATGGTGCGCATGTTCGCCGAGAAGGCCGCCGCCGGCGTCCGCGTCCGCATCCTGCTCGGCGACCCGGACTGCGACGAGGTGGCCCAGCGCGGCGAGGACGAGGGCATCGGCGACGGCATGGCCTCCAAGATCCGCAACGTCATGGTCCTCTACCGGCCTCTACTGGGACGCCCGAACGTCGAGTTCCGGCTGCACGCCACCGTCCTGTACAACTCGATCTACCGCGCGGACGACCAGTTCCTCGTCAACACGCACGTCTACGGCGTCCCGGCCGGCAACGCCCCGGTCCTCCACCTCCGCAGGGTCATCGGCGGGGACATGGTCGCCACCTACGCCGAGAGCTTCGAACGCGTCTGGGACGGCGCCCGACCGATAGGTTCCTGAGCCATGGCCAAGCGGATCGACTACTACGACGACCCCGACGCGCCGCCGCCCAACAGTCTGGTCCCGTCCGTGAACGTCATCGTCACCAACGCCGCCGGCGAGATCCTGATGATCCGCCGCACCGACAACGGCAACTGGGCCGTCCCCGGCGGCGCGATCGATCTCGGCGAGTCGATCCCGGCGGCAGCCGTACGGGAGACTGAGGAGGAGACAGGCGTCCTCTGCGAGATCACCGGCCTGGTCGGCACCTACAGCGACCCGAAGCACGTCATCCTCTACACGTCGGACGGCGAGGTTCGCCAGGAGTTCTCTCTCGTCCTCACCGCCCGCCCGGTGAGCGGCGAGCCGAGGCCGAGCAGCGAGTCCCGCGAAGTCCGCTGGATCTCCCGCGACCGGGTCGCCGCGTTGCGGATGGACCGGTCGATGAGGATGCGGATCGAACACTTCCTAGCCGGGACCGGCCTGCCCTACATCGGCTGAGTCGAGGAACCGCCGCCTCTTCGGCAGCCATTGATCGAGGCCGCCGCTCATACAGCTGTCGGCGAATCCGCAGATCAGCCGCAGGTACTCCTTCCGCCCTATCGGGTCCGCGCTGGCCACGGCCGAACGCTCCCAGAGACCGCCGGGTCCGAGGAAACGAGCCGCGCGTTCGGTCGAGTGCAGTTCATCCAGGTACAGGAGTGCCCCCATCGCATCGTCCTGGTCGTACAGGCACGACGTCTCCGGCAGCCACCGATCCAGGTACGCGGCGAGGATCTCCGCGTCACGCTCGTTCCCGAAGCGGGCAAGCGCGAAGCAGTACCCCTGGCCGGCGTAAACGAGTTCGCTCTCCAGCAGCAACGCGCCGAGCCGCTCGCGGAACTGGGCGCGCCGGTCCATGCCGATCAGCCACGCCGCTGTGAGCCGAGCCCGCCACTCGCTGTCCAACAGGACCCGTAGATCGTCATCCGTGATCTTCCGTGCGTCCCTGACCAGCGAGCCGGCGAACGAGCGGAACACCCGCTCCGGCAGCGCCAGGAAGTTCCCGCCCAGCAGCTCGAGATAGCGGCGAACGTCGCTCTTGCCGGGATGCACATAGCGCCGAGCCAGCGCCATCATCTGTGGATCCGACGGACCCGGGAGACGCATCCCACCATCATGCCCGAGCGCGCAATGCCGCCTCTACAGAGCGAACCGCAGCCAGGATGCACGGCGTTGACGCGGTGATCGAACGGGAGACGAGGTGCTCCGGCCCGTAGCGCGAGTGAATCTCGGCCAGGCGCTCCGTGACGTCGAGATGCCGCCCGTCCGGCCCGGTGGTCATGTCGCAGTAGGTGAGCGCCTGGATCAGTTCCGGCCCTTCCTCGCCGAACTCGTGCGTCAGTTCAATGTGCAGGGACCGTTCAAGGGCCTCGTTCACCGCGCAGGAGTGGTGCGCGACGAGGCGGCAGACCCTGTCGTCGGCCTGGTGAACGTCGCGCAGGTAGCGCGCGCCGTCGAGCGGGTGGAAGCCGGTCGCCACCAGATCAGGGGCGTATCCGATGTCGTGCAGGTAGGCGGCGGCGGTCAGGGTGTCGGCCTCGTCGCCAAGGATCGGCGCCAGTGACGCGGCGCGGGCGGCTACCCCTTGGGTGTGCGCCCAGCGCCGCGGCAACGTCGTGTCCAGCAGGTCTTTGGCGAGGTCATGAGCCCACTCAGCTTGTCCCACACTGCCCACGATAGGCACAGGCTGCCGGATTCGATCCAGGTGAACCGCCGGGACGTCCCAGGACGTCTCACCGGCGAACGTACCGCCCCCGCCCATGCTCCGACACAATCAGACCTTCCTGCTCCAGCACGTCGAGCGCCTGCCGGACCGTGCTGCGCGAAACACCGTGCCGCCGCCGCAAGCACGACTCGCTGGGCAGCGCGGCGCCCGGCTCCAGCTCTCTGCGCTCGATCTGACCGCGCAGCTCGTGCGCGATCGCCTGGTACAGATACGGTTCGTCCTTCGCCTTGTCACCGCCGACGACCAGCCGGCCCTTGGACGGGATCGTCAGAATCAGCCCTTCGGCCTCCAGCACGGCCAGCGCCCGCCGCACCGTGTTGCGCGCGACCCCGAACTCCGCGCACAGCGCCGCCTCTGACGGCAGCATCGAACCCACCGGGTACATGTCGACCTCGATTCGCTCTCGGAGCCGGTCAACGATCTGCGTGAAGACCCGCCAACCGGTCAGCCACCTGTTCACCGTCGATGTGCCTCAGAGCCGGTAAGCCTCGGCGATCTGGTGCAGGTTGAAGCACAGCTCGCCCTGCTCCCCGTCGTGCCAGCCGTCCTGCGCGGCCTGCGCGATCCGCTCGACGGCCGCGGCGAGCCGCAGGCAGGTGACCCGCTCGTCGCCCTGGTCACCCCAGTAGAACCAGCAGAACCCCGCGTGAACGAAGACGCGGCGAACCCGGGAATTGACGTCGGCCACCTCCAGGCACGGCCGACCGTCCTCGGCCACGACGAAGGCCACAGGAACATCCCGGTTCTTGAGCTCGTCCCCGAGCGCGATGAGCGCGCGCTGCGCGTAGGCGTACTGTCGTTCCTCGACGCTGCTCGCCATACTCGAGCCATCCTTCCCTCGTCACGGACTGTGTATGACGAGGTTCGTCCGCGGACTGGAACCTCTACACCGCAACTCAGGGACGTCTAGGGACGTCTCATGTTAGCTTCCAGGTAGAACCCCTGGTCACGCGAGAGGTGCGCATGAACGACAACCTTCGCCACGCCCTCATCAACGCCCGTCTCCAGCCCGTGGACGTCGCCGCGCATCTCGCCGTTGACCCCAAGACCGTCCACCGCTGGCTGAAGGGCCGCATCCCCTACCCCCGCCACCGCTGGGCCATCGCCGGCCTTCTCGAAGTCGAGGAATCCGAGCTCTGGCCCGACCTCACCCACCAGCAACACGCCCTCAGCGACGAGGTCCAGGCCATCTACCCGCACCGCTGGGCAGTTCCCCGAGCCACATGGCGCCACCTCTTCCAGTCAGCCACCCACGAGATCGACATCCTGACGTACAGCGGCCTCTTCCTCGCCGAAGACACCGGCCTCATCCGCCTCCTGATCAGCAAGGCAGAGGCCGGCGTGCGTGTGCGTCTCCTGCTCGGCGATCCCAAGGCACCCGCCGTAGCCGCACGCGGAGTCGACGAGGAAATCGGCCCAGATGTCATGGCGACCCGCATCCGAAGCGCGCTCGCTCTCTTCCAGCCGCTAGCCAGTACCGAGAACGCAGAGCTCCGTCTGCACCAGACAGTGCTCTACAACTCGATCTATCGCTCGGACGCCGAACTACTCGTCAACAGCCACGCGTACGGCACACCCGCTGCTCAAGCCCCTGTGATCCGCCTGCGAGCGATCGAGCAGGAGGCCGCAGCATCTACGTACATGAGTAGCTTCCAGCGTGTATGGGCGAGCGCCATGCCGTACAAGGCAGAGAGATGACCAGCTGCTGAAGCGTCGACTCAGCAGCATCATGATTGCAGCATCATGATTGTCGGGTCATCAGAAAGCTACTTATCTGCACGTCATCAAGGGCGGTCCGCCCTTGGCGGCCCGCCACGCGTGGGGCGGTCGCTGGCCGCGCTGCGGCTCTCCGGCCGGTCACGGCCAGCACCGCCCACGCGCCAGCACTACAGGCAACAGCCAGAAACGCACGAATCTGGCAACCCTCGTTCGTCGAGGCGTGAGTGATGGAGTCCTGAGTTGCAGGAAGGCCACCGGGTCGGTGGCGTTAGCGACGATCAGACCAAGGGAGGTGCTCCTGGCGCTGCTGCGGGAGGAGTCACTGGGGGCTGCGCCGACGAATGCGCCATTCTCAACTGCTTGATGTCATCCGAGGCCGCGTGCCGCAGCACGAAGATCTTCACCAGAGCGAACACGCTCGGCCCTGTGAGCGCGAGCGCTAGCCATGTGTGGCCGTTCACTCCGAGAACCACCGCGGCGGCGAGCATCGCGACGGCGATGACCAACCCTGCACCAACCCCAACAAGATGCAGAACGTACCCTCGGCGGTCCTGAACCTCCCGGGTTCGCGCCGCGAGCACCGCCATCCGGTACTCATGCTCTCGCCTCAGCACAGGTTCGAGAGCCTTGAGGGCGGGAGTGAGATGCTCTGCAGGGAGTTGCGCCCATTGCGTGGCTATTTCCAGCCCGGTGGGTCCCCGATCGAGTGGATCAGCCGTCACCTGTTAGCTCCCCCATCTCCGTGTAGTAGAGGTTCGCGCTCGTCCAGGAGGTGGGGTGGAGGCGGGCCGAGTCGTCTGAAAAGGTAGTCGAGCCCATTGACCAGGCTCAGTGCAGCTTCGGGCGTATGCTCATCGGCACCCACAGACAAGAGGTCGAAAGCATGCGGCTGGCCCTTCCGTTCTGCTTGGTTGGAAAGGAGCGTCTCCACAGTTGAGACGAAGGTCTCAGCCTCGGCATGCAGCTCATCAGCTTCCGCGGCGGCCAAGTCACGGACCATGCCAGCCTCAGCTCCTGCCCGCTTCGCGGCGGTCACCGAGAAATAAGCTGCCCAATCAGCTAGGCCGGGCTCTACAAGAGGGAGCAGTTCCCAAGCGCTGCGCAGTCTGGCGCGATTCTTGGGAGGGCGAGGGCGAGCGGCGAGGATCGCCGCGGCGGCACGCAGGGCAGCCAGGTGAGCGGCGACATAACGGCTGGCCGGAGTGCGGGCCGCGGAGGCCTCAGCCAGTAGGGCACGCGCATCGGAGAGGTGCGCTTGGGCATTGCGGGATGCTGGCAATTTCGGGAGGTCGTCGGGGACCGAGTCAGCCGTATGACTAGCCTCACGGCTATGTGTATCAAGCATTCGATCGCGCCATCGTCTCAGCATGTCCTTGAGCCACAGGCCCATTCGATAAGCTCCTCACGAGCGGACGGCTTATGCGACTTATGCGATGAGAATAGCTGCACAGTAGCGGATAGGCCAGTAGATCGATGACTATGTCACAGATAGTCATACTTGCGGCCAATCCGCACCCATGCGATACGGTGCCTATCGGGCCGACGAATATGCTTCCCACGAGTAGCATCTACGCCTCTGAGGAGGCGCCCGGGCGGAGACCGTGACGATCGCCGACTTCGGTACTCACCGTTCGGGGTCAGGGCGATCGGCTGCCGCGGCCCTCCTCCGTCGGGCCTTGCCACCGACCATCCAGGCTGAGGCTCCGCTACAGTAGCGCTCGGAATAACCAGAGCTCGCGTCTCTACATCCGAGCAGTCGGCTTCTCTGACCAGCGTAGCAAGTACGGCCACTCATGAGACCAAGTCTCCACGGAATGCCTTGGCTAGGGCCGCTTGACTTATGCGATCAAGGAATGATGAGACGGCGTCTATATTCGTAAGAATTTCCTCACTCACCTTGAAGAGCGCTTCCACTCGACGGACAATTTCACGTTGCTCTTCGAGAGGGGGAAGAGCCACCGCCACTTGTGAGAGTATAGCTAGATTGATATTCGCCTGGGCGGTAGCAGGGGCGAAAGCCGCCAAATCACGACGAGCAGTACGCATGAATAGCTCGACGTACTCGGGTAGCGCAATCTTTTCGTCAGCGATCAAACCGACGACACTGTCAGGAAAACATGCAGGATAGGTCAGAAGGGCACTATCTGCAATGTTGGCAGCAATTGTAATACAGACGGTTCGAGCTGGCCAAATTCGGCTTTGAGCTAGGCCTAGGTCATTATAAGTTTGGGAATGCGAAGTAATGCGACCACCGGAACGCGCAACTTCGCCAGTTTGGATGAATGGATAGTCGCCGCCGAACAGACTAGGGTGATTTCTCGGTCGATGCTTTGATTTGCCACGGCCCAGTTCTCCCAGCTCGGGCAGCGCCGCCCAACACCACTCATCCGGGATCGGCGGCAGAGTGTCAGCAGACGGAAGAGTGGGTTCCCGGTACCTACGTCCCAAGCGGTGCTGGTCGGAACTGCGTTTCGCTTGCAGCATGGATATGCAGGGAGCAGGGCGATGGTCGCCGCGCCAGCGCGACGTTAGAGCACCAGAGCAGGCCGCAGCAAGAACTGCTCGGCGGGCGGTCATAATGATGCTGCGCGCGCTGGCGAGACCGGCAGCGACAGCATCGCGCATTTGGTCAATCTGGTCGAGCAGGTCAACGATCCGACGCTGCTCCGCAACAGGAGGCAGTGGAATGCGTTGCGAGCGAACCACTCGGTCGTATGTGGCAGGGTATTGCGTTCCAGTTTGCTTTGGCGTGACCAGATGGATGAATTCGTCCGTTGTCACCCAACGAAATAGGAAGTCCTGCAACACTCTGTTGTTCGGACGCAGTACTGTGAATCCCGTTGATGCCACTGCCGGTTGTTCTACATTGGATACTCGTGCAATGTTGCGGAGATATGTTCTCACGTTTGAAAACAGCACGTCTCCATCTCTCACGGCCCGCCTAGCCCTCGATGGGGCCTCAGCGCCTGCAATCTTTCGTGACTCAGTTATCTCGAAGCGCCGATTATCGATACTTGAGATATCGATATAATTTATAATCGTCTGAGGATGTTTTGTGGGGTCGACACTCGGCACTACATCCGTAACCTCAGAGATATTGACAACTTCCCAGCCCTGCGGCAAATCCCGAAAAGAAATGCTCATTCCGAGCCCTCCCCATTTCCTAGCAGTTGCTGTAGTGCTTCAAGGTGAAGAAGTGCTTGCTGGAGTTCATAAGAAGCCTCAGTGATCAGGTCGGCCGGATCTCCAAGCTCATCGACGTCATCAAGCTCGTCGTCACGCAGCCACCTGAAGTTGTCGATCTTGTAGTCTCGCGCCTTAACCTCATTGATGCCGAATACCCGCCACCGACCCTCATCGGAATCACTCTCCTGCCGAAGAGCTTGGCCATTAGGATCGACTCCATAGCAGGCTTCGAATTCTCTGAAATGAGACGCCGTAAGGGGACGCGACTTCTTAGTCACTGCCGGCACGTTAGCGCGAGCATCGTATATCCACACCTTCGAGGTGGACCGACCCTTTGTCAGGAAGATAACGTTGGTCTTCGTGCCGGGCGTGTAGGGGTTGAAGGTACCGCGCGGGCATCGCAGCACCGTATGGACGTCGGCGTCCTCCATGAGAATCTTGAAAACCTCGCCCGCCTTGTCAGCGAAGAGCACGTTATCCGGAACCACGATAGCCGCTCGGCCTCCCGGCTTCAGGATTGTGAGCACGTGCTGAAGGAAGTTCAACTGCTTGTTGGAGGTTTCAATCGTGAAGTCGTCCCGCACCGGAGCCTGATTTGCTCCACGAGTGCCAAATGGCGGATTGGTCAACACCACGTCGAAGCGCTGACGACCGGGTGCTTCGTATATGGAGTCCCCCAGCAGGATATGCGGCTCGACCTGGTGTAGGTACATGTTCATGAGGGCCAGGCGTCTCGGGCGAGCTACCAGTTCCTGCCCGTAGTACGTCGCGGTCTTGATACGCCTAGCAGTATCGCGGTCGAGCGCGCCGCCCGTGTGCTCCTTGAGCCATTCGTATGCGGCAACTAGGAAGCCGCCTGTACCGCAGGCTGGGTCGCAGATGCTGAACTGGTTGTGGGCACGTGGGTCGGGCTTGATGACCCGAACCATAGACCGGATCAGCGGTCTTGGCGTGAAATACTGGCCAGCACCCTTTTTGCCCTCAGCAGCCGACTTTTCCAGCAATCCCTCGAATGCTGCGGCCTTAACGTCGACGTCGAGGCTGGTCCACTCGGTTTCGTCAATAGCCTTGATCAGGCGGGCAAGCGTTGTTGGGTTGGCGAGCCGGTTTTGTGATCCAGCGAAGATATCCCCGAGCATGCCGTCCTGCTTCCCAAGCTTTCGCAGAGCGACCTCGTACGCCTCGATGAGATCAGTGCCGGACTGCTTGCGCAGGTACGGCCAGTCGGTTTCTTCTGGCAGCTCGATGCCCTGCTCGTCTGCCATCTTAAGGAACAGCAGGTACGTCAGCTGTTCGATGTAGTCTCCGTAGTCGACCCCGTCGTGGCGCAGAGTGTGGGCATAGCCCCAAAGCTTTCCTACAACGTCGGTCATGCGGCAACGAGCTCCTCGTTCAAGCGTTCAATCAGTTCAGGCAGCTGATGATCGAAGACGCGGTTCGCCCGGCCCCATCCGCCACGAGCGGACAGGATTGGGATGAGGTTAAAGTCCTCACGGTCGATGGACAGGTTCTCGATCAAGTGCTGTTCAATGTAGTTCATCCACCGCTGCTGCTCATCGGTAAGCTGACGGCCGGCAGTGACGTTGGCGATGGCGGCCGACACACGCTCGTGAGCCGTCAACAACGGCGCAGTGTCCAGTGCGGCGTGCTTCACCATGGAGATGATGTCCACCAGAGCTTTGCCGTACTTCGCCCGGAAGGCGCGCTCCAAGTTGGCCTCGGTGAAGTGCTCGGGGGCCCGGCTGAGAGCGTCTCGTAGGTTGGTCAGGGTCTCTGGGTTCCAGCTCTTCGGGCGCTTGAGGAGTACTGAGATCGCGTCGAGCTTCTCACCCTCGTCGCGTACGAACTCAGTGAAGGCCATCAGGTAGTCCTCGGGTCTGTACTCGCGTCCTGTGGCACCGCGAATCAGCCAACCCGAGCTGACTTCATCGACGGCGCTGCTCGCCACAACGAACGTTCTGCCGCCACGAGGGTAGTGCTCCAGCAGGTCTTGGAAAACCGGATCACGCAGGATCTTCATGACGGGCATGAAGGAGGTGCGCAGCAGAGTCTGCAGCTTCGAAGCCCAATCGCCTAGATCACCATCCGGGATGAAGGCCGCGAAGAGCTGGTATGCCTCTCCGTTCATCGACTTAGCAATGCGCTGCAGGCGCTTGACTAGGCGGCGGACATTGTAATCGCGGTCCTTATTTTGCCAAATCTCCTCGATGATCTGAGCGTTCGACTTGTTGTCGCTCTCGGCAGGCTCGGCAGTGATGCCCGTCGTGTTCTTGAAGTAGGCCATCAAGCTGCCGTCGAAGCAGTCGAAGACCACGAACCGGTCTTTGTCACGTGCCTGGTCGCCGCCAAGGCGCGTGCCGCGGCCCAGCATCTGCTCGAACAGGATCCGTGACTTCACCGGGCGGAGGAAGACTAGGAACTCCAGGTCGGGGATGTCTACACCGGTGGTCAGCAGGTCGACGGTCACCACAATCCGAGGCTTTGGCCGGTTACGGAACTCACGGATGTGCTGGAGCGGTCGGTCGACTCGGCCTGTGATCTTGGCGACAAAGTCCTCACCGCGCCCGAAGATCTCTCGAGCCATGGCCACAAGCTGGTCGGCGTGCGAGATGTGCGGTAGGTCGTTCACCGCGAAGATTAGGGTCTTGGGGAAACGACCGTGTTGGGTCTCGAACTCGTCGGCGTAGCGCTTGAGCTCGTGCAAGATCTTCCGGTTGGAGTCGGGTGCAGTGACCTTGCGCTCGACCTCGCTGGCATCAAAGCTCCGTTCGTCCTCAAGCAGATCAAGTTGCTTAGTGCCAGTCTCGGGGTCAACCTGATCGACCTGCTCCCCCTCCCGGAGAAAGACACCGTTGATGCGAATGTCGGAGCTAATCTTCACCACGTCGTAGTCGACGAGATAGCCCTCACGCACGGCCCTCTCGTACTCGTAGCGGTAGACCAGATTCTCGAAGTAGGCCACGGTGTGTGCCGCAGGAGTGGCCGTGAGGCCTACCTTGATGGCGTCGAAATGGTCGAGGGTGTCACGCCAGATGGCACGGTCCTTGGCCGAGTACCCACGATGGCACTCGTCGGCGACGATGAGGTCGAATGCATGGATGGGGATATCGAGCTGCTCGACGGCGGCGTCGATCTCCTCATCGGCGATCTTGAGTGCCCGCTCGCCGCCGAAGAGGTTCATCGACATGCGCTGGATCGTGGTGACGTATACAAAGGCATCGCCGAGCTGGGGGCTTGTTAGCAGAGAGGCTGGCATCACATTGGCGTCGAACGGAGCGTCATCTCCGAGATCCTCACGCCTGAAGGCTTGCGAGTAGACGGGGTAGATCTTGTCGAATTTCAGGCCCGGCTCCGCCTCAAACGACGCAAACTCCCGCACGGTCTGGGCAGCCAGGACCCGCCGATCGACGAGGAACAGTACCCGGCGGGCGACACCCGACTTCATCAGCCGGTGCACCTGGTTGACCGTGGTCAGCGTCTTGCCAGTTCCCGTGGCCATCGTGACAAGCATCTTCCGCTTACCCTCAGCGATAGCCCGCTCGACTGCTTGGTTCGCCTCTATCTGGTAGTCACGGAGGCGCTGGTTCACGCGGGCGTTGGCAAGCGCCGCCAGCTCGGCATCGGAGTCTCTGCTGAGCATCTCGGTAAGCGCTGCGGGCGTGTGGAAGGCGGAAACGAGCCGGGAACGGTTCTGCTCCCGTCTTACGTCGTGGAAGTAGATCTGCTCGCCGTTCGTCGAGTACAGGAACGGCACCCCGAACTCTCCTCTGATTAGCGAGCCGCTCGTGATGCCGCGCGCATAGCGCTCTGCCTGCGTTAATACCCCTTGCGGACCGATCGTGACCTTCTTGGCCTCTACAACGCCCCGTAGTCCGCCCTGATCCGCCAGGGCGTAGTCGGCAGGCCCTGCGGCCGTCGGCCACTCTTCTACGGCTGTCGCTGTCGGAGGCGAGGACGATTGCGCGGGCTGGTACGGCGCCACGGTCCAGCCAGCCGCTACCAGCTTCGGGTCGATCCGACGCTTGCGAGTTATAGCTTCAGCCTCCATGCCATCCTCCCTGAGTCGCCTTCCAGTCCCCGACCTGCGGCATCGCCAGCTCCGCACCTACTGCGATCAACTCTAGCGGTGACGACTGACAAACCCTCCAGAGAACGCAATCCGGATGTCACAACAAGACAGGAGTTCTTGGCGCCGTTCGGGCTGGACTTGCCGGCTGAGACAGCGCCTTGTGGCCTGCGAGGTAAATGGTTCTGTAGCGGACCGGATACCGCGTTCCGCGTAATTCGATGGATCTAGGGGGCGGACAGGGATGAACACGCAGGTCAAGAGGTTAGAACATGAGTGACGACGAAGAAGCGCCTAGAGACGCGATTTTGAGGATTTGTGGCCTCCACAGCGGCCACGGACCTGGAGTTCACCTCCTCAGCCACGTTCGGCGGCGCCCACGTGCTCGACCGTCTGTGGCGCAGACTGCGGATCGATCAGATCGTCGCCCGGGTAGGACAGCCCAAGCGAGGCCGCCGGCGAGACATGACCGCCACAGAGCGCGTGCTGTTCGCCCTGGTCACCAACCGGCGCTGGCCCCGTCCTCCAAACTCGCCGCGGCCGAGTGGATCAGCCAGGACGTCCATCCGTCGAGATAGAGCGACATCGGCGGCGTCCGCTTCCTCGGCCTATTCCGATTCTCCAAGAGGCGGCGGTTGGTGGGTGATCGACGCCGCAGAGGCCTGCAGCAGGCCACGTCCAAGATCGTGGTGTATGAGATTCGACCACTCTGCGATCTGGGTCCTATTTAAGCAGCAATAGCATTGTTCGTCACATTTACTTCAGCGGCGTCTTCTTGTGTCTTTCTCTCGGTGGCCTTACGGCAATCGGCCAGGATCTCCAGGCCGAGGTAGCGGCGGCCTTCGGTCCATTCGTCGTGCTGCTCGGCCAGGACGGCGCCGACGAGCCGGATGATCGCGTCACGGTTGGGGAAGATGCCGACCACGTCGGTGCGGCGGCGGATCTCCTTGTTCAGCCGCTCTTGCGGGTTGTTGGACCAGATCTGCCGCCACACGGTCTTGGGGTAGGCGGCGAAGGCGAGGATGTCCTCGCGCGCCTCATCCAGATGCTCGGCGGCCTTGGGATACTTGTCCTCCAGCGCCTGGACGACCTGGCGGTGCTGAGCCCGCACCGAGCCGGCGTCAGGCTGCTCAAAGACGGTGCGCAACATCGTCGAGACCCACGGCTGGGCGCTCTTCGGCACGCAGGTGGCCAAATTTCGGGCGTAGTGCGCGCGACACCGCTGCCAGGACGCGCCGGGCAGCGTGGAGCCGATCGCGTCGCGCAGCCCGGCGTGACAGTCGGAGATCACCAGGCTGACGCCGGACAGGCCGCGGGCGACCAGGCCGCGCAGGAACGCCAGCCAGCCCGCCCCGTCCTCAGAAGAGACCACGTCAATGCCGAGGATCTCCCGGTGCCCGTCGGCGTTGACGCCGGTCGCCACCAGGGCGTGCACGTTGACCGTGCGGCCGCCCTCGCGCACCTTCTGCGTCAGCGCGTCGATCCAGACGAAGGTGTAGGGGCCGGCGTCCAGCGGCCGGTTGCGAAAGTCGGCCACCATCTCATCCAGCTCCCGTGCCATCACGCTGACCTGGGACTTCGACAGTCTGGTGACGCCGAGCTGCTCGGCCAGCTTCTCCACCCGCCGGGTCGACACCCCCAGCAGGTAGGAGGTGGCCACCACCGAGGCCAGCGCCCGCTCGGCCCGCCGCTGCCGTTCCAGCAGCCACTCGGGGTAATACGTCCCGGTCCGCAGCTTCGGAATCGCCAGCTCGACCGTCCCCGCCCGGGTGTCCCACTCGCGGTGCCGGTAACCATTGCGTGAGTTCGTCCGCGCGTCCGACACCTCGCCGTAGCCGGCGCCGCAGCGCTGCTCGACCTCGGCATCCATCATCATCTGCGCCATCCGCACGACCATCTCGCGCAGCACATCGGGCGACGCCGCGGCGAGGGTCTCGTCGAACCACTCACCCTGAGCAGGCAGAATGTCTTTAGCGGCCACTTCTCGTCCTCCTTCGTATGCCTTCGACAGCTGTGAAGGATCGCGGAGTGGCCGCCCTCATGTCACATCGATCTTCCTGAACAGGCACCAAGGTGACGAACGGGTTCAAACCCGTACACCACTCCCGTGGACGCTAACCTGCAGAGCAGGCGCGTGATGACCGACCCAGCGAGCGCGAGACATACGCGGGATGATCAGCCCATCAGCGGAATCATGACGGAGCGTTTGCGCAGGTCAGACCATAGAAGAAGGCGGCTTCGCCAACGCTCTCCTAAAGCGGGTGCCGCAGGTTCGAATCCTGCCGGGGGCACTAGGTTTGACCAGCAGCAAAGCGCCCTTGACCAGCGGAAACGTTGGTTGGGGGCTTCTTCATGTGTCCGGTGCTGTACGGCTGTCACTGATCGTTTGCGACTGATCGTTCCCAATGCCTTCCCAGGCATCTTGCAACCCGCTCGAACCGTAGATGCTCTGGGGCGCCACCTGCTCCTTCTGCCCTCGCCGTCTGTCCAGCCCAATAGTTCGCCTGGCTGCCTGTGAGCGCCGCGCTCCTGCACGACGCTCACGAGGCAGTCTCCTCAGCGCCGCCATGGCTCCAGTGGCTCCAGATCAGGGACGCACCCTTGATGCCCGGGCCGGATCACTGCTGATCTTCGCAACTCTGTGGACAAGCATGCGCGCAACAAGGCTGATCCCGTACTCCACGTCCTCCGCAGCCGGCAGATCGCTTCTTCGCCCGTGAACGACATCATTCCGTAATTGCCTAAGCTTCCACAGCAAATCCAACTCCTCGCTGGTGATCGGAACGCTGTCATCATCCATCACACGCGCTAAGCGCAAGCGTAGTGGCGGGCTGTTTAGATCGCCCATGAGCTGTTCAATTCGCTTCCTTTGCATATTTGACAGAGAGTCGGGAAGCACTCTTCTCAACTTCCGTCTGTCTGCCTTCGAGAACAGCTCAGGCACAGTAGCGCCAGAAGCGTAGAACTCTATGGACTCAAAGATCGCCTGCACCTGAGCAAGAGGATGCCGCGGGACTGTAAAACTAACGGCGGATCTGATGATCAAGGAAGAGACGCTTGATGTCCGAGACCGCCGTGGAGTCGCCGTCCATGAACGAACTGCCTGTCGAGCCGGACCGCTCGATGACCGACGAGCAGCTGATTTCGATGCTCGTGACCCGGGCCCGTAGCGAGGGGCTGCAGCTGACCGGTGAGGGCGGCCTGCTGCAGCAGCTGACCAAGCGGGTGCTGGAGTCGGCCCTGGAAGGCGAGATCACCGATCACCTGGGCTATGACAGGCACGATCCGGCCGGGAAGAACAGCGGCAACAGCCGCAACGGCAGCCGCACCAAGACCGTGGTGACCGACGTCGGCCCGGTCCAGGTGCGGGTGCCGCGCGATGTGGCGGGCACCTTCGAGCCCCAGCTGGTGCGCAAGCGGCAGCGCCGGCTGTCCGGCGTGGACGAGATGGTCTTGTCCCTGTCGGCCAAGGGGTTGACCCATGGGGAGATCTCCGCCCACCTGGCCGAGGTCTACGGGGCGAACGTGTCCAAGCAGACCATCTCCACCATCACCGACAAGGTCATGGACGGCATGGCCGAATGGCAGAACCGGCCGCTCGATCGCGTGTACCCGGTCCTGTTCGTGGACGCGATCAACGTCAAGATCCGGGACGGTCACGTCGCCAACCGGCCGATCTACCTGGTCATGGCCGTCACGGTCGAGGGGCACCGCGACATCCTGGGTATCTGGGCCGGCGACGGCGGTGAGGGCGCCAAGCACTGGCTGGCGGTGCTGACCGAGCTGAAGAATCGCGGCGTTGACGATGTGCTCATGCTGGTCTGCGACGGGCTCAAGGGCCTGCCGCAGGCGGTGGAGACGGTCTGGCCCCGCACGATCGTGCAGACCTGCGTGATTCACCTGCTGCGCAACTCGTTCCGCTACGCATCCCGGCAGGACTGGGACAAGATCGCACGTGCGCTCAAGCCCGTCTATACCGCCCCGACCGAAGAGGCGGCGCTGGAGCGGTTCTATGAGTTCTGTGAGACCTGGGGGAAGAAGTACCCGGCGATCGTGCGGCTGTGGGAGACCAGCTGGGCCGAGTTCGTGCCCTTCCTGGCCTACGACGTCGAGATCCGCAAGGTGATCTGCTCCACCAACGCCATCGAAAGCGTCAACGCCCGCATCCGCAAGGCCGTTCGGGCCCGCGGCCACTTCCCCAACGAGACCGCCGCCCTGAAATGCGTGTTCATGGCCCTGATGAGCCTCGATCCCACCGGGCAGGGCCGCAAGAGATGGACCATGCGCTGGAAAGCACCGTTGAACGCCTTCCAGATCGCCTTCGAAGGCCGCCTTACCCCTGCCAACCTCTGACCACTTCAACAACCAAGATCAGCCGTTAAGTTGACACTCCCTTCGAAGCTGCCAGGTGACGCTGTAGCGCTCGGCTGTACTGACGGCCGAGGGGATGGGGTGAGTCTTTTGATCGACTTCTGCTCAAGATCATCCCCTGCATATCCCCACAATGCTGTCCTACGGCGGCATACGGCTGCTCCCGGCTGCCTTGAAAGCTTCGGGAAAGCAAAAGACCTGCGGCTAAGAAACCGCAGGTCAGAGGCTAAATTACCTGGTCGAGATGAGTGCCCTTGGAGTTGCCCCGGTTCGATAGACACATCAGGGCTTGCGACTACGCGGCAGCATAGTCGAGGTCTTGGGCGTTATTGAGCGCGTGTCGGCGTTCGTATTCGGCGGGGCTGAGCTGGCCGTTGGCGGAGTGGCGGCGGCGCGGGTTATAGAAGCCCTCGATGTAGCTGAACAGGGCTCGTTGGGCTTGTGACCTGGTGTGGAAGGTACGCCGGTCGATCAGTTCGCACTCCAGCGAGGCGAAGAAGCTCTCGGTGATCGCATTGTCGAAGCAGGTTCCGGTGCGGCCTGTCGATGGGCGGACGCCGGCCTGCTCACAGCGCCGGCCGAAGGCGATCGAGGTGTACTGGCTGCCCTTGTCGCTGTGGTGAATCACCCCGGCCGCAGGGCGGCGCTGGTGCAGGGCCATCGCCAGCGCGTCGGTCACCAGCTCGGTGCGCATGTGTTCGGCCATCGCCCAGCCGACGATCCGGCGGGAGAACACGTCCAGCACCACCGCCAGATAGACGAAGCCCTGCCAGGTCGGCACGTACGTGATGTCGGCCGTCCAGACCCGGTTCGGCTCGGCCGTGGTGAACTTCCGCTTCACCAGGTCGGACGCGGCGATCGCTTGCCGGTCGGTGATGGTGGTGCGACAGCCCCTGCGCCGGCTCACCCCGGCCAGCCCGGCGGTGCGCATCAGCCGGGCCACTGGCTTGCGACCGACCCGGATCCCGTCGAGCTCGCGCAGGTCGGCGTGGATGCGCGGCGCCCCGTAGATCTCATCGGATGCCCGGTGGTGCCGGCGGATCTGTTCGGTCAGCTCGGCGTCGCGGCGGGCTCGTGCGGACGGGCCGCGCTGCTGCCGGGCGGCCCAGGCGTAGTAGCCCTGGCGCGACACACCCAGCACCCGGGCCAGCAGGGAGACCTCGTGGTGGTCCTTCTCCGCATGGATCAGCCGGAACTTCATCTCGGCAGATCCGTCTCCCGCGCGAAGAAAGCCGCGGCCTTGCGCAAGATCTCCTTCTCCTCGCGGAGGATCTTGTTCTCCCGGCGCAGCCGGGCCAGCTCGTCCTTCTCGGCGCTGGTCAGGCCGTCTTGGCGGCGGCCGTCATCCAGATCGGCCTGGCGCACCCAGGTACGGATCGACTGCGCGGAGGGCTGGAACTCCTTGGCCAGCTCTTCCGGTGTCCGTCCCGCGCGCACCAGCTCCACCATCTGCCGGCGAAACTCCGGCGGATGGTGTTCGGCACAGCAGACTCCTTCTTCCGGAAACCAGGGTTCCCCAGAGATCAGGTGTCCACCAAACCGGGCCAACTCCCAAGGCCAGGTAGTTAAGGGGATTCGGTTCTTGTCAACCGGCTGAGACGTGCAACGGGACTCCTGTAGATCAGATTGAATCGCCCCGGGTTCGGTGGAGACTTGATCTCTTGAGAGGATCAAGTCCATGCCTGGTAAGTCTCCCTATCCCGCCGAGCTGCGCCGCCGGGCGGTGCGGATGGTCGCCGAGGTGCGGCCGGATTACCCGACCGAGTGGGCCACGATCAACGCGGTGGCGACCAAGCTCGGCATCGGCACCGCGGAGACACTGCGTACCTGGGTCCGCCAGGCGCAGATCGATGAGGGCAGCCGGCCCGGCCGCACGACGGACGAGTCGGCCGAGCTGAAGCGGTTGCGCCGGGAGAACGCCGAACTGCGGCGGGCGAACGAGATCCTGAAGGCCGCATCGGCTTTCTTCGCGGCCGAGCTCGACCGGCCGCACACGCACTCGTGACCTTCATCGACCAGCACGCCGGCGTGTTCGGTGTCGAGCCGATCTGCCGTGTCCTGACCGAGCACGGCTGCCCCATCTCCACCAGCACCTACTACGCCGCCAAGAGGCGCCCGCCCTCGACGCGGGCGGTGCGCGACGCCGAACTGGACGCCCACATCCAGCGCATCCACACCGCCAACTACGGCGTCTACGGCGCCCGCAAAGTCTGGCAGCAACTGCTGCGCGAGGGGCATCGGGTGGCCCGCTGCACCGTCGAGCGCCGGATGCGCGCACTCGGCCTGCACGGCGCCCGGCGGGGCAAGAAGATCCGCACCACCACGCCCGATCCCGGGCACGAGCGGGCGGCCGACCGGCTGCAGCGCGACTTCACCGCCCAGCAGCCGAACGCCACCTGGGTGGCCGACTTCACCCACGTGACGGCCTGGTGCGGGGTGGTCTACGTCGCGTTCGTCGTCGACATCTACTCCCGGGCGATCGTCGGCTGGGCCGCCTCGCTGACCAAGCACACCACGCTCGTGCTGGACGCCCTGGACATGGCCCTGTGGCGGCGTGAGCGCACCGGCCACCCGGCCGGGCCGGGACTGGTTCATCACTCGGACGCGGGCAGTCAATACACCTCTTTCCGGTTCACCACCCATCTGCTGGCGGCCGGCATCGACGCCTCCATCGGCACGGTCGGCGACGCGCTCGACAACGCCCTGATGGAATCGCATATCGGCCTCTACAAGACCGAGCTGATCAAGCCCCGGGGCCCGTGGCGCAGCCTGGCTGAGGTGGAACTGGCCACCGCTGAATGGGTGGCCTGGTTCAACACGACCCGCCTGCACTCAGCCATCGGACACCTCCCGCCCGAGGAGTTCGAGGCGATCTACTACGCTCAGCACCACCCCAACGAAGCCCTAGCAATCAACCGCTGAGGTCTCCATCAAAGCCGGGGCGGTTCAGATGTCGGCGAAGATCATCTGAAGAGTGGAGTCCCGTTGCGGGATCAGTTTGTCATCTCCCGGGTGGTGCGGGTGGCCGCGGGAGTGTTCGCGCCGGGCCACCTGGGAGAGCTCACCCAGGTGGTGCCGTTTGAGCTGGTGGATGCGGTGCTGGCGGAGACGGGCCGGGTGCAGCACCGGCTCCGGGAGCTTCCCTCACGGGTCGGGGTGTATTTCCTGCTGGCGATGTGCCTGTTTCCGGAGGTCGGCTACCGGCTGGTGTGGGACAAAATGACCAGTGCGCTGGCCGGGCTGCCCGCGGTCGCTTCGCCGACCGCCAAGGCGTTACGCGACCTGCGCCGCCGGGTGGGCGCTGCGCCGATGCGAGCGCTGTTCGAGGTGGTGTGCGGCCCGCTGGCCCAGCCGGTGACGCCCGGGGTGCGGTTCGGCCGCTATCGGACGGTCTCCTTCGACGGCTGCAGCTCACTGAAGGTGCCCGATACCGGCCGGAACCGGGCCTGGCTCGATCGGCTCGCCCACGGCGGCTACACAGGTTGAATGCGTAGTGTCTTAGCCTCGTGACGGATCGCTTCGGGCGAGGTACGACCGGAGCATGCGGTACGGGCAAAGGGGTGGGTACACGCCCGCAGAGCAGGAACGGCGGGAGCGTGTACGGCTGCAGGCGGCCGAGTGGTTCAAGGCCGGGGAGTCGACCAGGGCGATCGCGGTGCGGTTACGGGTGCACGAGCGGTCGGTGACACGCTGGCGCAAGGCCTGGCGCGAAGGCGGTGGTGCGGAGGCGCTGCTGTCGAAGGGGCCGGTCTCGAGGGAGAAGCTGTCGGCCGCTCAGTGGGCACGGCTGGATGCCGAGCTCAAGCGCGGGCCCCTGGCCTGGGGCCATGTCGAGGATCAGTGCTGGACCTTGGGCCGGGTCAAGACGCTGATCGGGCGGTTGTTCCACATCGGCTACACCATCGAGGGGGTGGGCAAGCTGCTGCATCGGCACGGCTGGTCGGTGCAGGTGCCGGCCCGGCGCGCCATGGAGCGGGACGAGGAAGCCGTTGCGCTGTGGAAAGCCGAGGTGTGGCCGGCGGCAAAACCACCGCGGCGGACCTGGGTGCCTACCTCTGCTTCGAAGACGAGGCCGGGCAGGGACTGAGGCCGCCGAAGGGACGTACCTGGGCACCGGTCGGCGCCCGTCCGGTGGTGACAGTACGCGGCAGAGGCTCCGGCCGCATCAACATGGCCGGCGTCGTGGCCTTCCGCGACGGCGAACGGCCGCACCTGTTCTACAAGCTGCACGTCTACCACGGCCGCAAGGGCGAGCCGAAGACGTTCTCCTGGAGCGATTACCGGGACCTGATCGTGGCCACCCACCAGCAGCTCGGCGCACCGCTGGTCTGGTGCTGGGACAATCTCAACGTGCACCTGGACGGCCGGCTCGCCGCGTTCGCGGCCGAGCACGCCGACTGGCTGCGCCTCGTCCAGCTGCCCGCCTACGCGCCCGAGCTGAACCCGGCCGAGGGCGTGTGGTCGCTGTTGCGCCGTTGCCTGGCCAACTTCGCCGTCACCGACCCAGGGCCGAAGCGTTCTCGTCTGACGAGACATGCACGGGCTCGATGAAGCCGGGCGGTTGAGGGCACCCCGGCAGGCAGACGGCAAACGCGACCCCTGAAGATCGTTGGGTGTCTACGCCAGTCGATCAAGAACAGGGGCCGCGTTCGCGTGCCATCATCCCCGATCGACGTGCTCACCCGCCACCTGGAGCACGTCACCATCACCGACCCACCGGCTGACCTGCCCACACTCGCCGAGCTCCTGGACGCCATCCCGGACCCGCGCAGCCGACGAGGCCGCCGCTACCGGCTCGGCCCGCTGCTGGCGATATCCCTGCTCGCCGTGCTCGGCGGCGCAACCTCCCTGACCAAGATCGCCCGATTCATCACCGGATACGACCCCGACCTGCGCGCCCGGGCCGGCCTGCCCGGCACCGTGCGCCTGGCCGCCAGCACCCTAGGACGGCTGCTCGCCCGGCTGGACGGCGACGCCTTCGACACGGCGACCTGCACCTACCTGGCCACACTCGCCGACTGCGGCCCGCCCACCACCGATATCCAACTCCCGGCCCGGACGGCGCTGTCCGGCCTGGCCGTGGACGGCAAGACCCTGCGTGGCAGCCGTACCCCGGACGGTGTCATCCATCTACTGGCCGCCACCCGCCACGACACCCAGACCGTCGTCGCCCAACGGCAGGTCGAGGCCAAGAGCAACGAGATCCCCGCCTTCACACCCCTGCTGTCCCACCTGGACCTGACCGGCGTGGTGGTCACCGCCGACGCCCTGCACACCCAGCACGACCACGCCCACCACGTCATCGCCGCCGGCGGCCACTACTTGTTCATCGTCAAGGGCAACCAGCCCACGCTCCTGCACCGGCTCAAGGCCCTGCCCTGGCGCGAAGCCATCCTCAACGACCGCACCGACCAGACCGCGCACGGCCGCCGCGAGATTCGCCGCATGAAGATCTGCACCACCCGCCCCCACCTGCCCTTCCCGCACGCCGCCCAGGCGATCCAGATCAAACGCCGCCGCACCGACCACCGCACCGGCAAAACCACCATCGTCACCATCTACGCCATCACCGACCTGCCACCAGGCCGGATCACCCACGCCCAACTCGCCGCACTCATCCGCGGCCACTGGAGCATCGAAGCCCTGCACCACATCCGCGACGTCACCTACCGCGAAGACGCCTCCCGCATCCGCACCGGCACCGCATCGGCCGAGTAGGCTCCTGTGGCGTGAGCCGGCGGATCGACTACTACGACGACCCCAGCGCGCCAGCCGCGAACAGTTTGGTTCCCTCGGTGAACGTCGTGGTCGCCAACGAGGCCGACGAGGTGCTGCTGATCCGCCGCTCCGACAACGGCAACTGGGCACTACCGGGCGGCGCCGTCGATCTCGGCGAGTCCATCCCTCAGGCCGCCATCCGGGAGACTCTCGAGGAGACCGGAATCACCTGCGAGATCACCGGGCTCGTCGGCACTTACAGCGACCCTCGCCACGTCATCCACTACACGAGCAACGGCGAAGTCCGTCAGGAGTTCTCCCTCGTCCTCACAGCCCGAGCCACAGGCGGCCAACCCACACCCAGCACAGAGTCTCGGGAGGTTCGTTGGGTGCCTCGGCAGGAGCTCGCCGCCTACGGGATGTACCCCTCCATGCGGCTGAGAATCGGACACTATCTCCGCGGGAACGGCCCGTACATCGGCTGACATCGAAGCCATAGCGTCAACCGTGACAGCAGGCACGATCACTGCACGAAAAAGGCCAGGTCACAGGTATGATCGTTAACTGATGAGACTTTTCTCTACGTCTATCAAGGCGTGCGCCGCCCGCGGCGGCCCACGCACGTGCTGGGCTCCTCCTGGCCGCGCTGCGGCTCTCCGGCCGGTCGCGGCCAGGGACACCCTGCACGGCTAAAGAACACCTCCGACCATCCCTCACTCTTGCCTAGACCGTCCGGAAGGCACCAGGGGCTCACAGGTAACACATACGCCTCCAGCAAGATAACCCATATCGACGCCAACAAGTTGTATGGTCTGGTCCATGAAAGGTGACCCAGGATGCACCGGGCTCGGACGCACTTCTCCCGCAATACGTCGCGCCCTTCCACCCGGAGCCAGCTAGGGGCCTCCATACCAGGACTGCAGTGAGCCACGAACCAACTGGCAGCATTCCGAAAAGCAGTACCAAACTACGCATGCGGGCATGACAGGGTGCATAATGACCGAGAACAGTAGGCGGCTCCACATATCACAAGCTCTCAAGCAGTATTGGGATAGCCAAGGGCCAAAAGAGACCTACCGTGTCCCCCTCCGAGGTCACATGACTCTCGAGGTCATCGACGTGCCTCTCTCCATTCCCGTACTCAACGCGGACAGCTTCCGGATTGCGCCTCAGCTCGATGAGCATCCCCAGCGAGACCTGGTACGTTCTGACCCATACTCTCCAGCTGCCCAACAGCTCGTAAGTGACCTGGTTAAGAGCGTGCACAGACATTCCCAGGATCTCAAAGAGAACCTTGGCGAGGAGGGCCAGAGCCAGCCAGGCGTCATAACTCGCCAAGGCAAGTTGATCAACGCTAACACCCGGTGCGTACTCCTTCGTGAGCTTGCCCGTGAGGGCAGAACAAAAATAACGACTCTACGTGTAGCAGTTCTCCCTGCCGATGTAACCGATCAAGAGCTTCTGGAACTTGAGATGCTGCTTCAGCAGCAGGTAGAACTCAAGGATGAGTATCGCCTCGTAAATCAGCTCACGATGATCAAGAAGCTCCATGACGCCGGTGTGAGCGACGACGCGATTGCAAGGAAGCTCAGAATACGAAGTGCTAGAAGCATGAGCGCCGGAGCACGTGTGCGCGAACTCCGGGAAGTCCTTTTCCTGATGGAGAGAACGAGACGACTAACAGAGCCAAGACTGTCTATCACTACCTTTGCTTCAGACCGTGACAAGGAACAGAATTGGCGAGAGCTGTTGCGGGAAGTGAAGCGCCTCGATAGCACCCAAGGTCGCGAAGCAGCAGATGCACACATTCTCGGCTGGCTCATCGCATATCTCACCGGGATCGATTCCGTTCACAAGCTCCGGCTTGCCAACGGCGACTGGGTCGAACGTGGCGTCATCGACCAGCTCGCGCAACACCACCACGCCCTACATGACGCCATTGCCGGCAAGCAACAAGGAGAGACAACACCTTCAGGCCGTCCCGATAAGGTCGATCAAATCCCCGGTCTCGACTTGCTGGGTTCTCTCGAAGAGACATTGCCGGCCGAATCAGTCAAGCCTCAAGTGCAAACCCTCGCCAACATTGTGGCACAAGCCCATCAGGCGGGAACCGATCACCATGTTACATTGCCCAACGGAACATCAGTATCCGCGCCTGAAGTCCTTGAAAAAGTCGGCAATACTGTCAATAAAGCGATAGCAGCAGAAAAGCGACGCAATAGGGCAGGTACAAGACTAACACGACCCCAGGGCTATCTCGACAGCGCACGCTCATCTCTCAACGACGCAATTAGAGCAATATATGAAGCAAAGCCGGACCCGGCATTCCATGCCCACCAAAGAGCAACCCTCAACGCCATGCTGACCGAGATCGAGGATTTGGTCGATCAAGCCCGTACAGCGCTTGAACAGGACTTGATTGACACAGAAGAGGGCTAGGGACTCAGCAAATGACATACCCAGAATCCGCGCCTGACATTAGAGTAAGCGCCGATGACAATAACCCCTGCATTCGTATCGAGCAAAACGGCATTGATAACGATGCTTGGGATGAGATCGCATTAGCTATAGGCAACGAACTACCAGCGCCCGGCCTCCCGTTGCTTATACTCCCAGAAATACTAATAAGAAATCGCAAGACACTACAAAGCATTTTGGCACGTTACACGATCGGCCTACGTCCTGACGCTAGGGTTCGCGATCTGCTTATACGTTCCATCGAAGATGACCGTGCCATTCGCGCGTCCTTGAATCTATCACAAGCTACAACTAGTCCACCAATCACCAATGATCCTGATCTTAATAATACGGGCCCGAAACTAACACGAGATCTCCGTCCTTTCCAACTACGCGACCTCAACCGCCTTACTCAACTTCGGCACGGGGCTAATTTCTCTGTTCCTGGCGCGGGCAAGACAACCGTAACCTACGCCCTGCATGATCAGGAGCGTCGGCGTGGCCGGGTCAATCGGTTGCTCGTAGTCGCCCCCCTGTCGGCCTTCGATGCATGGGAAGAGGAGGCCCATTCGATCTTCGAACCGAATCTGACCATCGCTCGTTGGAGAGGCGGCGCGGCCCCAGACGCAGATGTGGTCCTCATCAACTATCAGAAACTCACTGGAGCCGTTAACCCACTTTCGGCATGGATGTCCCGCCGTTCCGTTCACTTGGTCGTCGACGAGGCCCACCGGGCCAAGCGCGGCGCGACAGGACAGTGGGGCCGCGCCCTTCTCGCGCTTGCACCCCTTGCCGCACGCCGTGACATTCTCACTGGAACACCAGCACCAAATCACCCAAAAGATCTGGCAGCTCTTCTTCAAATCTTGTGGCCCAATGGCGAGAGAGCAATTGAGCTCCCACGACGGGCGTTACTTACGGACCCTCCCGCTGAAGCTATCGCAGCGGTTAATGACGTGATCCGACCACTCTATGTGCGTACCACTAAGGAAGAGCTCGGCCTGCCCGATGTCTCTTTTAAGGTCGAGCCAGTTGCCCTTCGTCCTATACAGCAGGGCATTTATGATGCGATGCTAGATCTGTACTCAGGCAAGTTCTCTCTGGACCGGCGTGACAGCGCAATGTTCGCTCAGATGGGCGAAGTCACTATGTATCTCCTCCAAGGCGCATCTAGTCCTCGCCTCTTGTCGAATACCGCTGACCCTGCCCGGGCTTACAGGTATCCTTCGCTGGCTATTCCCCCCGGCAGTAGGCTAGCCAAGCTTCTTGAGGATTATCCCGACCACGAAATTCCTGCCAAGTTTCAACGGGCGATTCAGATAATTTCCCAAAACGCGGAGGCCGGCAAGAAGACCCTAGTCTGGTCTAACTTTCCGCACAACCTGATTCATCTTGAGATGCATCTCGGAAGACTACAACCAGCATTGGTTTATGGAGCAATACCGAGCGCTGAAGATGCGCCAGATGGTTTGCGCACCCGTGAACGGGAAATACGGCGCTTCAGGTATGACCCAGACTGCATGGTTCTCTTGGCAAATCCACAGGCGATGTCTGAAGGCGTAAGCTTGCATTACGTTTGCCATGATGCCATATATATAGACCGCACCTTCAATGCGGGCCAATATCTCCAATCTCTAGATCGCATCCACCGTCTCGGACTGGAGGACGGCATCACAACAAACATTACAATTCTGGTGTCGGCAGGCACAATCGACGTCAGTGTAGACAATCGCGTGGCGGAAAAGACCCGACGGCTTGCTCGGATGCTGGCAGATCCCGCGCTGGTGCAAATGGCACTACCGGATGATGAAGAATACGGAGAGCCCCTTGAGGATCTAGGCGACATTGAAGCCATACTCGCACATCTCGGCAGCGCCCCTACATCACCTGCCAATGGCTAAGCTGAGGTTCACCCGGCATGAACTCCGTGCTGCTCTCGTAGTCGCTAACCTTATCGACCAAGACGGAACAGCTCTCGACGATGCCAGACGTGCTTATACTGACGCTATCACTCAAGGTATTTACTCAATAGACGATCTACAGAGCGGGGAATGCCTACTCGTCAAGACTGGCCTGCTCAAGCGCGACAGAGACATGCTTGTCCCTACAGCAGCGCTGCTAGTCCTCAACGCTGTTGACGAACAAGTAGCTTCGCTGATCCTCGTTTCGCTCCTAAAATCGACGCCAGAATATTATGCTGATCCAGCGCTCTTTGATGCACTTAGCGTCAACTTGCCATTCGATCTGCAGTCTCGTCATTTACTGGGAGAAAAGGGTGAGTTGCTCGTATTCAACGAATGCGTTCAGGAGTTGGTGAGTCTTGGCCGAGAAGACCTCGCACCGAGAGTCCAGCGTGTCAGTCTTATCTCACCATCACTCGGATTCGATGTAGTAGCCCCATCCAGGCATGGCAACACTAGGCTACTTGAGGTAAAGACACAATCTGGGCCAGCCACATCATCCTTCCGCCTCTTTCTTACGAGAAATGAGTTTGAGGTAGGAAGGAGGAACAGTAACTGGGCATTGATGGCATGTGTCGCGCCAGAAGGCCCTGGCGGTAGCGCTCAAGTCCTTGGATGGTGCCGAGCTGCCGCATTATTACCGTACTTGCCAGCCGATGCAGCTGGACGTTGGACTGAGGCGCTCGTGCATCTACCTATCGCTAACCTAAACGCAGGTCTGCCTGGTTTCCTTTAGCGCAAAGGCTAGAAAGTGAGAGCTTGCTGCTCAACAACCTGAGCCTGCTCAATGGTGGGGTGGGCTTCGATCCGAAGCACGGACATGGGCATTTGGATACTGAGGAGGGCCCGCGGCTCCAATTTCAGGAGGCGATCTCCATGCCGACGCGCGACGGCCTTCAGTGCTGACTGTCCTTGCACGCCCCTCAACCATTCCGCGAGCCGGCGTCTATTTTCGGGACTATCAAACGCCTCTTCCAGATACAATCCGTACAGCGTGTTAGTCGGCGTAACCCCGAAGGTATTGATTATGACCCTGAAAACGCTCTTGCTCATAGGGCTTATCATTATGTGGGGAGTAGGAATGCGCTCAAGCTCATACCAAACAGGTCGCCGCGTACGACACAGATATGCTTTCTGAATGCCTTCGCTCTCTGCCTGGGTTAGTAGCTCGTTAATGACCGCTTGCTCCCTGTCCTTTTCGGTCAGGTTTAGGATCCAGCAACGCTCGCCTTTCTTGCGCATCTCATTGTGCAATTCCTCAGTAAGATCGTCCTCTTCTACCTCACGAAGTCGGGCTAGTGCAGGACGATAGGTCTCTGGCGGTAGGTCCTGTACTTCTTTGTCCGTCCGCAAGAAAAACGTATTACTGCCGGTAGCGACACCCCTCCTGACCTTTAGGATATCGCCCAACAAAATTGAATCTTGAAAACCTTCGCCCACGACCTCTGACACCTCAAGCCCGCTGGGCATAAAGGTCCTGGGCACTGATCCCTCACGAGCCCTCGATACGAGGAGAGATCCATCAAATCCGCTCTCACCATTTCGCTTCACCTCAAATAGGTGAAGCGGAGACGGGTTAGCGGCTTGTGGCCCTACAAAAAGGACCATAGCCGAGACCTGGGCTGTCGGGAATACCTCTTCGTCGTCAGGAAAAAGATGAATCTCAGTAGGCCTTGTTGAATCCAACCACAAATATCGGCGGACGGAGCGCGCGTAATCTGCCTCGAGCCAATTTATTGGGAGAAGTAGGCAAAGGCTATCCTCCGCCCTGAGCGCGCGAAGCGAAGCTGCCAAAAAATAGGTTGACAACCCCGCTCTTCCAGCCGGAGCAAGAACCCCCGACGCTTTTGCAGCTGCCCGCTTCTCATCCATGCTGAGTAGTTGGTGCCTTGTATAAGGAGGATTGCCGTAGATCAATCGGCGCCCTCCTAATTCCTTCCATTCCTTCGTCAGCCAACTGAGAAAGTCCTGACGCCACAGCGTCAGTCTTTCCGTTAGACCTGCGCCAGCCAAAGCTGGAGAAGCTGCCAGAAGTCCCAGGGTTACAAGGTTGATGTCGACTGCATGAACGTTTGCCTCAGGCCATAGCTTCAGTGCGGATGCGCTAAAAGCGCCGACTCCAGCTCCCGGGTCTGCAATAGCAGCCGGCTCTTCTTCGTGTCTTTTCACGATGTCCTCTATGTAGGACATCACGTCTTTCGGCGTGAAGAATGTTCCCAGTCGTCGACGTTGCGCCCCTGCCACGAGACGTTCATATACTGTACCAAGCACGTCTTCGCCGGCTAGGCTTTGCTCCATAATCAAATCTATTATGGAGCTCTTCACATCTGGCGACGTGCGAATCCAGCTCACTACATCGTCTGGCCAGGATTCTGTCCGTATTTTGGTCTCAGCGGCGAGGGCTTTCGCAACGCCCCCCAAGGCCCTGAGAAGCCTTCGCTCATTTTCCTTGGCCCCGAGTACGGCCTCTTCCGGCAACGGCTCCAAGAAGGAAGAATGTTCTTCACACCAAGTGACTGTCTGTGCAACTGCATCGTCGAACTTGGACTTGGTTGGCCTCTGAGGCTTCTGCGGCAAGGGGGGCCTTATCTTGAGAGCCTGCACCAAACACGGTGAGGCCAAACGTGCGCGGAATCTCATCATTATAGCATGCGTTACACAGCATTAGGTACTCTGCCGGGCGCAAGTAGGAGGCAACTCAACCAGGAGTTGAGACCTGGATCACACGAATACTGAGGTTCCGCTGTGGCCCTGAATATATTTTTTGGCGCTCAATCAGCACTTTGAGGCAATAGTTCTTGGTGAACATGCTCATTGATTCATTATGACGTAACTCCCCCTCCCAAGGGTCATTCGCCGGGAAGTCTCGGTTTGGCTGAGATTGCAACCTTTACCGTCTTTTCGGTTACCCATAGCGTATGTACAATCATCGCTCCTCCGTAGAATACTGCATCGAAGCAGAGGATAGCCAGCAGGCGATTCTGTGCGGTTTCATAGTCTACGAGGAGAGCGAGAAGGGAGAAGAGAGTTGTACAGGCCACCCAGCGCATGCTTCTGGTATAGGATCCAAATAGGTGAGGCCAATGCTTGGTCTGACGCAATATCTCAAACCGTGGTGAGCTCACGTAGGTCATCGCTATCGTGATTGCTGCGATTATAAATCCGAGTAGCGTGCCATGTAAACCTAAGATTGCCGCATACAATTCCTTGCGGCGGCCTGCCAGCATTTCCTGAATAAAGCTATCGAAGACCGGAATGAACGACAGCTTGTATGTGGCAGTGGACGCGACAATAAATACCAGAAACTCTTTGAGGAACAGTGGAACTCGCCCTCGTCGCACTGTCTTTGCCTTTCAGGAGATGAGCTCAGCCCTCAGAGGACAGACTAGCCGACGACGCCGACAAGAGATCTTCATAAATGTCGCGGTAGGCCTCCACGATCGTCCGGTACGCATCCCTACTATCGAGAACCCTTGATCTTGCGGTCAATCGCAGTATTGATCTTTTACTGATCAAGTGATCCGCGAGGAGGTTGATTTCATCAACTTTCCCAGTAGCATCATCGACGATTGCAGCTCTTAATTCTTCTGTTTGTTCATGCAGGTCTTCCCGACCTATGATCTTACGCAGGAACTCGGTCAGCTCTGGCTTGAGGTTTGTTCTTTTGTAAGGCTCGGGTTGCAACACTATGCCCACAGTCGCTGCGCCACTGCCCATGGCTGCAGCTTCGAGGGCCTTTCCTAGGGATTCATTTGCCTCGGATATGGCAGCGATGTAGGACCGACGCACTCGCATCGTGAGTTTGCGAATGGACTTCCTTCCTTGCAGCTGACTGGCCACATTATGGCGAAGAAGCGCTTCCAACGTGAAGGGCGTTACAGATCCAGATAGGGCATACTGGACGTACGATGGCAGCCGTGTTGCCCGGGGTCCGTAGTAGTTGTGTTCTACACCTACGATGCCGCTTGAAAAAAAGCATATATGCGACATCTCGCATATACCTTCATTGTCTTCGAGCGAAAGATTGCGCAGCCTGCCACCGAATTCAGATTGAGGTAACCCATTCTTTCGAATGGACCCCAGGCGTATCCTCGTGACTTCCGACACGTCATCTACCCATACGCAAAGGGTGTTTCCGTCCGCCTGTGTCATGTACCGGGCGCTGTCAGACTCAAATGGCAGGTCCTCGATTGCTTTAAATGCGGCAGCTAGTTCCATGTCGACGTTTCTTGGGACTCCAGACTCATCAGCTCCCGCATCGATCCGGTAGAAGTAGATATTGCGCTCGACGGTCGCAGGGCGCTGGCTTCGTGCGGTAGTCCGCCGAGACTGAGAGCTCATAGGTCTAGAATGCCACCAGAAGAGGCATGCCGACATGCCTCAACCCATTTTGGTGCGAAATGTCCAAGTTGAGTATGGAAGCCATTCTCTGAGATGTCTGAATTGAGGCAATAGCGGCAGGTTTGGTCCTTGGTAGCTACACCGGTTGAATTCGTAGAGTCGGTCATGGTTTTGTCGGGGTGTCGAGGGTGAGGCCGGTCTGGGTCAGACAGCCGGTGAGCAGGTGGGGCCGGTACTGGATCCTTTTCAGCTTGCGTTTGATGATCCGCGCGAGACCGGACAGGTCGGTGACGGCGAAGTTGGCCAGGCAACGGCGCAACAGCGACCACACGCCCTCGGCCGGGTTCAGCTCGGGCGCGTAGGCGGGCAGCTGGACGAGGCGCAGCCAGTCGGCGTGCTCGGCCGCGAACGCGGCGAGCCGGCCGTCCAGGTGCACGTTGAGATTGTCCCAGCACCAGACCAGCGGTGCGCCGAGCTGCTGGTGGGTGGCCACGATCAGGTCCCGGTAATCGCTCCAGGAGAACGTCTTCGGCTCGCCCTTGCGGCCGTGGTAGACGTGCAGCTTGTAGAACAGGTGCGGCCGTTCGCCGTCGCGGAAGGCCACGACGCCGGCCATGTTGATGCGGCCGGAGCCTCTGCCGCGTACTGTCACCACCGGACGGGCGCCGACCGGTGCCCAGGTACGTCCCTTCGGCGGCCTCAGTCCCTGCCCGGCCTCGTCTTCGAAGCAGAGGTAGGCACCCAGGTCCGCCGCGGTGGTTTTGCCGCCGGCCACACCTCGGCTTTCCACAGCGCAACGGCTTCCTCGTCCCGCTCCATGGCGCGCCGGGCCGGCACCTGCACCGACCAGCCGTGCCGATGCAGCAGCTTGCCCACCCCCTCGATGGTGTAGCCGATGTGGAACAACCGCCCGATCAGCGTCTTGACCCGGCCCAAGGTCCAGCACTGATCCTCGACATGGCCCCAGGCCAGGGGCCCGCGCTTGAGCTCGGCATCCAGCCGTGCCCACTGAGCGGCCGACAGCTTCTCCCTCGAGACCGGCCCCTTCGACAGCAGCGCCTCCGCACCACCGCCTTCGCGCCAGGCCTTGCGCCAGCGTGTCACCGACCGCTCGTGCACCCGTAACCGCACCGCGATCGCCCTGGTCGACTCCCCGGCCTTGAACCACTCGGCCGCCTGCAGCCGTACACGCTCCCGCCGTTCCTGCTCTGCGGGCGTGTACCCACCCCTTTGCCCGTACCGCATGCTCCGGTCGTACCTCGCCCGAAGCGATCCGTCACGAGGCTAAGACACTACGCATTCAACCTGTGTATGAACATCCTACTTATCCTGGTGGTCAAGCCTGTCGCAGTCGTCGACGGAACGCGCCTGGCCACGCCGGAGACCAGAGCTCGTTCTCGCCAGGGGAGCAATGACTGGGACGAACTGCCCAGCACGCCACCCGCCGACCCGCGTGATTGCTGGAGCCCCCGGTGGGAGGCCGCGGTCGCGGTGACACTGGCGCACCTGCTGGTGGCCTCGAACGGTAAGCGGGTATCCGTCCCTGACGGGCCCGTCGCAAAGGCGTTCCGTCGGGCGATCGACGGCCTGCTCCCACCGGGACCACCGCAACGGCACCTCACCTTGGCCGGCCCCGGCCTGCCTACCGACGACACCGACATCGCCCTGGTACCACGGCATCCACAAACCGGCCAGGCATGGCCGTGCGAGGCGGGAACGGTGGTGCCGCTGGCCTCTGACGTGTGGACGTATCTGGCCTACCACGATGAGCCTTTTTCATCCTGAGTATCGGCCGTCTTCGACGAGTTGGAGGACGAGGATGGCCTGCATGAGCGCGGTCGCACGATGCGGGCAGCAGCGCAGCTTGGTGAGCACCTTCCATGCGTTCAAGGTCGTGACGGCGTACTCGCCTATGGCGCGGATGCGGGCATGTGAGCGGTTGACGTCCCGCTGTCTGCGTGACAGCCATGGACGGTGGCGATGGCGCTTGGGCGGCGTCCGGATCGTGCCGCCCGCGCCTCGACAGCCCCTGTCCGCAATGGTCTTCACGCCGGCACCGGTCAAGGGGTCGATCAGGCCGATCTTCCGAGCGGCGGTCACGTCATGAACGGCGTCCGGCAGTGCGGGCGGGGCCCACACCAGCCGGCCCACCGGATCGGCCGGCAACTGCACGTTCACCCCGTACTGCTTGTGCTTCCCGCTGTAGTAGGGCCGTTCGTCGGCCAGACGATCCAACGGGATGAGGCTGCCGTCCGCGATGGCATGGGCCGGCCGCGACGATCGCGCCGCGGTGGCGCGCACGTCGTCGGCCAGTGCAGCCAGAGGTCGACGCCTTCCCGGACGTAGCGCCAGGCCGTGGTGGTGCCGAGAACCGGTGTGTCTGCCCCGACCAGATCCCAGCTCAACGGCAGCGTGAATGGATACCCGTCAGGCTGCTGGGAGCTATTACGGCGAGGGTGAGAATTGAGCATGTGAGCCGGCCAGCATACTGAAGGTCCGTCCCGTCATCTCCGTAAAGCTTACGCGGGGAAAGGTTTCTCTGCCGATCACCCGGTAGCTCCGGCGGTTTTCTGTTTCGTACGCTTTTCGACTGTACGGAAGCACACAGCTACCTTATGGCAACCGGTCACTTCCGTACGTCCTCAGAACCTGCTCACTTACCGGGATACCTCATCGGATTCGCCCCATCCCAGACAACCCGCTTTTCCGGCCCGATGTGCCCCCAAAAAAGCCTGAACCACTTAACATCTCCTAGTGCTGAACTGTCAGTCTTGCGGCCGCCCTGCGGAGCCCTGACCTCCCAATACCTGAAGTCGGCGAAGTTGTCGTTCATCCAGTGAACCTTGTAGGCCCGGTTGTCGCTGCGACTGTCACACGCCTTCACCCACAATCGGTCGGCCGCGACTTGGACAGAGCCATCTTCATGGCGGTCCTGGTAGTTGGAGGCGTGCGCCACTGCGGGTAGAGCGGTGATGAACACCAGGCCGAGGGCAGCGCCACGAACGATCGGGAACTCCACGTAGCCATGCGATCTCCGTTTCTCTATGGAACGAGGATGCTAACTTTAAGTTGGATACCGAACACGTCAAGCGAATAGACGCAACCGGTCAGTATCGCCATTGTTGACTGCCGTGCAGTTGCAACATTCGTCTCAGTAATGGCGCACAGAGAGGTTTCGAATGAAACATCCATGGATCGTATACATTCAGGCACAACTAGGCATACATATTCAACTGGCCCGTAACGCCCCCAATCGAGGGGCATCTGCAGTGGAATGGGTCATCATCACCGCCATCGTTGCAGGAGTCGCCCTTGGCCTTGCCCTGCTCATCAAAAGCCTTGTAGGAGAGTGGCAACACCAAATTCAGGAGATGGGGCCGAAATGAGGTGAAAATCGTCCCGCGCACGGAAAGCATACTGGTTCTTCGAAGCCAGGCGTGGCGAGCGGTCTCAATGAGGTGATCTCAGAGAAATATTCGGACGATCAGGGAGCTTGAGACACCTGTGGTGATGTTTCGGGACTTCCAGAGAAGTTGACGAAGGCCGGAAACAGACGTGGAAGCCGCCTGGCTGGAGCGGCCAGCCGTCCATAGACGCTGACCTCGGGTGGAAGGAGCCCCTCGATGACTGACACCCCGAACCCCCGCTTCTACGACTACGTCACCCCCATCACCGTCTCGCGGGACGACTCCTACGACTTCAAGGCAGCAGGACCGGTGCGACGGGCAGCCCTGCATGACCGCGACGGACGACTGCTCGGACATGTGTGGACCGACGACCGCCAAGCCGCGGGCTTCACCCGCGTCGAGGACCCGGAGCCGGACATGGCCTATGCGCGGGGCCGGGTCAACCAGATCCTCACAGACGCCCACAAAGCAGGACTCCCGCCAGTCAGCTCCTGGACCCCGACCTGTACGCACCAGACTTCGAGCTGCGCCTGACACCGTGAGGCGTGCAGGTGGCCCATGAGCGCTTGACATGGATCACCACAACGGCACCCGCCCTCCTCCCGAACTCAGATCATCAGGCATCGCGGGCTCCAGGTCCCAGGTACCACCGCCCCCGGTGACTCCGTCGCCTCGTTCGCGGTGGCGCTGGCGCTGCTCGCCCTGGGCCGTGACCTCGGCCTGAACTGGAGCCTCGGCCCCGTCCCCAGCACCGCGATCATCACCGATGACCGTCCCGCTGGCCGTCCGCACCGAGAGGCAGGGCCTGGCCGGCCTCTCCATCGCCGTCGCGGGCGACGTGGGCGGGCTGGCGTCCGGTCTCCTGGCCCTGGCCATCGTGCCGGTGGTGGTCGTCGCCACGGCGCGCGGCCCGGCCCCCCGTCGTAACGGCGACCCTCCCCATCCGGTCCCGTATGTCCGGCTTATGACGAGGTCATGCCGAGCCGGTGATCACGTCCATGGGCGCCGGACCTGGTGACGAGCAGAGTTGCACGCAGACGACGCGAGGGAGTCATCATGAGTGAGGCTTTTCCAACCTGATCGCGCTGGTCAGCAGGGGCGACGCCGGGACGGGTTGGCATGAGAAGAGGCTCCCGGTAAGACAGCAGTCGACCAAGATCCGATGCCTCTACCGGAGAGCCTCGTTGCTGTCTTACCCTGCCGCGATCCCGCTGTCCAATCACACCCTGATCCGCCTGGCCGAGCTGATCCGCGCCCGGCGTGCCGAGCGCCGTTGCCGATGGCGGCGGCTGGATGCATCCCGGCAAGCCCTGCTGGTCCTGGCCCACCTGCGCGGCGGCGACACCTACGCTCGTCTGGCCGCGGGCTTCGCCATCGGCACCAGCACCGCCTGGCGCTACGTCCGGGAAGCGATCGACCTGCTCGCCAGGCTCGCCGACGACGTCCACGCCGCCGTCTTACGCGCCGGCCGGCTGGCCTACGCGATCCTGGACGGCACCCTCATCCCGATCGACCGGCTGGCCAACGAACGCCCGTACTACTCCGGTAAACACCGCCGCCACGGCATGAACGTGCAGGTCCTGGCCGGTCCGGCCGGCCGGCTGGTCTGGGCCTCCCCCGCGCTGCCCGGTGCCACGCACGATCTGACCGCGGCCCGTGCCACCGGCCTGATCGACGCGCTGAGGGCCGCAGGCGTGAAGACCTTCGCCGACAAGGGCTATCAAGGCGCGGGCGGCAGCATCCGCACCCCGTTCAAAGGCCACCGGCTGCGGCCGCCGCTGTCGCACCACCAGCGCTCGGTCAACCGCGCCCACGCCCGCATCCGCGCCTGCGGGGAACGCGCCGTTGCCACGCTGAAGACCTGGAAGGTCCTGACCCGGCTGCGCTGCTGCCCGCACCGCGCCACCACGATCGTGCAGGCCATCCTCGTCCTGCAGCTCATCGAAGAGGGCCGCTACTCAGGATGAAAAGGGCTCAGTACGCGGCTACTGCAACGAGAAGGTCACCACAAGGCCACCACCAGCCGGCACGGCCCCCTGGCCTACTGCGCGGCGGCGATGGCGGTGCTGGCCACTGTCAGCGCGCTGGGGCTGGTGATCGACGGGCGGACGTTGCTGGGCCAGAGCGTGTGGCTCAAACCGTTCAAGTTCGCGGTCTCCTTCGGCCTGTACGCCGGAACCCTGGCCTGGATGATCAGCCAGGCCAGGCGCTGGCGGCGGACGTTGTGGTGGCTGGGCACCGTGACCGTGGCCGGGTTCCTGGTGCCGGAGATCTCGGCGATCACGTTCCAGGCGGCCCGCGGGGTCCCGAGCCACTTCAACTTCTCCACCGGCCTGGACGAGACCGTGTTCATGGTCATGGGCGGCGCCGCCTACCTGGGCTGGCTGATGACCTTCGCGCTGGGTGTCTTCCTGGTGGCGCAGCGGCGTGTGGACCGGGCGATGGCGTGGGCGATCCCGCTGGGGATGGTCATCTCGCTGGCCGGCATGTCGGTCGGTTACCTGATGACCGCCCCCACCCCGGGCCAGGCCCAGGACCTGGCGAACGGGCTGGAGCTGGCCACGATCGGCGCGCACAGCGTGGGCGCTCCGGACGGCGGCGCCGTCATGCCGGTCACCGGCTGGGAGACCGGCGCCGGCGACCTGCGGGTGGCGCACTTCGTCGGGCTGCACGCCATGCAGGTGATTCCGCTGGTCGCGATCGGGCTGAGGCTGCTGTGCCGCCGCTACCCGGTTCTGGCGGGCGTCCGCACCGCTCTGGTGGTCATCGCCGCGTTCGGCTACGCGGGGATCACGGGGCTGGTGTTGTGGCAGGCGCAACGCGGTCAGGCCCTGGTCCAGCCGGACGCGCTGACCTTCGCAGCGGCGGCGGCCCTGGTCACGCTGGTGTTCGCCGCCGCGACCGCGGTGATCATGTCCTCGCCGGCCTGGCGGGTCCGCTGACGCTACGCCCGGTTGCTCCGCTTCGCTGCGCCGAACACCACGACATCCGTAAGCTATGCCCCTTAAGTATTGGACGTTACTTAAGGGGCATTAGTGACCGGTCTTTCCCGCAGGGCTCTTCTTGCGACAGCGCCGGCCGCGGCGGCGCTGCTCGCCGGACGACCGGCGCAGGCGGCGCCGCCCACCCCCGTCGTACGAACGTCGGGAACCGCGCCCACGCAACTGGCCGGGTACGACAACGTGCTCAAGAAGTTCGTGCTGGACCGCCAGATCAGGGCCGCGCAGCTGGCCATCATGAAGAGCGGCAAGATCCTGCTCGCGCGCGGCTACTGCTACGACGACTACTCCAGGATGCCGGTCACCCCGTCGCCGACGTCGTTGTTCCGGATCGCCAGCCTGAGCAAGAACATCACCTCGGCCGCCGTCATGCGCCTGGTCGAGGACGGCAGGCTGAGCCTGTCGGCCAAGGTCACCCAGCTGCTCGGCCTCACCCCGGCCGACCCGAGGATGGAGCAGGTCACCGTGCTCCGCCTCATGCAGCACCTCGGCGGCTGGGACCGCGACGTCTCCAAGGACCAGCTCTGGATCGACCACACCATCGCAGCCGCGCTCGGCGTCCCGCTGCCGATCGGGCACGACGACATCATCCGGTACGCCACCGCCCGCCCCCTCGACCACGCCCCCGGCACCAAGATGGTCTACAGCAACTACGGCTACCTGCTGCTCGGCCGCATCATCGAGAAGGTCTCAGGACAGCCCTACGAGACGTACGTCCAGACCAGGCTGCTGCAGCCGCTCGGCATCACCCGCATGATGCTCGGCAAGAGTCTCAGGAGCGAGGCCGCGGCCGGCGAGGTCCGCTACGAGTCGCAGTACACGAACAAGACCGTGCTGGACACCTCCGGCACCGTCGTCCCGTACCCCTACGGCGGCTTCAACATGCCCAACCACGACGCCAACGGCGGCTGGCTCGCCTCCGCCGTGGACCTGGTCCGCTGGACCCTCGCCTTCGACCGGCCGGGCACCGTCCTGAGCTCCGCCTCGATCGCCAAGCTGGTGGCCAAGCCGGAGACCGGCGTCAACGAGTACGGCTCCTGGTACGGCGGCGGCTGGTGGTGCCGCCAGGTCACCGGCCACCTCAACACCTGGCACGACGGCTCGATGCCGGGCACGTTCGCCTACCTCGCCCGGCTGCAGAACGGGTTCAGCTACGCGCTGCTGTTCAACCGGCGCGAGGAGAGCGGCTCGCTGGACTACGACGGCATCGACGACGACATGAACAAGGTGAGCGTGTCCTCCTGGCCCACCACCGACCTGACCTCCAAGTACTTCTGACCGGTGCGGGCGTTCTGTCGTTCTCCGCTGCTATAGATAGCGCCATCACTTGATCACGACAACACGAGGATGGCCGATGGCATCGGTGACGTTTCGCGACGAGTCCGCGACCGGCCGCGCGTTGGAGGAGTTCTCCCTGCCCGGCCTGCCCGACCGGATCTCGGCCCGGGAGCTGGTACGGCTGCGCGTACGCGAGGAGGTGGCCCGCCACAACGCCGCCCCGAAATCGCACTTCCGGGGCCTGGTCAAGCCGACCGACGCCGAGGCGGAGCTGAACGGCTACCGCTTACGCACGGCGCGCAGGCTGGACTGGGAGAAGCAGGCCGACGCCGCCGAGGCCGCGTTCGCCCGCAACGGCTTCCTGCTGCTGGTCGGCGACCGGCAGATCGAGGACCTCGACGTTCAGATCGACCTGGCCGCCGACCCCGTCGTGTCGTTCGTCAAGCTCGTTCCGCTGGTCGGTGGCTGACGTGAGCGTTCTCGACGGCGTCCTGTCCCCTCTCGCGCAGCGCCTGCTCCACCTGATCACCGGCACCTCGAACGATCCCACCCACTGGCCCGCGGCCTCCCGCCTGAGCGTCGGCCTCGTGGGCGTGGGCTTCGAAGCGCCCGTCGCCACGCCCGGAGCCCGGTACGCGCTCGACGAGCGCACCAGGCGGCGGCTGGTCGAGCCGGCCCGTGAGCTGGTCGGATTCCTGCTGGAGGAGAACAGGCGGCACGCGTACGGCCGGCTCCCCGTGCTGGTGGCGGCGGGGCTGGCGGGCATGGACGCCGACGTGCGCGCGACGCTCGCGGAAAGCCACGGCCCGATCGCGCTCGCCGAGATGGACGTGCTGCTCGGCTGGGACGTGGAGCTCCGGGCGCTGTTCCTTGAGGCGGAACGATTTCCCGAGCTGGTGCCCGGCCTGCCCGAATGGCTCGGCGGGCTGCCCGGTTACCCGGGCTTCGCGCGTACGGCGCTGGAGATGGCGCGGGCCCGCGTCGCGGCGATCCACGCGGGCGAGATCCCGTACAAGGCGGAGAAAGCGTTCGACGACGGCGAGAAGCGCGCACTCGGCCGGGCCGTGCGGCTGGCGCTCCACCGCGACGAGCCCTGGCTGCCCGAGCTGCTCGACGAGCTGGTACGCGGCATCGCGGTCGCCCCCACCCAGGCCAGGACGCTGCCCTCGCAGGCGCTGCTGTTCGAGATCGCCCGCGCGGTCGAGCAGTGTCCGACGCCTGAGGCGATCTCCGCGCTGCGCACCGCCCGCCGCATCACCCGGCACGGCGGGGTGCCCATGCAGCTCGACCGCAAGTTCAAGCGCATGGAGCCGGCTCTGGCCGAGCGGCTGGAGGTGGCGTTCAGGATCCCGGACGGGCGGGTACGGCAGACGTTCGGCGAGCACACGGCGGTGATCTCGACCGACGGCGGGGTGGAGCTGTCGTGGTGGCACGGGGACAAGAAGCTCAGATCGGTCCCGGCGGCGGTCAAGCGGGAGCACCCCGACGAGGTCAAGCGGCTGCGCGAGCTCGCCAAGCTGACCCAGCAACAGCAGCTGACGTTGGGCAGGGCGCTGGAGGCCGGCTACACCGGCGAGACGTCCCCGCCGTACCGGCAGCTCGAAGGCCATCCGATCGCCGGGCGGCTGATCTGGGAGTTCGAGGTCTCCCCCGGCGTGTGGCGCGCCGAGCTGGGGCTGACCGCGCCGGATCTGCCGGTGCGGCTGTGGCATCCGGCCCGCGCGTCCGTGGAGGAGGTACGCGGCTGGCGGGAGGAGGTGCAGGGCAAGGAGCTGCGCCAGCCGTTCAAGCAGGCGTTCCGCGAGATCTACCTGCTCACCCCGGCGGAGGAGGCGGCCGGTCACTGGTCCAGCAGGTTCGAGGGGCACGTGGTGCACTATCGCCGGCTGCGCGCGCTGTTCAAGGACCGCGGCTGGCAGTCCCGCTTCCAGGGGCACTGGGAGGAGGACGGCGACGCGCACCGCGTCATGTCGGGCGGCGGCTGGCGGGCGACGCTGCAGCACTACCTCTGCGACGACGCCCACGCCGAGCTCGGCCGCACCCGCTTCCAGCGGATGACCGGCGGCGTGTGGCAGGACGTGCCGCTGACGGAGGTGCCGGCGCTGGTGTTCAGCGAGGCCATGCGGGACATCGACCTGTTCGTCGGCGTCGCCTCCATCACCACCGACCCCCAGTGGACCGGACAGGGGCCCGACCGGCTGCGCGACCACTGGCAGAACGGCTCGTTCGCTCCGCTGCACCCCTCCGCCGAGGTGCGGCGGGACGCGCTGTCCCGCCTGATCGGCCGCACGGCCATCGCCGGCAGGTGCACCCTCACCGACCGGTACCTGGTGGTGCGGGGCGACCTGCGCACCTACAAGATCCATCTCGGCTCGGCGAACATCCTCATGGAGCCCAACGACGCCTACCTGTGCATCGTCTCCGCCCGCGGCCCTCAGCCCGGCCTGTTCCTGCCGTTCGAGGAGGACGGCCGGTTGGCGCTGATCATCAGCAAGGCGTTCCTGCTGGCGAACGACACCGCGATCACCGACCCCTCGATCACCCGCCAGCTCCAGGGGTGAGCGCTGGATCCGTTCGCGACCGGGGCGACGGCCTCACTCGCGGGCGTCCGGGCACGATGCCGGTTCTCGGCCCCGCCGCAGCAGGCCGCGTTCCATGGCGGCCACCACCGCGTGGGCGCGGTCACGGGCGGGCGCGCGGAACACCGGGCCGCGGTGTCAGCCGATGTGGTCCTGCTCGACCGCGTCCAGACCTGGCCGAGATGGAGATGGCGTGCTCCGCGGTCAGCCCGAGAACGCCCTTGTCGAGCAGCTTGTGGTGGATCGCGCACAAGCACAGCCCGTTCGCCAGATCTCCGCAAGGGTCTCGAGCGTCTCCAGCTTCTCCAGGTCGAGGCCGGCCGCAGTCCGCGGATGACCGCGACCGATCTGGTGGCTTCGATGCTCACCGCGTCGCCGGGCTCGGCCGATGCGGCGCGCCTGGCGAAGATCGGCTCCGACGGCGGGGAACCGGCCATCATCAAGGTGGGCCGGCCTGGCCCAGGCTAACCCCGCCGGATCCTGCGACATTGAGTGACGTCTCCAGCAACAACGGCACACTCACACAGGCAGGTTCGGCCATGAAGGCAGTACGTTTCCACCAGTTCGGCGGTCCCGAGGTCCTGCGCTACGAGGACGTGGCCCAGCCCACCCCCGGAGCCGGCCAGGTCCGGATCCGCGTCGCCGCGACGTCGTTCAACGGCGTCGACGCCAACATCCGCGCCGGCTACATGCAGGGCCCGATCCCGGTCGAGCTGCCGCACACCCCCGGCATCGACGTCGCCGGCACGGTGGACGCGCTCGGCGCGGACGTGGACGAGGTCGCGGTCGGCGACCGGGTGGTCGGCTTCCTGCCGATGGCCGGACCCGGCGCCGCCGCCGAGTACGTGATCGCCCCGGCGCAGAGCTTGACGGGGGCGCCCAAGAACATCCCGCTGGCCGACGCGGCGGTGTTGCCGCTGGTGGGCCTGACCGCGTGGCAGGCGCTGTTCGACCACGGCAAGCTGACCGCCGGCCGGCGGGTGCTGATCAACGGCGCCGGCGGAGCGGTCGGCGGCTACGCGGTGCAGCTGGCCAAGGAGGTCGGTGCCCACGTGATCGCCACGGCGAGCCCGCGCAGCGCCGAGCGGGTCAAGGCCGCCGGCGCCGACGAGGTGATCGACCACACCAGCACCGACGTGACGGCGGCGGTCAGCGAGCCGGTCGACCTCGTGCTCAACCTCGCGCCGGTCGCCCCGGAACAGCTGGCCGCGCTGGTCACGCTGGTCCGCGACGGCGGCACTCTCGTCAACACCACCGTCTGGATGCCCGCCCCCTCCGACGAGGAACGCGGGGTGCGCGGCATCGACCTGTTCGTCCGCAGCGACGCCGACCAGCTCGCCGACCTCGTCGCCCGGGTCAACACCGGCGAGCTGCGCGTCGAGGTCGCCCAGCGGGTGGCGCTGGCCGACCTGCCCGCACTCCACGCCCGAGCCGGCGCGGGCGAGCTGCCGGGCAAGACCGCCGTCCTCGCGCCCACCGCCTGACCCACCCCGCTCGAAGGAGAAACCGCCATGACGTTGTCCCTGGATCCCGAGATCGCCGCGGCGCTGGCCCCGATGGCCGAGGCGATGGCCGCGGCCACCCCACCGGCCGTGGGCGACATCGAAGGGCGTCGCGCCCTGTGGGAGCCGATCATCGGTGCCGCGAGCGACGCCCAGCCCCTGCCGGCCGAGGTCACGATGACCGACCACACCGTCACCGCCGCCGACGGCGCGCGGATCACGGTGCGCTGGTACGTCAAGGACGGCGCGACGCCTGGCTCGGCCGTGCTCTTCTTCCACGGCGGCGGCTACATCTTCGGCCACATCGACCTGTTCGACGGCCCGGTCGCCCGTTACGTGGCGGCCTCCGGTGTGCCGATGTTGTCGGTGGAGTACCGCCGTGCGCCCGAGTTCCCGTTCCCGACGCCGCTCGAGGACGCCTATGCCGCGCTGCGCTGGCTGTACGAGCGTGCTCCCGAGCTGGGCGTCGACCGCGACCGGATCGCGGTGATGGGCGACAGCGCCGGCGGCGGCCTGGCAGCGGCGCTGGCGATCCTGGCCCGCGAGCGCGGCGGCCCGCAGATCGCCCACCAGATCCTGATCATGCCGATGCTCGACGACCGTCCCGCCACCCCCGACCCCCACATCGAGCCGTACGCGCTGTGGTCCTACGACGACAGCCGCACCGCGTGGCCGGCGCTGCTCGGCCAGGCCGCCGGCGGCCCCGCGGTGCCGCCCACCGCCGCTCCGGCCCGGCTCGACGACGCCACCGGCCTGCCGCCCGCCTACCTCGAGGTGGGCCAGCTCGACGTCTTCCGCGACGAGGACCTCGCCTACGCGGCCAAACTGAGCCGCGCGGGCGTTCCGGTGGAGTTCCACCTGCACCCCGGAGCCCCGCACGAGTTCGACTCGATCGCCTTCACCGCTGACGTCGCGCAACGCGCCACCGCCGACCGCGTCCGCGTCCTCAAGTCACTGTAGGGCCGAGGGCTTCCAGCTCATGCACACCGGCGGCGTCACCTCCGGGGGACGCCTCGTCGCCCAGCCGTTCGAACCGATCAACCGCACACTCCAGGAGACGATCACGATGATTCCCGACGACGACCCCGCTCGTTCGCTGACCGTGGCGAACCCCGACGACCCCGCCACCACCTACATCTCCCTGGTAGGCAACACCTACGGCATGCTGATCACCGGCGAGCAGACCAACGGCGCGTACTGCCTGATCGACATGCGCGTGCCCGACGGCGGCGGCCCGCCGCCGCACCGGCACGACTTCGAGGAGATGTTCACGATCCTCGAGGGCGAGATCGAATTCACCTTCCGCGGCGAGAAGCACCTCGTGCGGGCCGGGTCCACCATCAACATCCCGGCCAACGCGCCGCACAACTTCCGCAACGTCTCGGGCGCACCGGCCCGGATGCTCTGCATGTGCACCCCGGCCGGGCAGGACGAGTACTTCATGCGCATCGGTGACGCCGTACCGGGCGTGGACGCGCCTCCGCCGCAGCTGTCGCCGGACGACCTCGCGGAACGCCGCCGCCGCGCGGCCGAGCTGGCCCCGACCTACCGCAGCGAATTTCTGTGACCCCTGCTCACGGTCCTACAGGAGTTCGAGCCGGCTGCCCGGATGATGGTGCGTCCTGTCCCGTCCCCGCCGGCCAGGGCAGGACAGTGCGTCCCGACTTGTCCGTTCACCAGGGCGGAAGCCGCGGCTTCGGCGGGCATCAGCCAGTGGTGCCGAGTTGACGAGGCGCGGCAAGGACGTCCTGGAGTACGTCGTTCAGCGTGACGCGGGCCAGCTCGCGCCGGAGGGTCTCCTCGATACCGTCGTAGATACGCTGCATCGCCGGCTGGATGCCGTACCCCACCACGCATCCCGGGTCGGGGGCGGCGCGGTGCAACGCGAACAGCGGGCCGGGTTCCACCGCTTCGTACACGTCGAGCAGCGTCATCGACTCCAGGTCGCGCGCCAGCGTCCAGCCCGCACCCACCCCGCGCCGGGACTCCACGAGCCCCGCCCGGCGCAGGTCGCCGAGCAGCCGCCGGATCACCACGGGATTGGTGCTCGCGCTGGACGCGATCTGCTCGGAGGTGGCGACCTCGTGGCCCTGGCGCTGGTAGAGGCCGATCCAGGCCAGCGCGTGGGCGGCGATGGTCAACCTGCTGTTGGCGCTCATGAACCCGTTCCTTCCGGTCGCAACTTCCGATGTTACGACAATGCCTGTCGTAACAACTTAAGTTGCGACAGGATGTCGTAACCTTTACTGTTACGTCTGTTCGGTCAGCCGACCAGTGAGGTAAGAAGAATGAACAAGCCATTGACGGACAAGGTCGCCTTGGTCACCGGAGGATCCCGCGGACTGGGAGCCGCCACCGTACGGCTGCTCGCCGAGCAGGGCGCCGACGTCGCGTTCACCTACGTCAACTCCGAGAAGCAGGCGCAGGCCGTCGTCGACGAGGTACGCAGGAAGGGAGCGAACGTCTCCGCGTTCAGGTCCGACCAGGCGGACGTCGGTCAGGCCCCGGCTCTGATCGACGACGTGGTCGCGCACTTCGGCGGCCTCGACATCCTCGTCAACAACGCCGCGATCTCGGTGAGCGGGACGGTGGACGACCCGGATGCCGACACCGCCGCGCTCGACCGGATGCACGCCACCAACTACCTCGGCGTGATCGCCCTCATCCGGGCCGCCTCCCGAGTGCTGCGCGAGGGCGGCCGCGTCATCACGGTGAGCTCCGGGCTGGGCACCCGAGTCGGCGTCCCGGGCGTGGCCGACTACGCGGCGACCAAGGCGGGGGTCGAGCGGTACACCATGGGCGTCGCCCGCGACCTCGGCCCCCGGGCCATCACCGCCAACGTCGTGGAAGCCGGGCTGATGGAGGGCGGCATGGACGCGCCTGACCCCGAGACCCTCAAGGCCCTGCTCAGCTCGCTGTCCCTGCAACGCAAGGGACACCCCGACGAGATCGCCGCGGCGATCGCCTTCCTGGCCGGCCCCGCCGCGTCGTACGTCACGGGCGCCAAGCTCGACGCCCACGGCGGCTACAACGCCTGAGCCGCAGCGCCGTCGGCGCCGGCGTATCCCGACGAGTACATCCCGGGTTGCGCTGGTCAGTGCTCTGCCGGTGATAGTCGCGGACTGAGCCGCCAGGAGTGCCGGGCACCGCCGGCAGCACGGGCGCGGACGGGGCGCCGCAGATTCGAATCCTGGCGGGGGCGCTCTTCCCCACCAGGCATTTCGCCCTCTGACCTGCGGCTTCTCGGCCGCAGATCGTTGCTTCCCAGACCCTTGACAGGCCGCCGAGGGCACCCGCGAGAGGGTCTTGGATGCGTGGCGATTGTCAGGCTATCGACGGCACTCGAGGTCGCGACTGCGTCTCCTCCTGGCCTGACTGTCGGTGTCGGCGACCTTCCCGGCCGCGATCCTGGCCGGCGCCACGACGCCGCCGGAAGGCGGCCGTCTCGGAGTCAGGGGTCTTAGTGCTGCGCGAGCTCTGTTCTCCGGTCTCCGTGCTCACCTGCCTCGGGAACGGGCGTGTCGCACATCACAACGTCCGCGATTACCTCGTGCGCGATTTAGGCGTGTACAGTCATCGCGTCAGCAGAAAACGCCCCGACCGGGAGAAACCGATGTCCTACATCACCGTCGGCACCGAGAACACCACCCCCATCGAGCTCTACTACGAGGACCACGGCTCCGGCCGGCCGGTCGTGCTGATCCACGGCTACCCCCTCAGCGGTCACTCCTGGGAGAAGCAGACCGCGGCCCTGCTGGAGGCGGGTCACCGGGTGATCACGTACGACCGGCGCGGGTTCGGCCAGTCGAGCCGGCCGACCAAGGGCTACGACTACGACACGTTCGCCGCCGATCTCGACATCGTGCTGCGCACGCTCGACCTGCACGACGTCGTGCTCGCCGGGTTCTCCATGGGCAGCGGCGAGGTCGCCCGCTACGTCGGCACGTACGGCACGGCCCGCCTCGCCAAGGTGGCCTTCCTCGCCTCGCTGCAGCCCTTCCTGCTCAAGACGGACGACAACCCCGCCGGCGTGGACCAGTCGGTCTTCGACGGCATCCTGGCCGCGGCGACCGCCGACCGGTACGCCTACTTCGACACCTTCTACGCCGACTTCTACAACACCGACGAGAACCTCGGCACCCGCCTCAGCGAGGCGGCGCTGCGGAGCAGCTGGAACGTCGCGGCGGGCGCCTCGGCCTACGCCTCGACGGCGGCGGTTCCGACCTGGACCACCGACTTCCGCGCCGACGTGACCGCCGTCGCCGCCTCCGGCCTGCCCGCGCTCATCGTGCACGGCACGGCGGACCGCATCCTGCCGATCGACGCCACGGCCCGCCAGTTCCGCCGGCAGCTGCCCGGGGCCACGTACGTCGAGATCGAGGGCGCCCCGCACGGCCTGCTGTGGACGCACGCCGCCGAGGTGAACGAGGCGCTGCTGGCCTTCCTGAAGGGCTGAAGCCGGGTCCGTGGGCGACGGCGATCACGGGCTGTCGCCGCCCGCATGCCTCGCGCACGACCAAATCGCAGACATGGGAGGGGGATAGACTGGGATCATGGCCGCGACCGAGCCTCGTCCGGCGGGCTCCCACCAGTCCAGCCCGCTGTCTCCCATGCTCTGCTTCGACCTGTACGCCGCCTCGCGGGGGATCACCTCCGTCTACCGCGGCCTGCTGGAGCCGCTGGGCCTGACGTACCCGCAATATCTGGTGCTGGTGCTGCTGTGGCAGCACGAGAGCCGGACGGTCCGCGAGCTGGGCGAGGAGCTGCGGCTCGACTACAACACCCTGTCCCCGCTGCTCAAACGCCTGGAGGCGCACGGCCTGCTGAGCAGGCGACGCCGCCCTGACGACGAGCGTTCCGTGGAGGTCACGCTCACCGCCGAGGGGCGCGCGATGCAGGAACGGTGCGGGCACGTCCCGGCCGCCATCAGCCAGGCCATGGGCATCGACGAGGAGACCATCGCCGAGCTGCAGCACGCGATCCGCCGCATCACGGCCTCCACCGCCGCCTACGCCGCGGCGCCTCCCGGCTGACGGCCGAGCCCTCGCGCCCTCCCGGGAGGGCGGGTCAGGGTCCTGGTGCCGGAGGCTCGCGGGTGCCCGCCACCATGGGCTCCCCAGGGTCTCGGGCGTCACCATGGCACCGGTGATCTCCGCGGTGAGCACCAGCGCCTCCGCCACTCCCCGGACCTCGCCGTCGTCGGAGCCATCGCCGGAGCCGAAGCCGTCGTCGGAGCCGGAGCTGTCGCCGGCCGCGCCGGGCTCCGGGGACAGACCTGTGGAACCCATGAGCGCGGTGAGCCGGTCGGGGTCCGTACCCCATCGTGACGTGGGATCGACCGGATCGAAACAGGTGACCAGCTCGCCGTCCTCAGCGGAGGCGAACAGGTCGGAGGCGTGATCGTCGCACGACACCGCGACGGCGCGGGTGCCCGCCGACACCCGTGCCAAGGCGTCGGCGACCTCCGTGCCGTTCACCTCGAGCAGCATGGTCCAGCCGCCGACGCGATGGGCGAGCAGGGTGTCGGGGACCAGGCCGCCGTCCATGAGTTCGGCGTAGGTCATCGGCCGCAGAGAGGAAGGCTCGGCGCCGGCCCGGGTGAGCGCCTCGTGTTCGCCGAGGCCTTCGGCGAACACCAGGCACCAGACCTCGCCCACGTCCCGATGGGCCGGGGTCAGAGGCCGCTGATCGCCTCGGCGACGGTTCCGGCGACGGAGTAGCCGCGCTTGAGGACGACCGCCTCGGTGGCCACGTCGATGTCGTAGACCTTCACCCGTACCAGCTTGAACCCGGTCTTCCTGACCATCCGCAGCGTGGACTCGCCCGTCCAGTCGAGCCTGACGTCCGTGTAGACCTCCGCGATCCGGCCGTCCGCGGGGTCCCGTTCCACCTTCTGGCCTGAGGCGGGGACGGGGAACGTGGCGGTGACTCGCCTGGTCTCCAGGTCGTACAGGGCTATCGCGGGTTTGCGGCCGGTGACGTAGACGGCCACGGTGCGGCCATCGGCGTGCAGCGCGGCGGCGGAGGCGTTGTCGCCGATGAGCCGGGGCGGCACGACACTGGTGATTCGCTTGCCGGTCAGGTCGTGGACGCTCAGCTTGCCGGGCTTGTCGTGGTACGTCCTGACGAGGAGCTGGTCGCCGTCGCCGCTGAAGCTCAAGGCGTCGTCATGTACGGACACCCCCGGCACCTTGGCCAGCAGGGCGCCGGTGGTGGCGTCGTACACCCGCGCGCGATGGTCGGTGAAGCCGGCCCAGCAGCAGGTCACCGCCACGAGGGAGCCGTCGTACGACATCGTCACGCGGGTGACGTCCAGCTCCGACCGCGACGGCCACGCCTTGGCCCGCGAGACCCGCGTGCGGCCGTCGAGGTCGCGGATGACGAGCCGGGTGTCCTTGGCCCTGACGTAGGCGAGGCGGCGGCCGTCGCCGCTGACGGCGACCGCGTCCGACCATCGGCCCGCCCCGCTGAGCGGGTGTCGCCTGCCGTCGGTCGTCCGGTACCACCAGGAGCCGCACCACGCGGCGTTGCGCGGGTCCTTGTCGCAGTCGGAGGCGGCGGCGTACCGGATCGGGGCGGATGTTCCCTCTGCGGGGACGGCCGCTCGGGCGGCACCCGAGGCGGTGATGAGCGTCGAGAGGACGGCGAGCGCCCCGCAGAGGATCTTCATGCGGGATTCGACCTTCCGCCGGCGCGCATGGTTGATCACGATCCGATAACGGGCCGTCGTCGGTGCCGGCGCGGGACGCACAACCGCTCCTGTCGGGCACACGGCAAAGGCTCACCGTTCATCACCGGGCTCTTCAGGCGGGAACACCACGTGCTCGGCGTTCCTGCGCAGGAAACGCCATGCCTCGGCACGGCCGGAGCTGACCGGAAACGCCTCCGCCACGACCGGCCGTAGCTCCGCGAAGGTCGCATCGAGCCGGTCCGCCATGAAGTCGTACATGGTGCGCTCGCTGCCGGTCCCGCCGGTGCCACGAACGTCACTCTCGAGCCATGCGAGGTCCGCGGATCCGAGGATCACCCGGCTCTCGTGGATGATCCGGAAGGGGCATTGGAGGTGGAGCGCATCGACGCGCGGCCGACGCCCACCGCGTGCAGGCCCAGGAAGGTGCGGAGAACATGCGGGTCGGGAATCAGTCCCGAGCTGGGCCCGGGCGGGCTCGTGCCCGGCCCTTGCTCAGCAGTCACCGCCTCCGACCATCCCGATGACCACGTCACGGGAGGATGAGGACCTTGCCGGGGGCGTGACCGGACTCGACGTCGCGGTGTGCGTCCGCCGCCGCGGCCAGGGGGTGGCGGGCGGCGATGGGGTGGGTGAGAACGTCGTCCTCCAGCAGGCGGGTGACGTGCTCGGTGGCGGCGCGCAGGGCCGGGGCCGGCATGACGAACACCAGGGTGGTGCGGATCGTCACGCCTCGCCGCATCAGCCGGTAGAACGGCAGCGCCGGCTCCGGCACGGCGTCCGAGGCGTACGTCGCGATGGTGCCGCCGGTGGCGATGACCTGCGAGGTGAACGGCAGGTTGGCGCCGAAGGCGACGTCCACCACCCGGTCCACGCCGGCGGGCGCGAGGTCGAGGACGGCCTCGGCGGCCCCGGGCGCGCGGTTGTCGAGCACGTGGTGGGCGCCGGCGTCCAGGGCCGAGGCGCGTTGCTCCGGCGTCCGGGCCGTGGCGATCACGGTGGCGCCGCCGTGCGCGGCCAGCTGGACGGCGTAGTGGCCGACCGCTCCGGCCGCCCCGGTGACCAGGACGGTCCGGCCGGCCACCGGGCCGTCGGCGAACAGGCAGCGGTGCGCGGTCAGGGCGGGCACCCCGAGGCAGGCCCCCGCCTCGAAGGAGGTGTTCGCGGGCAACTCGACGGCCTGGGCGGCGGGCACCACCACGTACTCGGCGGACGTGCCGTACGGGCGGCCGTGGTTGGCGGAGTGCACCCACACCCGCCGGCCGATCCACGACGTGGGGACGCGGGGGCCGACGCGGTCGATCACGCCGGCGCCGTCGTCGCCGGGTATCACGCGCGGGTCGCGCATCACCCGGTCCCCCGCTCCCTGGCGCCGCTTGACGTCGGCCGGGTTGACCCCGGCGGCCCGTACCCGGACCCGCACCTCGCCGGCGGCGGGCTCGGGGTCGGGCAGCTCTCCCACGGTGAGCACGTCGGCGGCGGGGCCGGTGCGGTCGTACCAGACGGCCCTCACGACGCGGCCGGGAGGAAGGCGTCGAGGGCGGCGGCGACCAGGTCGGGCCGTTCCAGCGACATCATGTGCGGGGTGCCCGGCAGCTCCTGGTACGTGGCGCCGGGGACGCGTCCGGCCAGGTCCCGCATGATCTGCGGCGTGCAGGAGGCGTCGAGCTCGCCGGCCAGCACCAGCGTGGGCGGCTCGAACCCGGCGAGCCGGCCCTGCACGTCCAGGCCCTTGAACGCCCGCCAGGCGGCGGCCCAGTCGGCGGGGTCGGCGCGCAGCACCAGCTCCCGCGCGTAACGCACGCCGGGGCCGTTGACGGCGAGCCCGGCCGGGGTGAACCACCGGGTGAGCGACGGCACGATCTGGGCCGCCATGCCCTCCTCCTCGGCGGACCTGGCCCGCCCCTCGAACGCCTCGAACGGATGGTCGGTGGTGCCCAGCAGCGCCAGGGACGCGAACCGTCCGGGCCGGGCGACGGCGGCGGTCTGCGCGATGCCGCCGCCGTAGGACAGCCCGACCACGTGGGCCTGCTCCAGGCCGAGCGCGTCGAGCACGCCGAACAGGTCGGCGGCGATGTCGTCCATGGTGAACGAGGTGGGCGCGCCGGCGGCCGCGCCGTGTCCGCGCAGGTCGTAGGCGTACACCCGCCTGGTCGCGGCGAGCCGTTCCATGACCGGCTCCCACATGCGCCAGCCGAGCCCGAGCGCGTGCAGCAGCACGACGGGCGGCCCAGACTCGCCGCGCCGGGCGACGACGGTCTCGTGGTCGGCGAGCCGTACCCGCTGGAGGACGGCCGGTGCGGGGGTTCCGGCGGCGGTCAGCACCTCGTCGATCACGCGCAGCGCGTTGAGCGCGCGCGGCATGCCGGCGTAGAGGGACACGTGCTCGGCGAGGGCCCGCAGCTCAGCGGGCGTCACGTCGTTGCGCAGCGCGGCGGCGGTGTGGACGGCGAGCTGCGGCTCCGCGCCGCCGAGCGCCGCGAGCATCGTGACGGTCGCCAGCTCCCTCGCGGTACGGCTCAGCTCGGTGCGGGCGATCGGCCCGCCGAAGCCCTCGAGGATGCCGTCGAACAGCTCCGGCGACTGCTTGCGCAGGCCGGCCAGGGCCTCCTCGGGGGTGGAGCCCATCATGGCCGTGTATTCGCGGCGGCCTCGTTCCTGGCGGTCCATGAGTGTTGTCTCCTTCGTCTTTTGTTGCTGCTGAGACCACGATGCCGCTGTGCGGGGTGATAAGTCCAAGACATGATCAGACTTATGGTGATATCGCCGAGTTATCGCCGGTCATGAAGCCGATGAACGCCGCCAGCGCGGGAGCGGGACGGCGGCCGGACGGCCAGGCGAGCGTCGGCCGCCAGACGGGCTCGGGATCCAGGGACGCCACCCCGACCGGCGGACCCGGCGCGACGGCGACCGAGCGCGGCATGATCGCGGCGGCCAGGCCGACCGACGCGAGCGCGCGGGCCGTGCCGTACTCCCTGCTCTCGAACCGGGCGTGCACGCCGGCCCCCGCCTCGGCCAGCGCCGTCCGGATGATCTCGCCCACCGCCGACCCCGCGGCGTAGACGACCAGGTCGGCGCCGTCGAGCTCGGCGAGCCGCACCTGCTCCCGCCCCGCGAACGGCCCCTCGGCGGCGGTGACCAGCACCAGCGGCTCGTCGCCCAGCGACCGCCAGGCCAGCCGCCGGTCACCGGACGCGGGCGGGGCCGCCAGCGTGGCGACGTCGAGCCGGCCGGCGTGCAGCGCGGCGGACATCTCCTCGGTGTTCAGCTCGCGCAGCTCCACCTCGACCGCCGGATAGGTGCGGCAGAACACCGCCAGCGCCTCGGCCAGCCGTCCCATCAGCCCGCGCGCCGCGCCCAGCCGGATCCGGCCGCGCACCCCGGCGGCCCAGCCCAGCATCTCGTCCTCTACGGACACGAGGTCGGCGAGGATGCGGTCGGCGTGCTCCAGCAACGCCGCGCCCGCCGGGGTGAGCGCCACCCGGTGGTTGTTCCGTTCGAACAGGGCCAGGCCGAGCTGCCGTTCGAGCTTGCGGATCTGCTGGGAGAGCGCCGGCTGCGCGATGCGCAGCGCCTCGGCCGCCCGGGTGAAGTGCAGCTCCCTGGCGACCGCCTGGAAGTACTCCAGCTGGCGCGAACTGATCATAGGACGATTATCGGGCGGCGGTCCCGCACGGGGCTCGCCTCCCCGTCGTGTCAGTGGCGGCGTCAGGACAGCGGCAGGACCCGGCCGAGGCCGACAACTTCCGCACCATCGTCACCATCGCCCTCGAAGCCGCTCAGCGGGGCGAGCCTCACCTCACCATGACCGGCATGACGCGCAAGATCACCGAGGCCCTCGATGCCGCGTGATGGGCGATCTTCCCGGCGCCCCGCAAGGACGAGGTGGCGGCCAGGGAGATGGGCGTCAGCCTGCGGACCTACCGGCGGCACGTGGCCGGGGCAGCGACCAGGTCGAGAAGACGATCCGCGCCGGGACGGTCGTCACGCCGTGTGCATGCGCCGGGAACGCGCCGGACGCATCTGCACGAAGACCGGGTTGCGGAACACCGAGCCCGTCAGCAGGCATTGCCCCTGCCCCAGCGCGGGCACCGTCGACCACAGCGCCTCGTGCACGCCGCCCGTGGTGGCACGTACGGGGGCGAGGTTGCCTGCCGATTTGAGCTGGTGGATGAACCGCGTGTTCGCCAGCTCGAACAGCTCCTCCGGCACATGCCCGGGCTGCTGTGACACCAGCACCAGTCCCATCCAGCGCTTGCGGCCGCGCCGGCTGATGACCTGCAACTGGTCCAGCACCGCGCGCATCCGGCCCGCACTCGCTCGCGAGACGAACGTGTGCACCTCTTCGATCACCACCAGCACCGGCGGCCGCGGCCGGCTGTTCTTGCCGATGGGTTCGCCGCGAGGGACCGCGATCACCCGGTCGAACAATGCCTGCAGCAGGAAGGAGATGGCGATGTTGCGGGCGCTGTCGTTGGTCTCGCTCACGTCGAAGACGCTCAGGCGCCGCTCCACGAGAAGCTCGTCAACGTCCAGGTACGGGGTGTTCCTCGTGGGCCGCCAGTCGAGCATCTCGGACCGGCCGAGCTTGTACAGCTTGTTACGCAGGGTGGACGCGGTGGCCTTCTCCGTGGAGAGAAGTTTCGGCGACAGCAGTGGCATGTTGCCCGTGGCCGGGTCCTCGTGCAAGCCGTCGATCAGGTCGCTGAGGTCGTACGGGCGGGCGGGAGGAGGCGGCGCGGGAGCGGCGAGGGCGCCCATCCTGCCCGGCCGGGGAGCTCGCTCCGCGTTGCGCCGGGCCTGGCCCGTGATGGCTCCCCACATTCTCACCTGGGGTTCGGTGAATTCGAGCACGTCGGCGACGATTTCCTCGGGCACATCCGCGATCGGCACCTTGAAGGGCAGAGGGTCGGGCGCGTCCGTCATGCCGGCGTTCGGAACGTACACCCGGAAGTCCGGGATGCCGCGCGGACGCCGCTCGTCGAAGCGTTCCTCCAGCAGGCGGGCCAGGTGCGGCTCGTCGTTGCCCTGGTCCATCCGTACGTACTCGCCCTCGACGTCGATGGCGACCACCGCCCAGCCGGCCCGAATGGCCTCCTCCATCAGCACCTGAGTGGTGTTGGACTTCCCCGATCCCACGGTGCCGAAGATGCCGGCATTGCGCGGCAGGAAACCCTTGTTCGCCGAATCCGCCTCCACTCTCACGTCGTCGTAGCCGAGCAGCGAACCCAGTTGCATGTCGCCTTCGATGCCGAGCATCCGGCGCAGCCGGTCGCTGGGATAGATGAACACCTCGGAGTACGGCCGGGGACGGGTCGAAGTGGGCAGCACGTTCTCCGAAGGGGTGACCTCACCGAGAATCTCGATCGTGCCGGCGGCGTAATAGGTGGGCCGGAACCGGGTGCGTTCCGGATGGAGCAGAGTGGTGCGGCTGATCGCCGAATCCGGGCCGATCTCGTGCGGGCTGTGGAAGGGGCCTTCGACGACGCGACCCAGGAAGGTGATGCCTTGTTCGGTGTCGTTGACTCCCACGTACGCGTCACGGCGGAAATGGCGGCGCAGCCGCTCGGACACCATCACACCGCTGCTGGTGTTGTCCGTGCCCGGCCCGTCGAAGGCGACGAAACCGAGGGTGATCAGCGATCGGGCGAGGCTGGCTTCCGCGGCCTCGACGGCTTGGGGGGGAATTTCCTGTTCGGAGGAGGAAGGCGCGTCGCGCTGGTCCTCCGGCTCCTCCAGCGGTTCTTCGGCCTCGGCCTCGGCCTCGGTGTCCGAGCTCATCCTCGTGTCCTCCGTGGGTCCAGGTCGGTGAGTCCGTGCTCGACCCCGAGTTCCATCAGGCGTGTCTCGATGAACGTCCGGAACTCCCCGCCTTTGAACATCGTGCGGGCCACGTTGTCGGCGAGATCGATGTGGAAGGGGAAGCCGCGCGCGGTCACGGGCGCCCCGGTGTCCGGCAGACCTCGCGTCCAGAGCGCGTCGGCGAGAAAGAGCGCCGCCGCCTCCTCGACCCGATCCCGGTGACACTCCAGGAGGAACGGACGATGCCCGGCCTTGATGAGCACAATGGCGACCTCCGGCCCCACCTCCGCGATGAACGCCCGGAATCTCGCCCGGTCCACGTTGTTGAGGTTCGCTCTGGTCGTCCCCGCTCTCTCATCGCCGTCCAGGAAACCGGTGAGATCGTCGGCCAGCGTGCGCAGTTCGATGAACTCTCCCGGCTCCAGGACGATGCCGGCGTTGAGCACGTCCAGGTCCTCGGGGCTTTCGCTGACCGCGATGAATCGCTGGTCCTTGACGTAATGCCGGACGAGATCGAACACGGGCGGCAGATTCACCCTCGGATGGTTCAGGCCGGTACGGAGTTCGAAGGGGACCAGCTCTCCGTGGATCATCCGCCAGTCGGCCTCCTGGGCGAGCAGGAGCTTGCGTTCGCCGAACAGCATGAGGGCGCGGCTGGCCAGGTTCGAGGTGCCGTGCACCTTGCGGAGGTTGCCGAAGAACTCCCTGGCCGTGTCGCCGGTGGAGGTCAGCTCGTGCTCGAAGACCCGCGTCACCAGGCCGACGGATTCGCCGGTGTTGGTGACGATCACCACGCCCACCTGGACTTTCGTACCGCTCAGGAGGGGCACGGCGGCAAGGGTGCCATCGGAGGCGGCGACGATTCCGGTGCTCAGAAGGTGCTTGGCCGCTTGCAGTTGCTCGGGCGAAGGACGACGTATTTGTGCGCTTAAATGCGGATTATCCGCCAAGATCTCGGTACGGAGCTGCTCCCGCCGCGCATGCGAGGCCAGCACGGCCGCATCCACCCGATCCCGCAAGTGGTCGACGTACTTCTCGAGTTCCATCCATGGCGCGACCGACAGGATGTCGGCGAGGCTTGGTGCGTCACGCTGTTCCACTGGGCCTCCAGCTCTTCCAGTGACGCCTCGTAACCGATCACCACACTCTGATGCAGAGTAACCACGGGACCGACGGAGTTCCAGGCCTGACAGTGAGCAGGCCGGGCTTCTCCGTCAGCGCGCGGGCCAGGTCGGGGTGCGGCCGGCCGGCGGCGCCGGCTCAGAGGCGGGGGCCGAGGAAGCAGCCGCCCGAGGCGTCGATGGTCTGCCCCGTCACCCAGCGGCCGGCCTCGGAGACCAGGAAGGCCACCACGTCGGCGATGTCGTCCGGCCGCCCGGCGCGCGGGACGGCGTTGCCGCTGCCCACCGCCCGTTGAACTTCGGGGTCGTCGAGCATCCAGGGGTTCATGTCCGTGACGGTCGGGCCGGGCGCGACGGCGTTGACCGTGATGCCGCGCCCGCCGAGGAGCTGCGCGAGGGAGCGGCTGAGCACCTCGACGGCGGCCTTGCTCATCGCGTACGGCTGCCCGGGCATCGCGATCCTGGTCGCCGCCGCGGACACGTTGATGATGCGGCCGTCGTCGTTGAGCAGCGGCAGCGCGCGCTGGATGATGAACAGCGGCGCCTTGGTGTTGACCGCGATCAGCCGGTCGAACGCCTCCGGGGTGATCGTCTCGATCGAGTCGGCGGTGATGGCGGCGTTGTTGACCAGGATGTCCAGCCGGACCTGGCCGGTCCGGGTGAGCAGAGCGGGCTCCAGGGCGGCGAACAGGGTGTCCACGTCGCCGGGCACGCCCAGCTCGGCCCGTACCAGGAAGGCCCGGCCGCCGTCCTTCTCGATCAGGTCCATGGTGTCGCGGGCCGCCTGCTCGTTGCTGCCGTAGTGCACGGCGACCAGCGCTCCGCCGGCGGCCAGCCGCCGCGCGACGGCGCGGCCGATGCCTCGCGAGGCCCCGGTCACCAGCGCGGATCTGCCCATCAAGGACGTCATCGCGTCACTCCCGATATTGTCTGACATTCCGGCTATCAGAATCGGCGCGGACCATCAGCGGAACAACGACGAAGTACGCAAGGCAGTCTTAACCCCTGGGTGAACGCGAGCGGCCGTGGCACGTCCCGGCGCCGGGCTGCGGTGAGTCTCATGGTGAGAGTCGTGGGCGAGAAGGGACGGACGCTGCGCGGATCTCGGCGTGCGCGGCTCGGATCAGGGCGGCGTTGCTGGTGGCGGGGGTCCCGTCGGGCAGCAGGAGTACGTCCTCCAGGCCGATGCGGGTGTCAAGACCGCGGGCGGCCGCGAGGCGCAGGACCGTCCAGGCCGCCGTCTCCTCGCCGTGGAGGAGGATCGGCAGGTTCGCGCCGCTGAGCTCGTTCAGCAGGGTGCCGGCGGCGGCGGGTGCGGTCCGCGGGTCGGTGTCGGTGACCTCCGCCAGGACACGCAGCACACGGTGGCGTCGCGGCCAGGCGAGGAAGCGTCCGGCGGCCGGCGTCCCGGAGTAGATGCCGGCTTCGATGCCGATGCCGCGTTCCAGCAGCGCGTCCGCGACCGTGGCGGCGCCGTCCTCGTGCCAGTTCACGGAGGCGTGGTCGGGCAGCACGCTCCAGGCGCGGACGAGCGCGGCACGCCGCCCGGCGTCCGGCGACGTCCACGCCCCGGTGGTGACCCCGACGGGGACGGCGGGGACGGCCGCCCGCACGGCGGCGACCGCCGCGCCGACGTGCTCGGGGTCGAGGGTGTCCGCGCCGTCCTGGTCCTTGGGGTGGAGGTGGATGTCGCGGGCCCCGGCCTCGACGGCCTCGCGGGCGGCCGCCGCCAGCTCCTGCGGGGTGACGGGGAGATGGGCCGACTCGGTACGGTTCCTGGCGCCGTTCAGGCAGACCTGCAGCATGGGGTGCATCGTCTCAGAAGCACGCGTGACGTCGTGATCCCCCGTCACGCGGGTGGGGAGAGTAGTGTGAGGCGGTGGACCGACGTATTTTCGGGCTGGAGAACGAGTACGGCGTCACCTGCACCTTCCGGGGTCAGCGCAGGCTGTCACCCGACGAGGTGGCGCGCTATCTGTTCCGGAAGGTCGTGTCCTGGGGGCGGTCGAGCAACGTCTTCCTGCCCAACGGCGCCCGCCTCTACCTCGACGTGGGCAGCCACCCCGAGTACGCCACCCCCGAGTGCGACAGCGTCGTGGAGCTGGTCACGCACGACAAGGCCGGGGAGCGGATCGTGGAGGGGCTGCTCGTCGACGCCGAGAAGCGGCTGCGCGAGGAGGGCATCGCGGGCGACATCTACCTGTTCAAGAACAACACCGACTCGGCCGGCAACTCCTACGGCTGCCACGAGAACTACTGCGTGGGCCGGCAGGGCGAGTTCGGCCGGCTGGCCGACGTGCTGATCCCGTTCCTGGTGACGCGGCAGATCATCTGCGGCGCGGGCAAGGTGCTGCAGACGCCGCGCGGCGCGGTCTACTGCGTCTCGCAGCGGGCCGAGCACATCTGGGAGGGGGTGTCGTCCGCGACGACCCGGTCCCGGCCGATCATCAACACCCGCGACGAGCCGCACGGCGACGCCGAGCGGTTCCGCCGGCTGCACGTCATCGTCGGCGACTCCAACATGAGCGAGACCACGACGCTGCTCAAGGTCGGCGCGACCGACCTGGTGCTGCGCATGGTGGAGGCCGGGGTCGTGATGCGCGACCTGAGCCTTGAGAACCCGATCCGGGCGATCCGCGAGGTCTCCCACGACATGACCGGGCGGCGGCGGGTGCGCCTGGCCAACGGGCGCGAGGCGTCGGCGCTCGACATCCAGCAGGAGTACTTCACCAAGGCCAAGGACTTCGTGGACCGGCGCGGCGGCGACGCCGTCGCGCACCGCGTGCTGGAGCTGTGGGAGCGCACGCTGCGCGCGGTGGAGACCGGCGACCTCGACCTGGTGTCGCGGGAGATCGACTGGGTGACGAAGTACCAGCTCATCGAGCGCTACCGCAAGAAGTACGACCTGCCGCTGTCCTCGCCGCGGGTGGCCCAGCTCGACCTGGCCTACCACGACGTGCACCGCAAGCGCGGCCTGTACTACCTGCTGCAGAAGCGCGGCTCGGTGGAGCGGGTGACGTCCGACCTGAAGATCTTCGAGGCCAAGTCGGTGCCGCCGCAGACCACCCGGGCGCGGCTGCGCGGCGAGTTCATCCGCAAGGCGCAGGAGAAGCGGCGCGACTTCACCGTCGACTGGGTGCACCTGAAGCTGAACGACCAGGCGCAGCGCACGGTGCTGTGCAAGGACCCGTTCCGCAGCGTCGACGAGCGGGTGGACAAGCTCATCGCCAGCATGTGACGCCCCGGTCCGCTTGCCCGGGTGTTGCGCCTCGCTTGCTCGCCGCCCGCAAGCCCGCCGTCCACCCCCGGGCAACAGGCGGGGCCGATCGTGGTCGGGACCGCGATCGGGAGGGGTGCCGTCATGGCGCAGCGCATGGAGATCGAGCAGCACGGCGTGTCGGCGATGCCGGAGCATCGCCGCACCGCGCGGCCCGTGACCGTGATGTGGGTGCTCGTGGGCTCGAACCTGTCGCTGAGCGCGACGGTGTTCGGCTGGCTGCCCGTCACGTACGGGCTGAGCTGGTGGCAGATCGTCGCGGCGGCCACCGCTGGCACGGCGCTCGGCCTGCTGCTGGCGGCGCCGCTGGCGCTGCTGGGGTTCCGGGCCGGGACGAGCAACACGGTGGCCGCGGGCGCGCACTTCGGCGTGCGCGGCCGGCTGGTGGGCTCGCTGATCGGGCTGCTGCTGTCCCTCGGGTACACGGCGGTGGCGATCTGGACGGGCGGCGAGGCGGTCGTGGTCGTGCTCGCCCGGGTGAGCGGGACGGCGCCGGGAGAGGCGGCGCGCGCGGCGGCGTACGCGGGGATCGCGGTGCTGGTGGCGGCGCTCGCCGTCGGCGGGTTCGGGCTGATCTCGCGCATCAGCGCGGTGCTGGTGGGGCCGATGGCGCTGGTGCTGGGCGCGGGGGTGGTGGCGTACGCGCCCGGCTTCGACCCGTCGTGGTCGGCTCCCGGCGGCCCGGACGGCGCGCCGGCCTGGATCCTGGCGCTCGTCACGGCCGGCATCAGCGGGCCCGTCGCGTACGCCACGATCATCGGCGACTACACGCGCTACCTGTCACCCCGGCGGCACAGCGCGGCCGGTGTGGTGTGGTCCTCGGCCGCCGGGCTGTTCGGCGGGCTGCTCGCGCCCACGCTGTTCGGCGCCTTCGTGGCGATCTCGACGCGGGCGGAGGGGTCGTACCTGGAGAGCGTGGCACGGGCGGCGCCCGCCTGGTACCTGCCGCTGCTGCTGTTCGCGGGCGTCGCCGGATGCCTGGGGGCGGCGGGCGTGCCGCTCTACAACATGGGGCTGGAGCTGCACGGCCTGTTCCCGCGCACGTCCAGGACGGCGGGGGCGGCGGCCGCGGCGGCGATCACGCTCGGGCTGGTGTTCCTCGGCCGTTCCACGGTGGGGGTGGAGCAGGCCGTGACCGGGTTCGTCGTGGTGCTGACCGTGGTGGCCACGCCGTGGGCGGTGATCGCGCTGATCGGGCACGTGCGCTGCGGGCGGGTGTACGACGTGCGGGATCTGCAGGTGCACAACAAGAGCCTGTCGGGCGGCCGGTACTGGTACGCCGGCGGCTGGAACCTCCGGGCCTGCGCCGCCTGGCTGGCCGGGGCCGCCGCCGGGCTCCTGGACGCCGACAGCCCCCTCTACACCGGCCCGCTCGTCGCGCTGACCGGCGGGCTCGACGTCGGCTACCTGCTGTCCGCGCTGGTCTCGGCCTGCGTCTACCTGCTGCTCGGCACCGGGCACGTGGCGGGCGAGCCGATCCCGGACTGGCGGCAGACCTACCTCTGGCCCGCGGTCACCCGATGAGCCTCATGGACTACACCAGAGCCACCCGGCTGTGCCCGGTGCGCGGCCTCGACGACCGCCTGCGGGCGGCCGTCACGGAGTACGCCGCGCAACAGCTCCTCGGAGACCTGGCGGAGACGGCCGAGATCTGCTGCGAGACCCGCAGCGTCCCGGTGCGGCCGCCGGGCGGGGCCCGGCGCGGCCTGCTGAACGGGCTGTCGGGCGCGTTCCGGGCGGCCGGGCTGGAGATCGGGCCGTTCACGACGGCGGCCGTCGTCACGACGGGCGTGATCGTGATCGCCACCGTCACCGACCGGGGCACGCAGGTGCGGCTGGGGGCCAGACTGGCGGAGGCGTCCCTGAGCGTCGTGGACCCGGCGCGGTACGGGCGGGCCACGGGAGTCGACGTGCAGGCGCGCTGGTTCGGGTCGCCGGAGGCGAGCTCGTACCTGCTGCCGCTCGACACCGGCGCGGCCGGGCAGGCGTTCCTGGCGCGGCTCCGCGAGCTGACCGCCGCGGCAAGGCACGGGTGAGCACGGGTGAGCACGGGTGAACACGGGCCGGCGGTCAGGCCCGGCCCGCCCCGGCGTCCTCGCCGAACCGGACCGCGAGCTGCGTCCGGCCGCGTACGCCCAGCTTGCGGTAGGCGCTGGACAGGTGCGTCTCCACGGTCTTGACCTCGATCACCAGCTCCTCGGCGATCTCCCTGTTGGACCGGCCGCGCGCCGCGAGCGCGGCCACCCGCGCCTCCGACGGCGTCAGCCCGTACGGCTCGGCGGGCCGGGCCGGCTGCGCCGCCGTTGCGGCCCAGCCGGGCGCGCCCAGCTCGGCGAACAGCTCGGCCGCCCGCTCGGCGCTGCGCCTGGCCGCGGCCCGCTGCCGCAGCCGGCCCTGCGCCTGGGCCAGCGCCAGCAGCGTACGGGCCAGCTCGAACGGCATCCCCGCCGTGGTGAACTCCGCGCAGGCCGCGCCCAGCTCCCCCGCCGCCCGCTTGGGCGCGCCGGTGGCGGTGAGCAGCAGGCCGCGGGCCCGGCCCGCGACGCCCCTGGCCAGCGGCCGGTCGATGAGACGCGCCGACCTGGCGGCCCGGTCGGCCAGCTCGGCGGCCCGGTCGAGGCGGCCGAGCGCCACCAGCGCCGCCACGTGGTCGGACACCGCGGTCGGGCACACCACTTCGAGCGCCGCGCCTAAGGAGGTGGCCGCCTGCTCCATGGCCTCCAGGTGCCGGACCGCCTCCGCGGGGTCGCCGGCGGCCAGCTCGACGAAGCCGAGCAGCGCCCGCAGGCACAGCGCGCTCGTGCCCAGGCCGAACCGCAACGCCACGGCCAGCCCTTCCTCCGCGATCGGCCGGGCCCGGTCCGGCTCGCCGCGGTGGGCCAGCACCAGCGCCTCGGTGAACAGCGCGGACGTGGAGGGCGTGCCCGCCTCCTGCCCGGCGCGGCGGGCCAGCGCGGCCCGTTCGGCGGCGGCGTCGAGGTCGCCCGCCAGGCACTCCACCTCCGTCGCCCACATCAGCGCGGACGGGATGTACGCCTCGATGCCGGCCGCCACCGCCGCCGTGCGGACGGTGTCGAGCGCGGCCCGAGCCGCCGGCAGGTCGCCGAGCGAGCGGTACAGGTAGCCGGCCACGTGCAGGGCGGCGAACGGCGAGCGGTCCAGCGGGTTGTCGTAGCCGGGCTCGGGCACCTCGGCGGGCGGCCGGGCGGTGCGCATGAACTCGATGGTGATCATCGCGATCGTGGCCTCGTCGCGCAGCGCCGCGTCCCCGACGCGGGTGGCCAGGGCCAGCAGCTCGCGGGCGTGCCCGGCGGCGCCGGCGAGGTGGCCGACGTGCATGCGCGAGTACGCGAGGTCGGCCAGGATCGGCACGAGCAGCTCGACCGAGTCGCCCGCCTCCAGCCTGGCCTGCTGGTTCGGCACGAGCGCGCCGGCGTGGTCGCCCTCGCTGAAGATCGCCCGGTTGAGCAGGAAGAGCACCTCGGCCTTGACCGGGCCGGACGGGCACCGCTCCGCGACGTCCTCCAGCAGCGCGCGGGCCCGGGACGCGCCGCCGCTGGTCAGCAGGTTCGCGGCGGCCTCGATGCGCCGCCTGGTGGCCAGCTCGTCCTGCTCGGACGGGGTCAGCCGGGCGGCCCATTCGGCCAGCTCGCCCGCCGTGTACGGCGCCCCGCGCGCCACCGCCAGCCGGGCCGCCTCGTGCAGGGCGTCGGCGGCGGCCGCGTCGGGGCCGGTCGCGGCGAGCGCCAGGTGCCTGGCCCGCTCCTCGGGGCCGGCCGCCGTACGGGCGAGCCTGGCGTGCATCTCGCGCCGCCTGGCCGCGCCGGCCGACTCCAGGACGGCCGCGCCGTACAGCGGGTTGGTGAAGCGCGGGACCGGGTCGTCGGTGACGACGTGCCGGGCGACCAGCTCGGCCAGGCCCGCGTGCCGCGCGGGCAGCCCGTCGAGCAGCCCGGCCTGGACGCGGGAGGCGGAGGCGAGCATCAGCGCGACCTCGGCCGCCGCGTCGGACAGGCCGTCGATCGTGGTGCGCAGCAGGTGCCGCAGCCCTTCGGGGACGGGCAGGTCCGCCTCGGGGTCGGGCCGGTCGCCGAGGGTCCTGGCCAGCTCCAGCGCGAACAGCGGGTTGCCGCCGCTCGCCTCGTGCACGACCCGCAGCAGGCCGGGCCGGGGCGGGCGGCCGTACCGGGAGGCGAGGACGGCGCCGACGGCGTCGCGGTCCAGCGGGCCGAGCTCGTGGCGCTCCACCCGGTCGGGGGGCACGGCGCGGGCGAGCGGCGGCCACGACAGGTCGCCGGCGCCGGTGCGCAGCGTGGCCAGCACGCCGGCGGGCTGGTCGAGGCGGCGTAACGCGAAGCTGAGCACCGCCTCGGTGGACGGGTCGAGCCACTGCAGGTCGTCCACGGCGATGATCGGCGGCCCGTCGGCGGCGTACCGTCTGAGCAGGTGCAGCACGGCCAGTGCGACCGCCCGCTGGTCCGGCGGCGTCTCGCCGGGCGCCCGCCACAGCAGGGCGACCCCGAGCGCGGCGCGCAGCGGCTCGGGCAGCCCGCGCACCGCCGGGCTGTCCTCCTGCCCGTCGAGCAGGTCGCCGAGGCCGGAGTAGATGAGGCCGGTCTCGGCCTCCCCTGGGCGGCAGGCGAGCACCCGGCCGTGGCCGGACCTGGCGGCGGACAGCGCGGCCGTCCACAACGCCGTCTTGCCCATGCCCGCCTCGCCGCTGATCATCAGCAGGCGGGGGCCGGCGTGGCGGCGGTCGAGCCAGGCGCGTGCCGCGGCCAGCTCGGTGTCCCTCCCGAGAAGCGGTCCGCCCATCTTCTCCTGCCGTGGCAGCGCCCCCCCGCGCGGCCGGGACGTCGGGGCGTAGATCCGTCACGGCTCGTGGAGCGTAACAAATCGCCACGGGTTCAGGGGTTTCCCTGAGGACATGACGAGCCCGGCCGCCTTGAATCGTCGGCGACGATGTCACTGCCCTGCCCGGAGGTAACGCCCGGTGGCCGCAAACGTACGCGTGGCCGTACTCGGACCCGTCGAGCTCGTGGCCGGTCACCGGCGCACCGGCCTGCCGCGATCCCGCCTGCGCGCGGTGCTGGGCCTGCTGGCGCTGACGCCCGGCCGGGTGGTGTCCGTGGACCGGCTGATCGACGGCCTCTACGGCGAGCGGCCGCCGTCGGAGGCCCTGCGCACCCTGCACACCTACGTCTCCCACCTGCGCAGGGCGCTGCGCGACGCCGGCCTGCCCGGGACCCTGGAGACCCGCGCGCCCGGCTACCGGCTGGCGCTCGACCCGGGCGAGGTCGACGTGGCCGTCTTCGAGTCCGGCGTGGCGCTCGGCCGGGGCCTGCTGGCGCGGGAGGTGTCGGCGCGGGCGGCCGGCGCGCTCGCCGGCGCGCTGGAGCTGTGGCGGGGCGACGTGCTCGCCGACTGCCAGGTGCACGGCTGGGCGCACGGCGAGATCGAACGGCTCAGGGAGATGCGGCTGTCGGCGACGGAGGACGTCCTGACCGCGCGGCTGCGCCTCGGACAACACCGGGTCGCCGCCGAGCAGCTCGAACACCTCGTCGTGGAGCACCCGCTGCGCGAACGCCTGTGGGAGCTGCTCCTGACCGCCCACGCCCTGGCCGGGCGGCAGGCCGACGCCCTCGCCGCGGTCCAGCGGGCCCGCCGGGTGCTCGCCGACGAGCTCGGCGTCGACCCCGGCCCGGCGCTCCGCGAGCTGGAGGCCGCCGTGCTGGACGGCCGGCTCGCCGCCGAGGACCTGCTGCCGCCCGGCGCCGCGCCCGTCGTGCACCGGGCGCCGGCCGCGCCGCGGGCCCCGGCGGGCGTCCCGGCCGCGATCACCCGGCTCATCGGCCGCGAGGCGGACCTGGCCGAGCTGCGCGCGCTCGTCGCGGCGCACCGGCTGGTGACGCTGACCGGCATGGGCGGCGTCGGCAAGACCCGCCTGGCCGCCGCCGCCGCCACCGCCGTCGCCGGCTTGGACGAGGTGCACTTCGTCCCGCTGGCCCAGGTCGAGGACCCCGAGCTGGTCGCGCCGGCCATCGCCGACCTGCTCGGCGTGCACGCCGCGGGCGGGCACCCCGTGCTGCGGGCGATCGCCGAGGAGCTGGGGACGCGGCGCGTGCTGCTCGTCCTCGACAACTGCGAGCACCTGGCCGACGCCTGCGCCGCCGTCGCGCACTCGCTGCTCACGAGCTGCCCGTCGGTGCACGTCCTCGCGACCAGCAGGGAGAACCTGCGGGTGGGCGGCGAGCTGGTGTGGCGGGTGCCGCCGCTCGGCGCGCGGCCGTCGGCCGAGCTGTTCCTGGAACGCGCCGGGCTCGGCCCCGCCGACCGGCTGGACGACGGCGAGCGGGCCGCCCTCTCGCTGATCTGCGCCGAGCTGGACGGGCTGCCGCTGGCCCTGGAGCTGGCCGCGGCCCGGGCCAGGGTGCTGACGCTGCCCCAGATCGCCGAGCGGCTGCACGACCACTTCGCGCTGCTGACCGGCGGCCCGCGCACCGCCCCGCCGCAGCACCGGACGATGCGGGCCGTCATCGGCTGGAGCCACGCCCTGCTCGACGCGGAGGAACGCGAGCTGTTCCACGCGCTGTCGGTGTTCCCCGGCGGCTTCGACCTGGCGGCCGCCGCGGCGGTCTCGGCCGAGCCGGACGTTCTCGACCTGCTGGGACGGCTCGTCGACAAGTCCCTGCTGATCGTCGAGCCCACGCCGGACGGCGCCCGGTACCGCATGTCGAGGACGATCCGCCAGTTCGCCGCCGAGTCGCTGACCCCGGAGCGGCACGACCGGTACGCCCGGCGGCACGCCGCGTTCTTCCTGGCCTTCGCCGAGAAGGTGGAGGGCGAGCTGAAGGGGCCGGGGCTCGGCGCGGCGCTGGACCGGATCGCCGCCGAGCACGACAACCTGCGCGCCGCCTGCACGTCCGGGCTCGGCGGCGACGCGTCCGGGCTCGGCGACGCGCCCGGGCTCGGCGACGCGCCCGGGCTCGGCGGCGGGGAGACGGCGCTGCGCGTCGCGGGCGCCGTCTGGCGCTACGCCTACCTGCGCGGCCACTACTCCGAAGGCCGGCACTGGCTGGAGAGCGCCCTGCGGCACGCCTCCGGCGCACCCGAGCGGTACGTGGCCAAGGCGCTCGGCGGCGTCGCGACGCTCACCGCGTACGAGTGCGACTACGAGCGGGCCACCGGGTACGCCGAGCGCGCGCTCGCCGTGCACCGGCGGCTCGGCGACGCGGCCGGCGCGGCGGGGGCGCTGAGCATGCTCGGCGAGATCGCCCGCGAGACCGGCGACTTCGACCGCGCCCTGCGCACGCACGAGCGGGCCCAGCACGAGTACCGGGCCGCCGGGGACACCTGGGGCGAGGCCTTCCAGGCCGAGATGCTCGCCCTGGCCTCGTGGCTGTCGGGGCGCTACGCCGAGGCCAGGGCGCGGGCGCGGGAGGCGTACGACGCGTTCGTCCGGCTGGGCGACCAGGAACGCATCGGCTGGACGCTGCTCGACCTCGCCGCCTGCGACCTGTACGACGGGGATCCGGCACGCGCGCGGGACCTGCTGCTGGAGGCCCGGGCGCTGTTCGAGGAGGTCGGCTTCCCCGAAGGGCTCGGCTGGGCCGACAACCTCCTGGCGCTCACCGACCTGCCGGACCTGCGGGCGGCGGCCGGGCGGCTGGCCCGCGCGCTCGACGTCCAGCACCGGCTGGGCGATCTGTGCCGGTCGTCGAGCGTGGTCGAGGCCATCGCCCGGGTCCTGCACCTGGACGGCGCCCACGCCGCCGCCGCGCGGCTGCTCGGCGGCGCCGCGGCGATCCGCGCGGCGATCTCCGCCCCGGTGCCGCCGTGCGAGGCGGCCGGCCTCGCCGCCCTGGAGAGCGGCCTGCGTACGGCGCTCGGGCCCGCTCCTACCAGGACCGGCACGCGGCCGGCCGCCGTGCCACCATCGCCGACACCGTCGCGGCCGCCAGGTCCGCGGCCCTCGCGGCGGCGGCCGGCGGCCGGTGACTCACGCCGCGTCGCCCGCCGCGTCGCCCGCGGGGGCGCCCGCGGGGGCGGCAGGCAGGCGGCGGACAGGCACGGCGGACAGGAACCGCCGGCCGGGCGGCCTGATCCGCGCCGGCTCCTCGCCGGGAACCTCCGGCGCTTCCTGCCCCGGGACGTCCGGCTCGTCCCGCTCCTCGGGCGCGTCCGGCGGGTCGCCCAGCACCTCGGGCGCGTCCGGCGGATCCCTCCGCACCTGGGGCGCATCCGGCCGGTCGCTCCGTGCCTCGGGCTGCTCCATCGCGGGGCCTCCTTCCCGTGATCCCTCGCGGACAGGCATACGGGAGCCCGCTTGCCGGAATGTTGCGCCGCTGCTCCGGCGCCCCGCGGGCGGTTACCCGGTCACATCGGCGCCGTGCGGACCACGCACCTGGGGTCGGGGTCCTGCGAGGTGGCGAAGTCCGCCCCGAAGATCACCTGGTCGTCGACGTGGTCGGTGTTCGTGACGAGCGGGCGCCCGCCGTCCACCAGCGGCAGCGCGGTGTAGGTCGTCCCCGCCTCGACCGTGCGCTCGAACGCCCAGGCGTTCCGGTAGCGGTCCCTGATCCGCATCACGACGCGGCTCCCGGAGCCGCCGTGGTTGATGCGGAAGGTCAGCTTCTGCCAGGCGCGGCCCCCGCCGGGCAGGTTCTCGAAGGAGGCGGTCGCCTCCAGCTCGTACCGGAACGCCGTGCCGGCGTAGGTGTGGCACTCGACCTTGACCGTGGTCGCGGCCTGGGCCGGCGACGACGCCGCCAGCAGGAGCCCGCCCGCCACGACGGCCGAGCCGGCCGCCTTCGTCATCCTGTTCACTGGTTCCCCCCTGTGACACTGATCTTTCGGACGGCCACCAGCAAAACGGATCACTGTTGCGCCGGGCTGGCTTCCCGCTTGCGCGCCGCCTGTCCCGTTGTGGCGCGATCGTTAGGATGCGGAGATGCGCTTACTCCTGGGATCACTCGCCGCCGCCGCCCTGGCCACGATCGGCGTGCCCGCCGCCACGGCTCAGGCCGCCACGACGGCCGGCGCTGGGTCCGGCGCTGCGGCCGTGGGAACAGCGCGGGAGAACGAGGTCGTGCGGCTGGTCAACGTCCAGCGGGCGCAGAAGGGATGCCGGGCGGTCAGGCATCATCCACAACTCCACAAGGCCGCCCGCGCGCACTCGGCCGACATGGCGGAGCACAGATACTTCTTCAGCCGCTCCCGCGACGGCCGGTCCTTCACCGAGCGCATCGAGGACGCCGGCTTCAAGCACGGCCGCCACCTGGCGGAGAACCTCGCCAAGGGCCAGCGCACCCCGGCCATGGTCGTGGGGGCCTGGATGGACGCAGCCGGCACCAGGGCGACCATCCTGGACTGCAGGTACACCTACATCGGGGTCGGCGCGGCCGAGGACGCCGACGGCGCGATCTACTGGACCCAGGACTTCGCCACCAAGTGACCCTTCCTGAGGCGGTCCATTTCCTCGTGCAGGTCTCGTAAGCTCTGCCGATTTTTGTCGCGCGTTTTGTGGGTTGCGCTGCCGCAGGTGGGCCGGTGGACTGATGCAGGGCACAGCCCACCCACCCGCCGCGCGACCGACACCGCAGAGGCGGTCACAGGGGACAAATGCTCACAGAACGCCCACTCAGGTCATCGCGTGGCTCTCATCCGCACATGGCACGGGTGCCCCTTCTTGGTGTGCAGTGCGGCGATGGCATCGACTGCCTGCACGTCCGGTGTCCCAGTGGGTCCCAGGTGAGCGTTCGACGGGTGCGAACCATGGATGACCGCGTGAGGACGGGCGGGGGCTCTGAGATCCATCGCAAGCCGGGTGAAACGATCTGGCGGGGCCGGACAGGTACGGGATGTCGGACCAGTCGGGGATGAGAGAAGGCAGCGTGACGCGCCATGACCGCAGACAGCGCTTCGAGGTGATCTACGATGCCACCTACGCCGACATCCTGGCCTACCTCCGGCGGCGTACCGGCTCGCCCGAGGACGCCGCCGACGCCCTCGCCGAGACGTTCACCACGGCCTGGCGCCGGCTGGACGACATCCCCGAGGGGCCGGACGCGCGCCTGTGGCTGTTCGGCGTGGCCCGCCGGGTGCTGGCCAACGGCCGCCGGGCCGAGTCGCGCCGCGGCGAGCTGGTGGAACGGCTGGGTCACCAGCTCGCCGGGTGGGCGGAGCACACCGAGGCCGCGGAGGGCCTGGCGGGGGTGCGGGAGGCGTTCGCGCGGCTGAGCGGCGACGACCGGGAGATCCTCGCGCTGGCCGGCTGGGAGGGGCTGGGCTCCGACGAGATCGCCACCGTCCTGGGCTGCTCGCGGGCCAACGCCCGGCTGCGGCTGCACCGGGCCCGCAAACGGCTGGCCAGGCACCTGGACACGGCGGGCGTCGACCTGGCCCGCATCGGCCTGCGGGCCGTCGCGATGACGAAGGGGGCTGTGTGATGCACGAGATCGATCGCCTGGTGGCCGGCATCGCGCCCGACCCCGGCCCCGGCATGACGCCGATCGCCAGGGAGCTGCTGGAGGAGATCACCTCCGTTCCCGTCCCGGAGCGCCGGCGCCGCCGCGGATGGCTCGCCGTTCCCCGGCCGCGCAGGTGGGCGGCCGTGCCGGCGCTGGCCGCGCTGGCCGCGCTGCTGTCCTTCGGCGTCGCGCAGGCCCCTGCCTCCGCCGCGCTCGACATCGAGCGGGTCGGCGACCACTACGTGATCACGGTGCAGGACCTGCTGGCCGAGCCCGCGGTGTACCAGCGCGAGCTGCGGGCCCGGGGCCTGGACATCACGCTCGACGTGGTGCCGACGTCCGCGAGCCTGACCGGCCAGATCATCGTGATCAGCGACCTGGACCGGTTGCGGTCCGGCCAGATGGTGTCCGGCGAAGGCCCGATCACCACGATCGACGCCCCCGGGCCGTGCGAGCGGTTCACCGGCTGCCCCATCGGCGTCAAGGTGCCGGTCGGCTTCGACAAGAAGGCCGCGATCACCCTCGGCAGGCGGGCGCTGCCCGGCGAGCGGTACCAGATGCCGCCCGGCATCGCCCTGCCCGGCGAGCCCCTGCACTGCGTGGCCTACGTCGGCAAGAGCGTCGCGGAGGTCTCGGCCCTGCTGCGCGAGCGGGGCGTCACCCCGTCGTACGTGTCCGCCGGCAAGCGGGCGGTCCCTTCCGCCCCCGGCGACTGGTACGTGCACGACGGCGTCATGAGCGCCGACGGCCAGGCCCTGTTGCTGGTCGGCCCCGAGCGCGCCGACCGCCCGGCGCCGCAGTCCCCCTGCTGATCCCGGCTCCGCCGTCCCGCGGGTGATCCCGACACCTCCGTCCCCCTGCTGATCCCGGACGGACGCCTCTCGTCCCCCGGTTCGTCACCGCCATGCGTGCTTCTCGGCATGCGCGGAACTCCGTCATGCCCCCACGATCGGATCTCGCGTGCTCACCGACACCCGCGAGGCGCCGCCCGTGCCGCGCCTCCTGCCCGTCCTGGCCGGTCACCGCCTGTTCGCCGCGCTGCTGCTGCCGGCCGCCGCGCTGCGGGTGGTGACCATGCTGGCCTACCGTCCGGCCACCCTCTACTGGTACGACTCCTTCACCTACCTCGACACCGCCGTGCATCCGGCCCCGTCGGCGACGTTCCACCCCATCGGGTACCCGCTGCTGCTGCGGGCGCTGCTGCCGTTCCACAGCGTGGGGCTGGTCGCGGCCGTGCAGCACGTCCTCGGCCTCGGCACCGGCGTGCTGCTGTACGCGGTGCTGCGCCGCAGGTCGGCGCCCGGCTGGGCAGCGGCGGCGGCGACGGTGCCGCTGCTGTTCGACGCCTCGTTCCTGCGGCTGGAGCACGCCGTGCTGTCCGACTCGCAGTTCGTCTTCCTGGTCGTGGCCGGGCTGGCCGTGCTGATGTGGTCGCCGCGGCTGTCCGTGCGCGCCGCCGCCGGAGCCGGTCTGCTGTTCGCCGCGGCGGCGTTGACCAGGACGATCGCGCTGCCGCTGCTGCTGCTCGTCGTGCTCGTGCTGGCCGTGCGGCGAGCGGGGTGGCGGCCGCTCGCCGCGCTGGTCCTGGCCGGCGCGCTGCCGCTGGCCGGGTACGCGGCCTGGTACGCCCAGCATCACGGCCGTTTCGCCCTCAGCGGCGCCGACGGGGTGGCCCTGTGGGCCCGGACGATGACGTTCGCCGACTGCGCCCGCATCCAGCCGCCGCCCGAGCTGGCGCGCCTGTGCCCCAACGGGACCCGGACGGACGCCGCCTCCGAATACGTGTGGGCCCCCGGGTCGTCGCTGAACCTGCTGCCCGGCGACCGGTTCACGCACAACGACCTGGCCCGCTCGTTCGCGATCGAGGCGATCCTCGCGCAGCCGCTCGACTACCTGGGCGACGTCGTACGCGACACCGCCATCGCCTTCTCCTGGACGCCGATCCCGCACCCCGACCGCGTCACCCCCGCCTTCGGCTTCCGCGGCGGACGCTGGGAACTGCCCGCCCAGCCGCTGGTCGAGCAGGTGAAGCGGGAGTACGACCCGGACCTCCGCGGCCTGTCGTCGGTGTCGCCGTGGGCGGATCTCCTCATCGCCTACCAGTACGCGGCGTACCTGCGCGGCCCGTTCCTGGGCCTGATCCTGCTGCTGGGCGCGGTCGCCGCGGCGCGGCGGCCGGGCGTGGCGCTGCTGCCGTGGGCGGTGGCGACGGGCCTGCTGGTCGGCCCGGTCGCGGTCCTGGACTTCGACCACCGGTACGTGCTGCCCGTCGTACCCGTCGCCTGCCTGGCCGCCGCCCTCCTGCGGCCGGAAGCCGGAGGGGCGGGACGCGGTCGCCGGTACGGGTTACGCGGGTGGGCAGGCGGGCAGCGGAGCGGGTCAGCGGGGACGAGCACGACGTCCGGGACGTTCTCGACCGGCGCCTGACCCGAGCACAGGGAGCAGAATGAACGACAGCCCGCAGGAAGAACGGCCCATCGAGCGCGGCGGGAGCGAGGAGGCGAGCGGTGCGCCGCTGACCCCGGCCGAGGAGGAGGCGCGCAGGCGCCCGCCGGGGGTCACTCCGGGGGTCACGCCCGGCACCACCGGCGACGAGGGCGAGGGCGAGTTCGAACGCCGCAAGGAGCTCAATCCCGACGACTTCGAGTGAGCGGCGGGACGGAGGCGCGGATCGCCGAACGCTGGCACGACGTGGCCGGCCGGCGGGTCCGCAGCCTGGAGGCGGGGGGGCCCGGCGGCGGGGAGGCGCCGGTGGTCGTGGTCGTTCCGGGGCTCGGCGCGCTCGGGTACCTGCTCGACACCCTGGCCGGCTGCGCCGCGTGGGCGCGGGCGTACCTGCTGGACGTGCCGGGCTTCGGGCACCGGCGGCCCGCGGCCGGCGAGGTGGAGCTGCCCGCCATGGTCCGGCTCGTCGCCGCCTGGCTCGGCGCCGTGCCCGGCCGGCCCGTCGTCCTGGCCGGGCACTCCACGGGAGCCCAGGTCGCGCTGCACGTCGCCGCCTCCTTACCGGGGCGGGTCGAGGCGCTCACCCTGCTGGGGCCGGTGTTCCCGCCGGAGCAGCGGACGGTGGCCGGGGTGCTGCCGCCCTTTCTGCGCACCCTGCGGCACGAGCCTCTGGGGGCGGTGCCCGCCACCCTGCCGTACTACGTGCGCGGCGGGGTCCGGGCCATGGCGCGTTTCATCCGCTCCGGGCAGCAGGACGCGCCTGAGGCGGTCGCCGGCGGCGTCTCCTGCCCGGTGCTGGTGGCCCGGGGCGCCCAGGACGCCCTCGCTCCGGCGGAGTGGGCCGAGCGGCTGGCGGGGGCGGCGGCACGGGGGCGGGCGGTGACCGTGCCAGGAGCCCACGCGTTCCCGTTCCGGCGCGGTGGGCTGACGGCCGCGCTGATCGCGGACGTGGCCGCCGAAGCGCGGAGCGGCCGGGATCGGCCGGGCGGTCCCGGGGGTTAGGGGAACCGGCGCCGCCGCCTTCCCGGGCGGCGTCGGGCCTGGCGGGCCGGGGACGCCGACTCCTGGGCGCGGGCCGGGTCAGCTCGCGGCGCGGTCGGTCAGGGGACGCCGCCTCCTGAGCGCGCGGCCGGGTCAGCTCGCGGCGCGGTCGGTCAGGGGACGGCGGCGCAGGGCGGGGTCGGTCAGGGGGGCGGGGCTCCAGAGGGCGACCGGCGGGTAGACGTTGGTGCCGGGCGGCACGAGCTCGTCGATCCGGTCGAGCACGGCGTCGTCGAGGACCAGCGAGGCGCCCTTCAGCAGGCTCTCCAACTGCTCCATCGTCCGGGGGCCGAGGATGACCGAGGTGACCGCCGGGTGGGCCGCGACGAAGGCGACGGCCAGCTCCGGCAGGGTGCGGCCGAGCTCGTCCGCCAGCTTCACCAGCTCCTCGACGACCTCCAGCTTGGCCGCGTTGACCGGGACGGACGGGTCAAACCGCTGCGGCGCCCGCGCGGCGCGGCCCCGCGACAGGTCGATCTGCTGCCCCTTGCGGTACCGGCCGGTCAGGAAGCCCCAGCCCAGCGGGCTGTAGGTGAGCACGCCCATGCCGAGCCGCTGCGCCGTGGGCAGGACGTCGCCCTCGATGCCGCGGGCGAGGACGTTGTACGGCGGCTGCTCGGTGCGGAACCGGTACAGGCCGCGCTGCCGGGCCACGTGGTACGCCTCGACCGTCTCGTGGGCGGGGAAGGCCGAGCTGCCGAAGGCGCGGATCTTGCCCTGCCGCACCAGGTCGGTCAGCGCGGCGAGGGTCTCCTCGAGGTCGGTCCGGTGGTCGGGGCGGTGGATCTGGTAGAGGTCGATCCAGTCGGTCCGCAGCCGCTTGAGGCTCGCCTCGACCGCGCGGGTGATCCAGCGCCGCGAGTTGCCGCCCCGGTTGGGGCCCTCGCCCATGGGGAAGTGCACCTTGGTGGCGAGCACGACGTCGTCCCGCCGGCCTTGCAGCGCCTTGCCCACGATCTCCTCGGACTCGCCCGCCGAGTACATGTCGGCGGTGTCGACAAAGTTGACGCCCTGGTCGAGGGCGGCGTGGATGACGCGGATGCTGTCGTCGTGGTCGGGGTTGCCGGCCGAGCCGAACATCATCGTGCCCAGGCAGTAGGCGCTGACCTCGATGCCGGTGCCGCCGAGAATGCGATATCTCATGAACCGCACCATAGAATCTAGAGCCGCCTCTAGGTCAAACTGGCCGCATGGCGGGGATGAGCATCGGCCAGGTCGCCGAGCGCACCGGGCTCAGCGTGCACACGCTCCGGTTCTACGAGCGGGAGGGGCTGCTGGCCCAGCCGGTGCGCCGGGGCACCGCGGGTCACCGGGTCTACAGCGAGGACGACGTCGGCTGGCTGGGCGTGTGCATGCGGCTGCGCGCCTCCGGCATGCCGCTGACCGACATCCGGCGCTACACCGACCTGGTACGGGCGGGCCAGGGCAACGAGGCGGACCGGCTGGAGGTGCTGCGCGAGCACCGCGAACGGATCCTGGCCCGGATGGACGAGCTCGACGCGTGCCTGCGGCTGATCACCCACAAGGTGGCGATCTACGAGGGACGGCTGGGCCTGCGGGACGAGGTCCCCGACTGCGTGCCATGAGGTGACGGGCGCCGTGGTCACGGGAGGTCACGGGCACACCTGGCGGAACTCCTCGCCCTCCACGTGACGCCCCCACTCGGCGCGGGTGAAGGAGCGGCCCGCCTGCGCGCACACCGCGGCGGCGGGGTCGGCGGGCGCCGCGACGTTCCACAGCCGCACCGTCAGGTCGGCGCCGGCCGTGGCGAGCAGGGTGCCGTCCGGGCTGAAGGCCACGTCGGCGACGTTCTTCGCGTGCCCGGTCAGCGGGGGGCCGATCTGGCGCAGGGTCGGCACGTCCCACAGCCGCACCGTGCGGTCGCCGGAGCCGGTGGCGAGGATCCGGCCGTCGGGGCTGAACTCCATCGCGTCCACGGAGTTGTCGTGACCGGTCAGGATGACGCCGCTCTGCCGCCGGGTCGCGACGTCCCAGAGCCGCACCGCGCCGTCGGCCGCGGTCGTGGCCAGGATCCTCCCGTCGCCGCTGAAGGCCAGGGCGGTGTGCTGGTCCGTGGCGGCGCCGCGCAGCGGCTCCCCGAGCTGGCGGCGGGTGGCGACGTCGAACAGCCGCACCGTCCGGTCGCTGCCCGCCAGCGCCAGCAGGGCCCCGTCGGGGCTGAACGCCTTCGCCGGCACGAAGCTGGTGTGGTCCTTGACGACGATGCGCGGCCCGCTCTCGCGGCGGCCCGCGACGTCCCAGATCGCGACGGAGCCCTCGGTGCCGGTCAGCACCCAGAAGGCGTCGAGCGCGCCGTCGCCGCTCAGGTCGCCGAACGAGCGGAGCCGGTCGGCGGGGCCGAGCTGCCGGCGGGTGGCCGTGTCCCACCGCCGGACGGTGCCGTCGGTCCCGGCCGCGGTGAGCGTCCGGCCGTCGCGGCTGAACCTGATGGCGCGGACGCCGGTCCACTCGCCGGGCGACGGGTCGTCCGCGGGGCGCAGGCGGGCGCCGCTCTCGCGGTGCGTGGCCACGTCGAAGAGCCGCACGCCGCCGTCCTCGCGGGCGGTGCCCATGGCGACCACGGGGTCGGCGGCGGCGAGGGTCCTGCCGTCGGGGCTGAAGGCGACGTCGTACGTGCCGGGCATCGCCGCGCCGAGCTGCCGGTGCGCCGTCGGGTCCCACAACCACACCTGGCCGTCCACGTCGGCGGCCGCGAGGGTGCGCCCGTCGGGGCTGAACGCCATCCTCGTGTTGAGGAACCGCCTGCCGGTCAGCGGGTCGCCCACCTGGAGGCGGCTCGCGACGTCCCACAGCCGGGTGTAGCCGTCCCTGCCGCCGGTGGCGAGCCTGGTCCCGTCCGGGCTGAAGGCCACCGAGGAGAAGCCGAGGCCGCTGCCGGCGCCGCGCAGGACGCCGCCGATCTGCTCGTGGGCGGCCAGGTCCCAGAGCCGGGCGGTACGGTCCGCGACGCTGACCGTCGCGAGCGTCCGTCCGTCCGGGCTGACGGAGATGCCGCTGATGTCGCCGGTGTGGCCGGTGAGCGGCCTGCCGAGCCGGCGGCGGGTGGCGAGGTCCCAGACGCGCGCGGCGTCGTCGGCGCCCGCGCTGATCAGGTGTCGCCCGTCCGGGGTGAAGGCGACCTGGTTGACCGCGCCGGGCCCGTGGCGGAGGGGGTCGCCGGCCTGCCGGCGTTCGTCGGCGTCCCACAGCCGCACGGTGCCGCTCACGGTCGCGGTCGCGAGGGTCCTGCCGCTCGGGCTGAACGCCATCGCGCGCACTCCGTCCACGACGTCCATGGGGCGGCCCAGCGGCCGGCGGGTGGCCACGTCCCAGAGGACGACCTCGTGGAAGCAGGCCGTGGCCAGCACTTCGCCGTTGGGGCTGAAGGCCGCCGCGAAGCCGAGGACGCACAGGCCGGGGTGCACGATGGGCTCGCCGAGCTGCCGGCGGGTCACCGCGTCCCACAGCCGGACGGTGCCGTCGTGGCCGGTCGCGATGACCGAACCGGTGGGGCTGAACAGGAGCTGGTCCACGCCCGGGCCCTGCGCGGGCAGGAAGCCGCGGTCGGCGCGGGCCGCCACGTCGAGCAGGCGCCGGCGCGTCTCGGGGGTCTCGGCCAGCCGCCACGCCGTCACGGCCAGCAGCGCGGACGTGACCGGATCGTCGGTGACCTCGCTCTGCATCGCGAGCCGGCGCGACACCGCGAGCTGCCGCTCCCGCACCGCCACCGCGCGCTGCCGGTCGGCGTTGCCCGCCGCGTTCACCGCGACGCCGGCGGCGAGCAGGGCGAGCGCCGACAACGCGGCCAGGCCGGCCAGGACGAAGGCGCGGCGCCGGCCCGCCCGCCGCGCGGCCTCGGCGGACGCCGCGACGAACCGGGTCACGACGGGGCCGGGCGGCGGGAAGCTGCGCGGGTCGCGGTCCCAGCGGGGCCGGCTGTCCTGCACGGCCAGCAGCCGGGCCCCGCGGTAGAGGAAGGCGGGGTCGCGGTGGTTGTCGTTCCACTGCCCGGCGTCCTCGACGAGCCGGTCGTAGACCGCGTGCGCGGTCAGGTCGGGTTCGAGCCACTGCCGCAGGGTGGGCCAGGCGGTCAGCAGGGCGTCGTGGGCGATCTCCGCGCGGTCCTCGTGCAGCGTGATCAGGCGGACGCCGGCGAACGCCGACAGCAGCTCCCGGGCCCTGGGTTCGGCGTCCGTACCCGCGGCGGCGTGCAGCTCGGCCCAGGTCGCGGCGCGCCGCGCCATCCGCCCGCCCGCCGCGATCAGCGTCATCCGCCGGAACATCCGCAGGGCGGCCTTGCGGTCGCCGGGAGACAACCGGTCGAGCACCTCGTCGGCGGTGCGCCGCACGGAGGCGCGGACCTGGCCGGACTCCTCGTAGCCGCGGATGGTCAGCCGGCCGTCCGCGCGCCGCTCCCAGGTGTTGAGCAGCGCCTGCGACAGCAGCGGCAGGGAGCCGGCCTCGACGCCGTCGCCGGCGCGCACCTCGCGCAGCATGACCTCGACCAGGCCGGGCTCCAGCTCCAGGCCCGCGGCGGCGGCGGGACCGGTGATGGCCAGCCGCAGGTCCGGCTCGGTCATCGGCCCGACGATCACCTGGCCGTCCTGGATGGCCTCGGCGAGCTGCGGGTAGGCGGCGCAGCGGTCCCAGTAGTCGGCGCGGACGCCGACGACCACGGCGGCGCCGGCTCCGGCCAGGGCGTGCAGGGCCTGGACGAACGCCCGGCGCTCCCGCTCGTCGGCCACCAGGGTGAACAGCTCCTCGAACTGGTCCACCACGAGCACGAGCCGCCCGTCCGGCGGCCGTTCCCGCTCCGCGTACGCCCGTAATCGCCGGCCCGCCTCCTCGGCGGCGCCGCCGTACGCCCGCGCCCAGGCCCCGGCCAGCGCGCGGAACGGCTCCGCGGTCGGCGTGACGAGCAGCCGCGGCCAGTCCCGCGCCCCGGGCAGCGGCGGCGTGCCCGCCGCGAGCGCCGGCAGCAGCCCGGCCCGCAGCAGCGACGACTTGCCCACCCCCGACGCCCCCGACACCAGCAGGACGCAGCCGCGCTCCCGCAGCCGCGGCGCCAGCCGCTCCAGCAGGCCGCGCACCGCCCGCCGGCGGCCGAAGAACAGCTCGCTCCGGTCGCTCTCGAACGGCGCGAGCCCCTGGTACGGGCACACCTCCTCCGTCCCCATGGCAACCATTCTCGCCGGACGCGCCGGCCCGCCACAGCACCCGCCATGGGGCCCGCCGTCAGCGGGCCGGGCCGCGGGGCCGGTTCCACCAGAGGGAGAGGGACAGGGCGGCGGTGACGAGCAGGGCGCCGCCCCCGGCGAAGGCGGCGGCGACGTCGGCCTTCTCGCGCACCACCGTGAAGCTGCCGGACAGGCCGGCGAGGGCGTCCTGGAGCTCGTCGGCGTTCTCGGCCCGGCGGTAGGTGCCGCCGGTGGTCGCCGCGATCTGCTTGAGCGCGGGCTCGTCGATCAGGCGGACGTTGCGCCCGCCCCGGTCGAAGCCGCCGCGCCCGCCGAAGCCGCCGCCCCAGGCGCCGGAGCCGCCGCTGCCGAACTGGTCGCTCGTGCACACCATCGGGGCGGGGTTCGTGGTGCCGAAGCCGATGGTGAAGACGCGGACGCGGCGCAGGGCCGCCTCCTCGGCGGCCTTCCTCGGGTCCACGCCCTGGGTGTTCGCGCCGTCGGTCAGGACGACGACCGCGGCACTGGCGTACCCGTCGCCGGCGGCCGGGGCGGGAGTGGCGCCGGTGGGGGCGACGGACGGGTCGACCTCCGCGATCGCGTCGAGCGAGGTGAGCATGGCCTGGCCGATCGCGGTGCCGCGGGAGGTGACGAGGTCGTCGAGTGCCTTGACCAGCGCGTCGGTGTCGTCGGTGGGCGGGACGAGCAGGCCCGCGGTGCCGGCGAAGGTGACCAGGCCGATGCGCGGCCCGCCCCGCTGCGACTCCAGGAAGTCCACGGCGGCCTTCCGCGCGGCGGTGAGCCGGTTGGGATCGACGTCCGTGCTGCACATGGAGCCGGAGATGTCGAGGGCGAGCAGGATCGTCGCCGACCTCATCGGCACCGGCACCGACGCCTGCGGCCGCCCGGCACCGACCGCGAGCAGCGCGAGCCCGGCCACGAACAGCGCGGCCGGGATCCGCCGGGTCCAGCGCGTACGCCCGGGCAGCGCGCCGCGCACGAGCGCGATCGAGGTGACGCGCACCGCGGCCCGCCGGCGGCGGCGCAGCGCCCACCAGCGCACGCCGAGGAGCAGCGGCACGACCAGGACCGACAGCAGCGCCCACGGCCACGAGAACGACATTCAGATCACCCGCCCGGTGCGGAACACGGTGCGCGCCGCTCCCCCGGCGAGCAGCGCGAGAGCCAGCCCGATCAGCGCGCCGGCGAGCGGCAGCGGCTCGTCGGAGACGGTCAGCCGCAGGTCGATCGTGTCGGCGATGCCGTCGAGGCGCGCGACGTCGGAGGCGGCGTGGTAGCCGCCGCCGGTGGTCCGCGCGATCATGGTGAGGGTGTCCTCCTCCAGCGAGGTCTGCAGGTGGTAGCCGTCGACCTCCACCGTCGTCCCGGCCTTGGTGCCGACCCCGACGGTGTGGACGCGCACGCCCGCCTTCTGGGCCGCGGCGGCGGCCAGCTCGACGTCCCCGCCCTGCCCGCCGCCCTGCCCCCCGCCCTGCCCGCTGCCCTGCCCTGACGCGCCTTCCCCGGCTCCGCCGCGGTCCTGGCCGTCGGTGAACATCACGATCGTCGCCGACGGCCAGTACCCGAGGTCCGGCAGGGCCCCGTCCCGCCCGAAGCCCACCTGCTCGCCGGTGATCGCCGACAACGCGGTCACGATGGCCGTCCCCAGGGAGGTGCCGCCCTCCGGCTTCAGCCGGTCGATGGCCTTCAGCGCCACGGTGTGGTCGCCGTCGGGGCGGGCGGTGATGAGCGCGGCGCGCCCGAACGCGACGACGCCGATGTCCACGCTGTCCGGCTGGGCCTCGACGAACGCGCGGGCCGCCCGCTGCGCCGCGGCCAGCCGGGACGGCGCGACGTCGTCCGCGGCCATGCTGGTGGAGACGTCCACGGCGAGGATGACGGTGCCCGCGGCGCGCGGCACCGGCACCATCGCGACCGGCCCGGCGGCGGCGAGCGCCAGCACCCCGACGCCGGCAACCGTCAGCCCGGCCCCGAGGTGCGCCCGCCGCCCCCGCCCGGCACCGCCACGCCGGCCGCGGCGAACGCGGCCGCCCGGCGGCGGGCCGAGACGACCACCGCCCAGGCGAGCGCCGCCGTGACGAGCAGCCCGGCGACCAGCAGCAACGGCGACGACAGCGTCATGGCGACCGGTCCCGGGTCCTGGTGACGACCTCGACGAGCGCCTCCGCCAGGTCGCGGTCGGTGCCGACGCGGTGGACGGGCACCCCGGCCCGGCGCATGCCCGCCGCCAGCCGGGCGTCGCGGGCGTCCACCGCCTCCCGGAGGCGGACGCGCAGCAGCGGGTCGGCGGAGTCCACGACGAGCTGCTCGCCGGTCTCCGCGTCCTCGACGACGATCAGCCCGGCCTCGGGCAGCGTGTCGTCGGCGGCGTCCACGACGCGCAGGGCGACCACCTCGTGCCGGCGGGCCAGGCGCTGGAGCGAGCGCTCCCAGTCGCCGTCGCCGATGAAGTCCGACACCACGACGACGAGGGCGCGGCGGCGGGCCAGCCGCCCGGCCGCGTCGAGCATCGCGGCCAGGTCGGTGGTGGCGCCGGAACGGGCCGCGGCGGTGCATTCCAGCTCGGCGCCGATCCGCAGCGCGTGCCGCCGGGACGTGCCGGGCGGCACGACCCGCACCACCCCGGTGTCGAACAGCACCGCGCCGACCCGGTTGCCGCCCCGCCCGAACAGCCGGGTCAGGACGAGCGCCAGCTCGGCGAGCACGTCGTGCTTGCCGCGCCCCGGCCGGCCGGCCGTCATGGACGCCGAGCGGTCGAGCACCAGCCACACCGTCAGCTCGCGGTCCTCGGTGAACACGCGGAGGTGCGGCTCGTCCAGGCGGGCGGTCACGTTCCAGTCGATGTGGCGGGCGTCGTCGCCCTCCGTGTACGCCCGCAGCCCGGTGAAGTCGATCCCGGAGCCGCGGTGCGCGGTGCGGTGGGCGCCCTGGAGCCGGCCGTCCAGCCGGCGGACGACCTTCCACTCCAGGCGGAGCAGCAGCCTCTCGGGGGCGGTGGTCATGGCGGCGGCGCTCAGCGGTTCCGCAGGACGACGTCGGGTGCCCGGACCGCGCCGAGGACCCTGGTGATGATCGTGTCGGCGTCCACGTCGTCCGCCAGGGCCTCGTACGACAGCACCAGGCGGTGCCGCAGCACGTCCAGCGCCAGCTCGGACAGGTCGCCGGGCAGGGCGTAGTCGCGTCCGCGCAGGAACGCCAGCGCCCGCGCGCCCGTCACCAGCGCGATGGAGGCCCGCGGGCTGGCCCCGTAGGTGACGTACCGCTCCAGCTCGCCGAGCCCGGCGGTCGCCGGGGAGCGGGTGACGGCGACCAGGCGGACCGCGTAGTCGACGATCGCCGGGTCGACGTACACCTGCTGGGCCCGGGCGCGCATGGCGACCAGGTCGTCGGTGGTCACCATCGGCTGCGGCGGCTCCGGCGGGCGCAGCGCCCGCTCGACGATGGCCTGCTCCTCGGGCTGCGTCGGGTAGTCCACGACCACCTTCATCATGAACCGGTCGACCTGCGCCTCGGGCAGCGGATAGGTGCCCTCGGACTCGATCGGGTTCTCCGTCGCCATGACGAGGAACGGCTCGGGCACCTTGAACGTCTCCCGCCCGATCGTCACCTGGTGCTCCTGCATCACCTCCAGCAGGGCGCTCTGGACCTTGGCGGGGGCGCGGTTGATCTCGTCGGCCAGCAGCAGGTTCGCGAACACCGGGCCGAGCTCCGTCCGGAACTCGCCGGTGTGCTGGTGGTAGACCCGCGTGCCGACGAGGTCGGCGGGCACCAGGTCCGGGGTGAACTGCACGCGCTGGAACCTGCCGGCGATCGCGGCGGCCAGCGACCGCACCGCGAGCGTCTTGGCCAGGCCCGGCACGCCCTCCACCAGCAGGTGGCCGTCGGCGACGAGCGCGACCGCCATGCGCTCCAGCAGCACGTCCTGGCCGACGATCGTGCGTTTGACCTCGAACAGCACCTGTTCGAGCGGATGCGTTCCGGCCGGCTCCGTCGGTCTGGGCGAGGTCATGCGGTGATCCTTTTCGTCGTCATATCGGGAGGCCGCCGCCGCCCGGGCCGTCGTCCCCTCCGCCGCCGCCCAGGGCCGCGCCGATGGGCACGGCGAACGCGATGCCGGCGAACGCCTCGTCGCCGCCCGGGTCCGCGATCGAGACGACGATCCCGACGAGCAGGCCGCGGGCGTCGAGGAGGGGGCCGCCGGAGCTGCCGGGGTTGACGGAGGCGTCGAACTGGATGAGCCCGTCGAGGTCGTCGCCCTCGGCGGTGCGGCCGGTGGTGCGGCCAGTGGTGCGGCCGGTGGTGCGGTTCAGGCCGGACACGACGCCGGTGGAGACGCTGTAGGTCAGGCCCAGCGGGTTGCCGATCGCGACGACGGAGGCGCCCACGTCCAGGGCGCCGCCGATCGTCGCGGGGACGACGACCTCGGGCAGCTTGGCGGGCCTGAGCGTGGCGACGTCCCGCTTTGGGTTGGCCGAGGCGACGACGGCCTTCGCCTTGGTGCCGTCGGCGAAGGTCAGGTCGATGTCCTTCGCGCTGTCCTTGACGACGTGGTGCGCGGTCAGGATCGTGCCGTCGTCGGCCGCGATCACCCCGGTCCCGAGGGCGTCCCCGGCCCGGATGACGACCACCGACGGGCCGACCCGCCTGAACACGTCCGGCACGGTGAGCGTCGCGCTGGGGGTCGGCGTCGGGCTAGGCCGCGGCGCGGCCGCCTGCCCGCGCCCGCCGCCGCCTCCCAGCCAGTACGCCAGCACCGCGACGACGACCAGCGCGCCGGCCCCGGCCGCCCACCGCCACCGGGCCTTCCCGGCCACAGCTCCCTGAGCCCCGGCCGCACCAGCCTCCTGCGGCACGCGCTCCATGCCCCCATATTCATAAAACGGGCCCCAAAGCGCCACAAATCCCACCTGAGAACTCCATGAGAACCGTCCCGCCCGGACGTTGACGGCGGAGCGGAGGGTGGGCCCAAAGCGCCACAAATCCCACCTGAGAACTCCATGAGAACCGACGGGGCCGAGTGGTTCCCGCTGGGGTCGCTACAGTGGCGGTGTGGTGGGTGAGCAGCAGAGCGGCCGGGTGGACAGCTGGATCTGGGCGGTGCGGCTCACCAGGACCCGGTCCATCGCCTCGGACGCCTGCCGCGGCGGCCACGTCCGGGTCAACGGCGTGCGGGTGAAGCCGGCGCACGCCGTCCGGGTCGGTGACGAGGTCCGGTTGCGGCACGAGGGCCGGGAACGCGTCGTGGTCGTCTCGAAGATCATCAGCAAGCGCGTCGGCGCCGCCGTGGCCGCCGAGTGCTACGTCGACAAGAGCCCGCCGCCGCCCCCGCGCGAGGAGACCGTGCGGGTGGCGGTGCGGGATCGCGGCGCGGGCCGTCCCACCAAGCGGGAGCGCCGCAGCATCGAACGGCTGCTCGGCCGCCCGCGCCCGGAGTGACCCGGCCGGCTACCCGGCGGCGCTCCGCAGCTCGGCCAGCAAATCCTGGGAGTAGGCGATGCGGCCGGTGAGGGCGGCGGCCGGGCGGTGGCACAGGGCGAACGCGGCCTCCGCCATGACCTCCGGCGGCTCGTTCCCGGGGGCGTCGTCGGTGGTGAGGCGGTGGAAGAGGGTGCCGGGGGTGGGCACGACCTGGTTCGGGGAGAGCGCGTTCACCGCGATGTTGTCGGCGTACAGCTCGGCGGCCAGGCCCGTGGTGAAGCGTTCGAGCGCGGCCTTGCACATGCCGTAGACCGTGCCGCCGAAGCCGGCGTACGGGCCGGGCGGGAACGTGGGGTGGCGGGCGGCGATGGAGGAGATGTTGAGTATCCAGCCCTCGCCCCGCGCCCGCATGCCGGGCACGACCAGTTGCGACAGGTGGAACGGCGCGGTGACCTGCACCTCGAACATCAGCCGGTAGCGGCGGTCGGTGAAGTCGGGCACCGGCGCGAAGTAGGTGACGGCGGCGTTGTTGACCAGGATGTCGATCTGCCCGTAGCGCTGCCCGGCGGCCTGGACGAGGTCCTGCCGGTCCTGCTCGCGGGCCAGGTCGGTGGCGTGGGCGGAGGCGGTGCCGCCGGCCGCCTCGATCCGGGCGACGGTGTCGCCGATCGTGCCTTCGAGCCGGCTCTGCGCGGCCTCCACGGTACGGGCGGCGACGACGACCTTCGCGCCCTCGGCGGCCAGCCGTACCGCGATGGCGGCGCCGATGCCCCTGCTCGCTCCGGTGACTACCGCGACCTTGCCTTCCAGTACGCCGCCCATGGCCGTCCTCTCCTGGGGCCCGTGCCCGACGCGGGGCTTCACGGCAATACTAGAATCCTGTTTTGGAATTGCGCCAGTGTCGCCGCCCGCGACGCGCGGGGCCGGCCGCGGAGAGCCGGCCCCGGCGCGGTGTTCGCGGCGGTGGTTACGGAAGGGCGTCGATGACGGCGTCGCGCCAGTCGTAGTTCATCCAGTCGTAGTTGGCCCACATGCCGCCGTTGACCGCGGCGAGCTCGCCCTCGGTCAGCTCGCGCGCGCCGCTCTCAAAGTCGTTCATCGCGAAAGGTCCTTTCCTTCGGTGATGGTGCTTCGACCAGCGTGGCAGGCGGCACTTGTGATCCTCTTGGGGATCACTTAGGGCGACCAGCGCCCGACTTGGCGCTCACCGGAGGGTGGCGGTCAGGGTGCGCCCGTAGGCGTGGCGGGTGGTGGCCTGGATCAGGGTGCCGCCGGGGACGCGGCGGGCCGTCACCCCCTCGTCGGCCTGCTCCAGCCGCAGGGACCGGCCGTGCAGGACGACCGTGACCCGGTCGCGCTTCGTCGTCGGGTCGGCCAGCGCGACCCGCACCTCCGGCCCCGACGTGCGGACGAGGACCGAGGCCGGGCCGTCCAGCAGCAGGCGGCCGGCGTGGTGCGGGCCGCCGGTGAAGGCGTTGGCGGCCAGCAGGCCGAGGCCCCGGTGCTCGATCGCCTGGACGTGCCGGGTGTTGGCGACGACCTTCAGCGGGCCGTCCGCGTAGCCGCGGAGGCGGGCCTCGGTCGCGTTCGGCACCAGGGCGTAGGCGAGGGCGGGCAGCTCGCCGGTCGCGGGGTGGGTGATCGCGGCGGTGAAGACGTGCTTGGTGACCGGGGTGTCCGGGTTCGAGGTGCGGACGGCCCGGCGGCTGCGGGTGACCGGCTCCAGGGTGGCGGCGACCGGCTGCCTGGTGAGGAAGGCGTACCCGATGGCGGTGCCGCGGGCGGCGTTGGCGTAGCGGAGCCAGCGCGGCGCGGCCGTGGCGGCGCCCTGCTGCCACGGCGCGCCCGTCCAGGTCTCGCCGGTGATCGCGACCGGGTCGGCGGGGGCGGCGATGCGGCTGTCCACGGTGGTGACCGCGGCCCGGCCGCCCTGACCGGAGACGTCCGCGGCGAGCACCACGACCTCGTCGTCCAGCAGGAACCACGACTTGGTGGCGCGGGCGTCGCGGTAGGCGACGAAGTCGTCCGGCAGCAGGCCGGCCTGCTTGGCGGTCCAGGCGGCGTCGTCGGACTGGACCAGGCCGGCCACGCCGTACGGGCCGAGCGTCGCGCCGCCGGAGAAGGCGTTCCCGGCGACCGGGAAGTACACGTAGGCGTTCTGCGACTCGGAGGAGGAGGTGAAGTTCAGCGGGTGCGACGGGTTCTCGTACCACAGGCGGCCGCCGTACAGCTCGGGGACCGTGCGGCGCTCCTCCACCGGCGCGGTCACCCCGGCCAGCCGGTACGGCGAGACCGTCGTGTAGTAGTCGACGCCGAAGACCTCGCGCTGGTCCTCGCCGGCCAGGTAGAGGTAGTGGGCGCCGTCGCCCTGGAACCACGGCATGAGGTTCTCGCCGCTCATGTACTCGTACTTGCTGACGCGCTCGGAGCTGCGCGCGAGGGCGAAGGCCCAGCCGGGGCGGCGGTGCACGGTGCGGTCCATCGCGTTGAAGGCGACGCAGCGCGCGGGCGGGTTGAGGTCGGCGGCCGGGACGGCGGCGTCGGCGCGGATGGCCGCGTAGCGGGCGATGCTGACGGGCGAGACGAACGCGGCGGTGTCGGCGGCCGGCAGGTGCTTGACGTACTTCTTCAGCGCCGTCGCGTCCTCGGCCGGCAGGTGGTCGGTGAGGTCGGCGACGGCCTCGACGATGACGCCGACGTCGGCGTAGCCGGTGGTGGTGCGCGAGACCGCCCGCCCCTTGACGATCTCCATCATCCAGCCCTCGAAGATCAGCGGGGCGAAGCCGTCGGTGATCCATTGGTACACGACGCCGGGCAGGCCGGCGAGGCCGTCGGTGGTCGCCCCGTCGAGCGTCTTCAGCGTCTGGACGACGCGGGTCAGCAGGGCGCGGCCGTAGGAGCCGGTGTAGGCGACCGAGGCGTGCTGGATGAAGGAGCCGTCGCGGTAGTAGCCGTCGGTGACGCCGTGCTGGAGGGCGTACGGGTCGACGGTGGCGAAGACGGTGGACTGGTCGGCGATGGCCTTGGCGAGGCGGGCGTCGTCGGCGGTGAGCGCGCCCTGGAGGATGCGGTTGGCGGTGATGTCGGCCAGGTTCGCGCCGGTGTGGAAGCGGGAGTCGAGGTCGACGTCGCCGTTCCTGCCGTTGCGGAGGTAGGCGTCCATGGTGGCGAGGTACGTCGCCGTCAGGGCCGGCCGCTCCTCGCGCAACCGGCCGGCGAGCAGGGCGAGCGTCCTGGTCACGTGGGTGGGGATGCCGATCTCCCAGGTGTGCCAGTTGCCGTAGTAGCCCTTCGCCTGGTCGCCGTAGTAGCGCTCGTGCAGCCACTGGAGGCCGTCGGCGACGCGGCGCTGGGCGGCGGCGTCGCCGTCGAGCTGCCCGCCGGGGACGCGGGTCGCGAGCGCGATCTCGTACAGGTACTGGAAGGCGAGGCGGAGGTTGACGTCGTCGGCGCCGAGCGCGAGGCCGGCGAACAGCTCGCCGGCGCCCGCCCGGTCCATCGCCGTCAGGCGCTGCCTGGCGGTGGTGAGGATGGCGGCGAGCTTCGCGGCGACCTCAGGGCGGGCGTTGACCTCGGGGGTGCCGGCGAGCATGGCGACGGTGTTGGCGATCACGCGGGCGTGGTCGTACCCGGCCGAGGCGGCGGCGGCGCGCAGGGGGGCGGCCACGGCCAGCAGGCCGGCGGCGGGGATCAGGGAGAGAACCTGGCGGCGGGACATCTGCGGCACGGCGGGCTCCAGGCCGTTCAGGAGGACGAACCGCGCTCACCATACATGATCTTTTCCGGTCCGCCCAGGGCTCCGCTGCCTGTTCCTGCGCGTAGCTGATCGTCGGCGCGCGGGATCGCGCAGGCCGGGCGGAGCCCGTCAGCTTCGCGCAATCGCCGGGTCAGCGATCGTCCTGGCGGTGGGGAGGCGCGGGGCCGGGGCGGGCGTTCCTGGCTATAACCGGGCGTCATGAAGCTCATACGGGCGGCCGCCGGCACGGGGCTGCTGGCGGCGTTGTGCGTCGTGCCGGGACAGGCCGCGCCGGGACAGGCCGCGCCGGGACGGGCGGTCGCCGAGCCGCCCGCGGCCGCGCGGCAGGCCGCCTCCCTGGTGCTGGACGGCGGGTCGTTCTCGGTCGCGGACGCGTTCGCGATCCTCGAAGGGCGGCCCGTCACGGTGCGGCTCGCCCCGGCCGCGCAGGAGCGGATGCGGCGCTCCCGCGCCGGGGCGCTCGCCGCGCTGGAGCGCGGCGGGCAGCGCGTGTACGGCTGGAACCAGGCGCTCGGCCCGCTCAAGGACCGCCCGCTGGACCCGGCGCAGGCCGAGCGCTTCCAGCGCAACGTGCTCCGCTCGCACGCCGCCGGCGTCGGGCCGCCGTTCCCCGACGGGGTGGCGCGGCTGGCCATGGTGATCAAGGCCAACCAGATGGCCAGGGGCCGCTACGGCGTCCGCCCCGAGGTCGCGCAGCGGCTGCTGGACCTGGTCAACGCCGGGGTCGTGCCGCGCATGCCGCAGATCGGCTCGCTCGGCACCGGCGACCTCCAGCCGCAGGCCGCCATGGGGCTGGCGATGATCGGGGAGCAGGCGCCGGTCCGCTACCGGGGCGCCGAAGGCCCGGCCGCGGCGATGCTGCCGCGAGCCGGCCTGGCCAGGACGTTCACGCTGCAGGCCGGGGAGGCGCTGCCGATCGTCAGCGGCAGCACCACGGCCGCCGCCTCCTTCCTGGACGCCGTGCGCCGCGCCACCGTCCTCGCCGGCCAGGCGGAGGGCGCGTTCGCGCTGTTCATGGAGGCGACCAGGGCCGAGCGCGGCTCCTTGGACGCCCGGACGCACGCCGAACGGCACATCCCGGAGGAGAACGCGGTCGCCGCCCGGCTGCGCGAGCTGGTCGCCGGCTCGGGCTGGATGACCGAGGAGGGCCGCAGGCGGCTCGACCCGGCGAACTACGAGCCCCGCGTGCAGGACGCGGTCTCGGTGCGGGCCGCCCCGCACGTCCTGGCCGGGCTGTGGCACGAGCTCGCCGACGCCCGCCGGGCCCTGCTGCGCGAGGCGAACTCCTCGACCTCCAACCCGCTGGTGTTCCGGCGGGCCGGCGGGCGCTACGAGTTCGTCATGGGCGGCAACTGGGACGCCTCGGTCATGGGCCACCTCGCCGACAGCCTGAACGCCGAGGTCGCCGACGTCGGCGTGCTGTCGCAGGAGCTGTCGGGGCGGCTGCTGTCGCCGCGCTGGAGCTACGGCCTGCCCGCCAACCTGGCCGGCGGCAGCCCCGGGCTGAACTCCGGCCTGGTGCAGGCGCAGACCGTGGCCGCCGCGCTGGTGCCGGAGATGCAGGTCAGGGCGCACCCGGCGGGCACCCTGTCCCGCCCGGTCAAGGACGGGCAGGAGGACCACAACACGATGGCCATGGCCTCGCTGCGGCACCTGCACGAGAACCTCGACCGGCTGGAGGTCGTGCTCGCGGTCCAGTACCTGATGGCGGCGCAGGGCGTGGACCTCATCGCGGGCCGGATGGCGGGCCTGCCGCTCGGCGCGGGGACGCGGGCGCTGCACGCGGAGCTGCGCCGCTCCGTCGCGCCGCTCGGCGACGACCGGTACCTGACGCCCGACCTGGAGCGGGTGATCGGGCTGATCCACGCCCAGCGGCTGGCCCCGCGGTAGAGCATGGCGGGGCCGGCTCCGCGTTGGAGCATGGCGGGGCCGGCCCCGCGGTAGAGCATCGCGCATGCGGGCGAGCGTCCTTCGCATGGACCGGCTCGCCCGCGCCGCGCCACCATGGCGGCATGCTGACTCTCGCGCTCGTCACCCTCGTCCTGCACGGCCTGCTCGCCGGCCTGTTCTACGCCTTCTCCATGTCCGTCGTGCCGGGACTGAACGCGGTGGAGCCCGCGCAGGCCGAGGCGGCCATGCGCGGCGTCAACCGCAAGATCCTCAATCCGTGGCTCTTCGTCGTGTTCCTGGGCTCGCCGGTGGCGGCGCTCGTCGCCGGGCTGCTGGCGGACGGCGCGGCGGCGACCTGGTTCCTCGCGGCGGCCGGGGTGAGCTTCGCCGGCTCGTTCCTGGTCACCGCGGCGCTGAACGTCCCGATGAACAACGCCCTGGAGGCCGGCACGATCTCGTGGCAGGACTATTCGCGCAGGTGGACGGCGTGGAACACGGTCCGGGCGGCGGCCTCCGTGGTCAGCCTCGCGCTGACCGGCGCCGGGCTTGCCGCGCTGTGACGGGGTAGGGGCCCGGTATGACGACCGAGAATCTGTGGCGATACCGCCCCGAGCTCAGCGCGCACGAGTCCATCGACCTCGTCGGCTACGAGGTGGACGCGAGCGACGGCAAGGTCGGCTCGGTGGACGAGGCCAACAACGCCGTCGGCGACAGCTACGTGATCGTGGACACCGGCCCGTGGATCTTCGGCAGGAAGGTGCTGATCCCGGCCGGCGCGGTGGAGCGCATCGACCCCGACGAGCGCAAGCTCTACATCGGCAGGACCAAGGACGAGATCAAGAAGGCGCCGGAGTTCGACGAGTCCACGTACCGCGACACCCGCTACCGCGACGAGGTCGGCGGCTACTACGCGGCCTTCCCCGGCACGATGTGATCGGACGGCACGACATGGCGGGACATCGGCGGGGCGAGCCGTCCGTCGCGGCCTCCGGGCAGTGGCGCGACGAGAACGGCGTGCGCATGCCGGCCGGCGAGGCGCACGCCTGGCAGCCCGGCACCAACCAGACCCTGTGCGGCCTCCCGCTGAGCCGGGCCCGGCTGCTGCGCTTCCACCACGTGCGCTGGCCCGAGGTGTTCCCGGAGTCGGGCGGCGCGGCCGAGGAGATCGGCGAGGTGTGCCGCAAGTGCGTGGCCGCCTCCGGGCGGCGCTCGCACCGCGGCTGGAGCGGGTCATGGACGCGGACCTCCCCGCGCCCATGACCCATGACCCAGGGCTCATGACCCAGGGCCCATGACAGGGCCCGTGACCCGGCGCCTATGATCCGGCGCCCTTGATGCGGCTGGTCAGAGCGTGCGCAGCGCCACCGGCGCCGGGCGCTCGCAGGTGCTGGCGACCGGCACCGCCGCCCCCGAGTGCGCCGAGGCGAGCAGCGACTCCATGACGTCGAGCACGTGGTAGGCGAGCGTCCCGCCCGCCCGCGGCTCCTCGCCCGCGGGCGTGACGGCGAGGTCGGCCAGGCCGATCCCCCGGCCCCCGTCCACGTAGCCGGCCGACTCCGGCAGGTCGCGCCAGTCCTCGTCGCCCACCCCGGCCACCTGGACGAGCCCGTCGAAGTGGTTGGGGTTGGGGACGACGAGCGAGCCGCGCTCGCCGTGCACCTCGATGTGCGGCGCCCTGGTGGCCGCCGCGTCGAAGCTCATCACCAGCGTGGACAGCGCGCCCGAGGCGTGTACGAGGACGCCCGTCACGTGGGTGTCCACGCTCACCGGGATCTCCTCGCCGCGCCGCGGGCCCGAGCCGATCGTGCGCTTGGCGCGCGGGCGGGAGGCCGCGCCCACCACGGTGGCGACCGGGCCGAGCAGCGTGACGAGGCTGGTGATGTAGTACGGCCCCATGTCGAGGAGCGGGCCGCCGCCGGGGACGTAGTAGAAGTCGGGATTGGGGTGCCAGCGCTCGTGGCCGGGGGTGACCATCGTGGCGGTGGCGGCGACGGGCCGGCCGATGAGTCCGTCGTCCACGGCCTTGCGGGCGGTCTGGGTGCCGGTGCCGAGCACGGTGTCCGGGGCGCAGCCGACGCGCACGCCCGCCTCCTCGGCGGCCCGGAGCACCCGCGCCGCGTCCGCGGAGGTCGCGGCCAGGGGCTTCTCGCAGTAGACGTCCTTGCCCGCGGCGATGGCGAGCAGCGCGACCTCGGCGTGGGCGGCCGGGACGGTGAGGTTGAGCACGACGTCCACGCCCGGGTCGGCCATCAGCTCCGCGACGGACCGGACCGGCGTGCCCGGGTAGGGGGCGACGGCCTCGGCGGCCCGGGCGGGGTCGAGGTCGGCGACGGCCGCGAGGCGGAGCTGCGGCAGACGGTCGATGGTGCGGAAGTACTGCGCCGAGATCGCGCCGGTGCCGACGACGCCGACGTTCAGCGGCTGGCCCACAACATGCCCCTCTCGATGATGGTCCGCACGGTGTCGTGCTGGAGGACGTCCAGGCTGTGGCCGGGGGTGGTGACGAAGATGCGGCCCTCGCCCCACTGCCGGGTCCACAGGGCGGGCGAGGTGACCTCGCGGTGCCACGGGTCCCAGGGGCGGACCTGCTGGGTGGTGGTGGCGAGCACGTCGATGTAGGCGTCGGTCAGGACCCAGTACTGCTCGGTGACGAGGTCGAAGTCGGCGAGCCCTTGGGTGATGGGGTGGGCGGCCGCCTCGGGGAGCAGGTTCACCGTGTAGGGGACGAAGTTGTCGGCCTGCGTGCCCTCCCGCTCGTCCGGGTGCTTGCCCGGGTGGCAGGCGAACTGGCCGCCGATGAGGTGCAGGTAGTCGGAGGAGTTGCGGTAGGAGTCGGCGATGCCGCCGTGCCAGCCGGCCATCCCGGTGCCGGCCCGGATGGCGGCCTCCAGCCCCTTCAGCTCCTCGGGCTGGATGGTTCCCATGGTGTAGCACTGCACGATGAGGTCGACGCCGGACATGTACGAGGAGTCCGCGTACGGCTCCGGTGAGTCCGCTCTCCGCACCTCGAAGCCGTGCTTCTCGAGGAAGGGGATGAACAGCTCCGTGGCCTCCACCGGGGCGTGCCCTTCCCAGCCGCCCCGGACCACGAGAGCCTTGCGGCCCTGGTCACTTGCCATGCTTCTGCCTAACGCCGTAAGGGTCGAACGTTCCGATGTTCGCATCCCGGCATAGACGACGTGAGAGTGGGCAGCGCTTTCCGGGCGGGACCCCGGGACGGGGGCACGAGGGACGGCGGTTTACGGGTGCCTTAGTCCGGCGGGGTTCTCATGAGATGAATGTCCGCGAATGAGACGAAAGGTAACGCCTATGAATGCCGATCATCATCGCGACAACCGGCTGCGGCGCCCGCTGTTCGTGGCCGCGACGGCGGTGTTAATGGCGGCGGGCGGGGCCGGCGTGGCCGCCGCCGCGGCGGGCAGCACCACCCCCGCCGATCCGACCGCGACGCCCACCGACACGACCGCCCCGACGACCACCCCCACGGACACCCCCACGGACACGGCCACCCCCACCGAGACGGTGACCGTCACCGACGCCCCGACCGACACTCCCACCGAGACCCCCACCCCCGAACTCGCGCCGCTCAGCCCGTGGGGCTTCGTCGGAGCGATGCACGGCGAGTTCGCGGTGGCCACGAAGGACGGCTGCGGCTCGGTGACCCTGTTCGCCCAGACGGGCCAGGCGACCGCCGTGGCGGAGGGCTCCATCACGGTACGCAGCCAGGACGGCTTCGAGCAGACGTACACGATCGGCGAGGACACCAGGACCTTCGCCGGCCGCCGCGGCAACAGCGCCGTCAAGCAGGGCGACTGGGTGTCGGTCACCTCGACCGCGGCCGAGGACGGCGAGAGCGGCACGGCCCTGTACGTCTACGACCTGTCGCGCCCGGTCAAGCGCACCTGGCGGGGCTGGGGCCGCATCGGGCAGTGGTGGGCCCCGCAGCCGACGTGGCGCACGCCTGCCCAGTGCCCCACGCCGACCGCCACCCCCACCGTGACCCCCACCGAGACCCCCACGGAGACCCCCACCACGACCCCGACGGAGACGCCCACGACGACCCCGACGGAGACCCCCACCACGACACCCACCGACACGGTGACGCCCACGCCGACTCCCACGCCGACGCCGACGCCGAGCCCGTGACGAAGAACCGATAAGTCCCGAGCAGTACCTTCCCGAAGTCCGCCCGCCGCCACCGGCGCGGGCGGCTTTTGCGTGTGGGGCCTGTGGCGACAGATGGGGCATTGACGAAAAATCCTTACATGGTACTCATAGATCGAGTCGGAAAGCTTCAAACCCCCCGAAGCTCGCCCGAAGGGAGACGCGCATGGCGCGTACCACGTCGTCCGGCCCGCCCGCCGACTTACTCGGCCCCGTCCAAGGAGAGGTCTCCTGGTTCTGCTGCGGCAACGCCTGGGGCCCCTGCAGCAGCACCGGCAAGGGAGCCTGCGGCACCTGCAACTCCAGCAGCCTCCAGCACGCCTGGCCCAACACCTCCGACGCCTGCTGGGCCATCACCCACCCCGACACCTGCGGCGTCGGCCTCTCCCGCCGCACCTGCGGGTTCCAGCACCGCACCACGGCGCTGTGCACCGGCACCAGCGTCGTCACCTCGATCGCCGACTGCGGCCCGCAGACCGACCTGTTCTGCGGCGAGCGGAGCTGCTGCGGCGCCACCTGCGCCAGCAACCGGCTGATCGACCTCACCCCGGCCGCGTTCAGCCGCATCGCCAGCCTGTCCGCGGGCCTGCGCCCGGCCGAGATCTCGACGGCGTGAGGGAGGCGGGCATGCTGCGCACCAGAAGGGACATGCTCAGGTCCGCCGTGCTCGGCGGCGGCGCGAGCGTCGTGGCCGCGACCGCGCTCGGCTCGCTCGGCCCGGAGGCCGCCTTCGCCGCGACCAGTGCCGACGTCGAGCCCGGGACCCCCGACCCGAACTTCGCCGAGGGCCGGATCCGCTCGATCAAGGACAACACGCTGCTCGTCCTCGGCTCGAACATGGTCTTCCACACCATCAGGGTCGTGGACGGCACCAGCCTGTGGAAGCTCGGCCCGGTCGGCTTCGACCAGGCCAGGCCGGGCGACGGCCTGTACGCGCGCGGCGTCCGCATGCCCGACGGCATGCTGGCCGCCGAGGCGGTGTGGCTGAACATCGTCAACATCAAGGGCCACATCACCGACATCAAGGACCAGACCCTCCGCCTGGACCACAACGGGCACGAGGTGCTGTGCCACGTCGTGCCCGGCAAGTCGGTCGCCATCCACTCCGAGTCCCCGCCGACGTCGGACCTGTCGCTGCTGAAGGTCGCCCAGCACGTGCAGATCCTCGGCGCCTGGCGGCCGGACACCAACGAGGTCGACATCGCCACCGTCTTCTCGCCGCACTAGTCACCTGGAGGAACGTGATGGACGGGATCGCCGCGTCGCAGCCGTACGTGATCGCCTTCTTCCTCCTCTGGGCGGGGCTGGCGAAGCTGTTCAGCAGGCGGATGCGGGCCCAGGCCGGGCGGACCGCCCTGGCCCGGCTCGTCGGCGCGACGCGCGCGGTCCCGGCGCTCCGCCTGGCCGGGCTGGTGGAGCTGGCCGTGGCGGCGGCGCTGCTCGCGCCGCCGCTCCACCCCCTGGACGGCGCGGCCGCCGCGCTGCTGTCGGCGGGGTTCCTCGCTTACCTCGCCTACGCCCACGTGGCCGCGCCCGCCTCCTCGTGCGGCTGCCTCGGCCCGCACTCCGACCGGCCGGTGGACGTGCGGGCCTTCGCCCGCGCCGGGCTGCTGCTCGCGGCCGGGCTCCTGGCCACGGGCGCGCCGGCCGCGCACCCGCCGGCGGTGCCGCCCGCCGTACTGGAGATCGCGGTGCTGCTCGGCCTGTCGGCGGAGCTGGACCGGTACTGGCTCGTCCCGCTGCGCCGCCTGCGCGTCCGGCTCCGGCCGCCGCTCGCCGCCCCGGCCGCCGGGGACGCGCCCCTGGAGGCCACGCTGCACCTGCTGCGCCGCAGCCCCGCGTACTGCTCGGCCTCCGCCGGCCTCATCTCGGACGTGCGCGAGACGTGGGACGAGGACGGCACCCGTTTCGTGGTCTACGGGGCGCGGGACGGGCGCACCGCGGTCTTCGCCGTCCCGCTGGCCGGGAACGACCCGCGGGCCGTCCGGGTCGCCCTGGTCGACGAGGCCGCCCTCGCCTGATGGCAGGATCGGAGGCCGAAGCGTCCGACCCTGAAAGGCACGTGCAGATGGCTCCGAACATCGCCACCGCGAACCGCGTCGAGCTGCCCGAGCTGCTCGACTTCCTCCGCCCCCGGCACCACGGCCTGCTGTCGACCGCCCGCGCCGACGGGCGGCCGCAGCTCTCCCCCGTCACCTGCGGCGTGGACGGCGAGGGGCGGATCGTGGTGTCCACCTATCCCGAGCGGGCCAAGACCCGCAACGCCAAGCGCGACGAGCGGGTGTCGATCTGCGTGTTGTCCGACGACTGGAACGGCCCCTGGGTGCAGGTGGACGGCCGCGCCGAGGTGCTGGACATGCCCGAGGCGCTGGACGGGCTGGTCGAGTACTACCGGTGCATCGCCGGCGAGCACCCCGACTGGGAGGAGTACCGCGAGGCCATGCGGCGCCAGGACAAGTCGCTGATCCGCGTGCGCATCGAGCGCTGGGGCCCGATCGCGACCGGCGGCTTCCCCGCGCGGCTGGCGACGTCGTAGGGACCATCCGGCTCCAAGCCGGTCACAAGTACGGGGCCTTATCTGTAGAGGTCTCCGATTCTCGTCGCGCATCTCACGGAGTCCCCTCATGCGTAAGCTCGCCCTGCTCGCCGCCGCCGCCGTCCTGCCGCTGACGGTCGCCGCCGGGCCCGCCTCGGCCCAGCCCGCGATCTGGAAGTGGGGGCCGGTGCACTCCGCCGACGGGATGGCGAGCTCCTGGGGCAAGGCGTACCTCCACCAGTTCGGCTACCTGGTGCGGGGCAGTCTGGAGGACACCCGCGGCAAGGGGTGCGCGTGGGCCGTGCTCAACGCGCAGGACTCGCGCGACGGGCGCTGGAAGAGCTACGGCTTCTACAACTGCCGGCCCGGGGTGGGCACGTTCAAGAAGGACTACCGCAACGTGCTGCGGATCCGCGTCCAGGTCTGCCGCGGCAACGCCACGCGGCCCACGGGCGAGTGCTCGGGCTGGAAGTGGATACTCAAGATGGGCTAGAACACGAAGATCAGCAGCAGCGTGAGCCCGATGGCCAGGGCCGTGAAGGCGGGCGTGCGGGGCCGCCGGGCGGCCTCGCGCCGGGAGCAGACCACCAGCGTCACGAGCACGGCCAGCGCCGCGGCCAGGTGCAGGGCGTACCAGACCGGGACCGGCAGCGCCACGAAGGCCGGCTCGTCGGCGGCGGCCTGCCCGGACACGGCGAGGACGCCGGCCAGGCACAGGACGGCGAGGCCGGGCCCGACCCGGCCGAGCACGGCCCACAACGTGGCGCCCAGCGCGAGGACGGTGGTCGTGCCCGCGTGGATCTGCCTGACCCGCAGGCCGCCGGGCACCTCGGTGCTGATCCTGAGCATCGAGGCGTAGGCCTCCGAGATCGGGGTGCCGCGCAGCGGCGCGTACCAGCCGTCGTAGGCCACCTCCGCCCCGCTCGGCGTGTAGAAGAACGCCAGGTATCCGCCGGTCAGCAGCATCGCGGCGAAGCAGTAGAGGAGCATCTCCCCCGCTAACTGCCGGGCTCGGTCGCGGTCCATCCGGCGATCATAATCAGCCGGCGGCCGCGATGGCGGCGCGCCGCCAGAAGCCGCCGTCGGCCTCCAGCGTGCCGGCCGCCCACGTGACCGTGCCCGAGCGGGCCAGCCCGGCGGCGGTGAAGAACTGCGAGCGCTTCAGCCCGGGGATCGCGGGCAGGCGCGGCAGCCGGGCCGCCGGCCCGCCGGGAGCCGCCATCCGCCAGGTGTCGCGGAGGCGCGGGCTGCCGGTCACCACCAGGACGCCGCCGCCCGAGGGGCTCTCGGCCAGGCGGGGGCAGCAGTAGCCGGCCTTCGGCGCGGTGTGCCTGCTCCAGGCCCGGCCGTCCCAGTGCAGCAGGATCGGGGGCGGGTCGGCGGGCTCGTCGGCCGCCTCGCCGTGGTTGAAGGTGTGGGTGCCGATCGCCCACACGTCGGTCGGCGACAGCGCGAGCACGCCCTCCAGCCCGGCGCTGCCCTCGGGCGGCTTGGGGGCGGCGAACGCGTACTCCGGGGTGGGGACCAGCCGCCAGGAGCGGCCGTCCCAGTGCATCGCGGCGGGCTGGCTCAGCTCGCTCCCGGTGACGCCCCGGCCGGAGTGGCGGGCGCCGACCGCCCACAGGTCGGCGGGGCCGGTGCCGCTCAGCGCGGCCGCCTCGGCGTCGCCGGGGAGCGGCACGTCGGTCCAGGAGCGGCCGTCCCAGTGGGTGGCCAGCGGGCGGCCGGCGCCGTGGACGGCCCAGGCGTCGGCGGGGCCGAGCACCGCGAAGTCGGCGACGGCGGGGGCGTCGATCCTGCCGGGGACGCGGTGCCAGGCGGAGCCGTCCCAGCGGACCGCGCTCAGCGCCTCGACCTGCTCGTCCGCCCCGATCTCGGGGAGCAGCAGCCAGACGTCGGCGGGGCCGGAGGCGGCGACGCGCACGTCCGCGCCGGGCGGCACCCGGATCCGCCCGGGCGGCGGTTCGGCCGGGCGCCAGGCGGTGCCGTCGTGGCGCAGGAGCAGCAGCTCGCCGGCCGCGGACCCGGCGGCCCACGCCTCGCGGGGGCCGGCGGCCGCGAGGTCGGTGAGCCGGGTGTCGGGGCGGTCGCTGACGTAGGCGTAACGCCAGCCCGCGCCGGTGACGGCGGGGGTGGCGACGGGGCCGGGGGTGGGGGCGCCGGGAGATCGGGAAGCGAGGGCGGACGTCGAGGTGGGCGCCGGGACGGACGTCAGGGCGGGCGTCGGGGCAGGCGTCCGGGTGGGCGCCGGGGTGGTGCGCGCGTCGCGCCCGGGCGCGCAGGCCACGGCCGCGACCAGCGTGCACGCGGCCACCAGCGGTGCTGCGATCCTCATCCCGTAACGCTACCCACGGCCGGTCAGGCCAGCAGGCGAGCCGCGATCTGCGTCCAGTCGTCGTCCTCCTCCGGCGCCTCGCGCGCGGTGACCCGGTCGGCGGCCTCGGCGAAGGCCTGCAGCCCCCGCAGCAGCGCGATGCGCCCGGCCGGCGGCATCGCGCTGAGCACGCGGGCGAGGTCGTCGCGCCGCAACTGCTGGAGCTCCTGGATGAGGGCCCGGCCGGAGGGGGTGAGGGAGAGGGTCAGCTCGCGCCGGTCCTCCTCGCAGTGGGAGCGCCGGACGAGCCCGGCCGCCTCTAGCCGGTCGCAGAGCCGGCTGGCGGACGAGGGCACCGCGCCGAGCGCCGTGGCGAGCCGGCTCAGGTTGATCGTCTCGTGCTTCTCGATGGTCAGCAGCGCCTGGAGCTGGATGGAGGACACCTTCGTGGCGAACGCCTGCCGTGAGCGGCCCCATACTGCCACCAGGGCCGCCGCCTCCCTCTCGATGACGGCCCACTCCGTCGGCGGCAGCTGGCCGACGAAGGGGTCGGGTGCTTCAACGGGTGGAACAGGCTCGTCTATCACACGCTATCCACTCAGTGAGATTGCCGGTCATGGTCGTTCTCGCCCGGGATGCGGCCCGGATGGCTTTGGCCCCGGATGGGGATCAGGGGTCCAATCGAGACATACCACGACCGCATCATCCAGCACCTCCATGCCCCTCCGGAAGTCCAGCAGTCCTCGGACCATCGTCCGCACGGCCTCGTCGGCGGGCTGCATTCGCGTGGTTTTGATCAGGGACTCCAGCGACGAGAGGCCGAACTCGACGCCGCCCTTGGACCGCGAGGAGTAGACGCCGTCGCTGGCCACGATGAGCCGGTCGCCGGGCTCCAGCTGCAGGTGCTGCTCGGTGTAGGCGGTGTTGCCGAACATGCCGAGCGGGAGCTGCTGCTCCAGCTCGACGCGGCGGACCTGGCCGGCGCGCATGAGCATGACGCGCGGCGAGCCGGCGTCCACCAGGGCCGTCTCGCCGGTGACGGCGTCGAAGCGCATCAGCAGGGTCGAGACGTGCAGGCGGCCGCCGTACTGGCCGTAGATGGCCTCGTCGGCGAGGCCCGCCTGCTCCTCCAGGCCCGCGCCCGAGCGGCGGGCGTTGCGGAGGGCGGTGATGGTGAGCGTGGTCAGCATGGCGGCCTCGACGCCGGCGCCCATGCCGTCGGTGACCGAGAGGATGAGGCCGCTGGGGCCGCAGGCCCAGTCGAAGCTGTCGCCGTAGACGGCGTAGGCGGGTTCGAGCTGGCCGGCCAGGCGGTAGCCGTCGCCCTGGTGGCCGAAGCCGGGCAGCAGGGCCCACTGCATCTCGGCGGCGAGGGTGAGACGGGCGGCTCGGCGTACCCGGTGGTAACGGTCGGTGATGCGGTCGGCGTCGCGCAGTGCGTGGCCGAGCGCGGTGGCGATCTCCTGCAGGTCCTCGACGACCGCCGTGCCGGGCGGCGTGGCGAAGCCCAGGCAGAGCACGCCGATCCGCTCGCCGCAGGCGCTGACCGGCAGGTGCAGCACGGTGCCCTCGAGCTGGGGCACCTGGGCGGCGAAGGCGCGGCCGGCGGGCGTGCCGTCGATGGCGAGGCCGCGCTCGCCCGGCGCCGGCTCCGCCAGCACCGGACGCAGCGTGAGCAGCGCGCAGTCGGCCAGCAGCACCTCGACCTGCTCGACGGCGAAGTGCAGGGTCACCGCGTCGCGCAGCGCCTCCGGCACGGCATAGGGCGGGGCCGCGTGCATCGCCTGTCGCACTGCGTAAACGCCTTCGGAAATGCTGCCCAACGCGTGACCTCTATCTCCAGGCGCGAGCGCGCGCCACTGACAAACTTGCACAATAGCAAATAACTCTGCGGGCACCCGCGTTACACCCCGGACCTGCGACCGAGGACATGATCCTATATATTTGCCACGCGACAAATAACCGGACGGCAAGGAGAGGCTTGTCTTGGCTGACCGGGAGCCCGCGAAGTCGGTGACGACCCGCTCGCTGCCCATCCGCGCCGAGCGTGACCTGCTCACCGCGCGTCACGCGGTGCGCGCGGCGTCCCTGGAGGCGGGGTTCGGGCTCGTCGCGCAGACCAAGCTCATCACGGCGGCCAGCGAGCTGGTGCGCAACTGTTACGTGCACGGAGGCGGCGGGAGCCTGCTGATCGAGCACCTGCTGCCGCCGCCGCGCGCCGGCCTCCGGCTGACGATCTCCGACGAGGGCCCCGGCATCACCGACCCGGGCATCGCCCTGGCCGACGGCTACTCCACCGGCGGCGGCCTCGGGCACGGGCTGGGCGGGGCCAAACGGCTGGTGGACGAGTTCCACCTGGAGAGCGCCCCGGGACGCGGCACGACCGTGGTGATCACCCGCTGGGCCGGCGACCGCTGACCCCCGCGTGAACCGGGACGGGCGCGGTCTGCGATAGACAGGGCGTGAACCCGTTCCGCCGCCGCCCGCCGCCCCACAGTCCTGTCACGGACGACGCCACCGACGCCCAGCTCGTCGCCGCCGTCGCCGCGGGCAGCGCCCGGGCGCTGCGCGTCCTGCACCGGCGGCACGCCCCCTGGCTGCGCGCCCGGCTGGCCCGCCGCTGCGCCGATCCTGACGTCGTGGACGACGCGCTGCAGGAGACGTTCCTGGCGGTGTGGCGGTCGGCGGGGCGGTTCGAGGGGGACGAAGCGGCCGGCTGGTTGTGGACGATCGCCGTCCGGCGGCTCGTGTCGGCGCTGCGCGGCAGCGGTTCCCGCTGGATCGGCAGCGGCGCCGAGCCCGGCGCGGAGGCCTGGACCGGCACGGAGGCCCGGCCCGGCACGGGGGCCTGGACCGCCTCGGCGGAGGACACGGTCCTGCTCGGCGTCGAGCACGGCGACCTCGGCGCCGCGCTCAACCGGCTCTCCCCCGAGCTGCGCGCCGTCATCGAGGCCACCGTCCTGGACGGCCTCACCACCAAGGAGGCCGCCCGCCTCCTCGGCATCCCTGAAGGCACGGTCAAGACCCGCGCGATGCGGGCCAGGGCCCGGCTGCGCGAGGAGCTGTCATGACGAGCGACTGGCACATCCCGGACGACCTCCGCGATCGGTACCTCGCCGGGACGCTGGACGCCGCCCGGGCCATGTCCGTCGACGCCCATCTCGGGCGGTGCGCGGACTGCCGGGGGGCGGTGCCGTACGAGCCCGACTGGCTGGAGGCGTCCTGGCGGCGGCTGGAGAGCGAGGTGGTCGGGCCGAGCCTGCGCCCGGCCGAGCGGCTGCTCCGGCTCGCGGGCGTCCCCGGCCACCTGGCCCGGCTGCTGGCCGCCACGCCGGCCGCGAGCCGGGCGTGGGTGGCGGCGGTGACGCTCGCGCTGGCGTTCGCGGTGCTGGCGGCCAGGGAGGCGGCGGCGTACCTGCCCGCGTTCCTGGTGCTGGCGCCGGTGCTGCCGCTGACCGGGATCGCGCTCGCCTACGGGCCGCGCGTGGACCCCGCGCACGAGCTGATGGCCGCCACCCCGCTCGCCGGGCCGCGGCTGCTGCTGACCCGGGCGACGGCGGTGCTGGCGGTCGCCGTCGTCCTGGCCGGGCTCGCCTCGCCGCTGCTGCCCGCGCCGCCCGGCCTGAGCGCCGCCTGGCTGCTGCCCGCGCTGGCCGCCGCCGGGGGCTGCCTGGCCCTGGTGGGCCGGCTGCCCGGGCCGATCGCCGCGCTCGCCATGGGCGGGTCGTGGCTGGCCATCGTCGGCCTGGGCAGGCTGGCCGCCGGGAGCTGGCTGGCCGCTTTCGGGCCGCTGCCGCAGGTGTTGTACGGGGTGGCCGCCCTGCTGATGTCGTACCGCGTCTACCGGATGAGCCTTACATGATCCAGATCAGTGACCTGACCAAGGTCTACGGGGGCCGCCGCGCCCTCGACGGCCTCGACCTGACCCTCGGCACCGGCGTGACCGGCCTGCTCGGCCCGAACGGCGCCGGCAAGACCACGCTGCTGCGCTGCCTCGCCACCACGCTCGCCCCGACCGGCGGCACGATCGACGCCTACGGGCTGGACCCGGCGGACCCCGTCCAGCGGACCGCCCTCCGGCGGCGGCTCGGCTACCTGCCGCAGGACCCGGGCTTCTATCCGCATTTCACCGCTTTCGACCTCGTGGACTACGTCGCCATCCTCAAGGAGATGACCGACCGCGCCCGGCGGCACGCCGACGTGCGGCGCGTGCTGGCCGAGGTGGACCTCACCGACCAGGCGCGGACCAAGGTGCGCAGGCTGTCGGGCGGCATGCGGCAGCGCCTCGCCCTGGCCCAGGCCCTGCTCGGCACGCCCGACCTGCTGATCCTCGACGAGCCGACCGTCGGCCTCGACCCGGAGCAGCGGATGACGTTCCGCACGCTGGTGTCCCGGCTGGGCGAGAGCCGCACCGTGCTGCTGTCCACCCACCAGACCGAGGACGTCGCCGCGCTGTGCGAGCGGGTGGTCGTGCTGCGGGACGGCCGGGCCGTCTTCGACGGGACGCCCGGCGAGCTGGCGGCGGAGGCGGCGGGCCGGGTGTGGCTGTCCGACGAGCCGCCGACCGGCTCCAAGGTGTTCTGGCGCACGGCCGACGGCCGCTACCGGACGCTCGGCGACCGCCCGCCCTCGGCCGACGCGGCGACGCCCGGCGTCGAGGACGGCTACCTGACGCTGCTCGGGCAGGCGGCGGCATGACGGCGCGGCTGTTCCTCTTCGAAGCGCGCCGGATGGCCAGGCACCCGCTGGTGTGGGGCATGACCGCGCTGGTCGTGGCCGTGCAGGCCTACCTCACCCGCGACCAGGCGCCGCACTGGGGCATCGACCCCGTGCACGCCACGGGCCTGTCCACCTGCCTGGCCGGCGCCGTGCTCGTGGTCGCCGGGCTGGCCGTCTCGCGCGACGGCCGGCACGGCATGCCGGAGAGCCTGGGCGCGCTGCCGGGCCGCGCCGAGCACCGGACGCGGGCCGTCCTGCTCGCGGCGCCGCTGGTCGCGGGAGTGGCCGCGGCAGTGGCGATGTCCGGATATATGGCGATCCGGCTGGCGAGTGGCCCGGCCGCCGGACGGCTGGACCCGTGGGAGCCGCTGACGGCGGTGGCGGTGGCGGCGCTGGCGGCGACGCTCGGCGCGGCCGTCGGCCGCTGGCTGCGCCGGCTCATCGCCGGGCCGCTGGTGGTGGCCGTGCTCGGCTACCTGATCTTCACCACCGACCGGTACGAGGGCTCCGCGTGGCTGCTGCCGGTGATGCAGTTCCACCGTGCCGACTGGCCCGACCGGCCGTCCGCGGTCCACCTGGCGTACGTCGTGGCGCTCGCCGTGCTGTTCGCCGGGATCGCCCTGCTGCGGCACCGGGTGCGGCCCGGGCCGTCGGTGGCCGTGGTGGCGGCGCTCGCCGTCGCGGCGCCCACGGGGGCCGCCGCGGCGGCCGAGCCCCCGCCCCCGCGGCCCAGGCCCGGGACGTTCACCGCCGCCGACGTCGATCCACGGGTGCGGGAGCGCTACTTCGGCCCCGGCGCCCGCCGGTGCTCCGTGCGGCACGGGATCACGTACTGCGCCTACCGCGGGTACGAGGCGTGGGTGCCGCTCTGGGAGCAGGCCGTGCGGCCGGCCGCGGACGCGCTGCCCCCGGCCGTGCGGGCCCGCCTGCCACGGGTCGAGCAGACCTCCTTCACCTGGTACTACGGCGAAGACAGCAAGACGCGGCTGCGGCCGTCCATGACCTGGGGGCCGCAGGACCAGCGGACCCTGCTGGCCGTCTCGCTGGCCCTCTGGGCGACCGGCCTGAGCATCCCGGGCGGCTCGGCCGAGCGCACGGGCTGCGACGCGAGCGGGCAGGCCAGGACCCTGGTCGCGCTGTGGATCATCGGCCAGGTCGCGCCGCCCGAGCCGCCCCGCATGTACGTCGTGGACGACGGGTTCGGCGTCGAGTACCTCGTCCGGTGGGGCGCTCCCGAGATCGGCTACGCGAAGCGGCTGCTCGCCGATCGCAGGGCGCGCGAACGCGTGCACGCCCACTGGGACACGCTCATGCGGCCCGGCACGACCGTCGAGCAGGCGTTGCCGCTGCTGGGGCTGAAGCCCGCCTACCACCTGCCGCCTACGACCGGCACCCCCTGCCCGTGACCCCAAGGAGCCAGTGACCCGATGCCCGAGCCCGCTCCCCCGCCCACCACCCGCCCCGCTCCCCTGTCCCCTTCCGCACCCGACCCTCTGCCCGCTCCCCTGCCCGCTCCCCTGCCCGCTCCCCTGCCCGCCTCCGCCCGTCGGGCCGACGACCGGGCCGGGCGGGGGCGGGTCGCCGTGCTGCTCGTCCGCCCCCTCGTCAAGGCCATCGACTGGACGCCGCTCGCCCTGGTCTCGGCCTTCGTCGCCGTCGCCCTCGTCTCCGTACGGGCAGGACAGCCGCTGCCCCCGCCCGACGCGCTCCTGCTGATGCGCGTGGCGGGCACCCTGCTCGGCTCGGCCGCCGCGTTCGCCCTGGTGGACGCCATGTCCGCGGACCTCGGCCCGGCCCCGGCGCCGCGCTGGCTGCGGCAGGCGCTGCGGTGCCTGCTGGCGGGCGGCGCGGCGGTCGCCGTCTGGCTGGCCGCCTTCCGGTACGTCCTGTCCCGCCTCCCGGACGGCTCGCTCTTCCCGATCGGCGACCTCCTCGTCGAGATGGGCGTCTGCCTGGGGATCGGCCTGGCGGCGGCGGCCACCGCCGTCCGCCTCGCGCCGGGGCGGCAGGCGGCGATGGCGGCCGTCGTGGTCCAGCTCGTGCTGGTGCTGGCCACCGTCCTGCTGCCGGACCGGATCAGGTTGTGGCCGCCGACCTGCGGCTTCGGCTCGTGGGACGAGGCGCACGCGTTCTGGCGGTGGCTGCTGGCGGCGCCGTACGCGTGGCTCGCGCTGGCCTGCCGCGACCTGCGCCGCTGACCCTCCTCACGAGAACCGTTCGAGGAACTGCCCGTGCAGCCCCGTGAAGGCCAGCGGCCGCCCGTCCAGGGCCAGCATCGACACCATCCGCCCCTCGGGGGCCGGGAGCGGCATCAGCTCGTCCACGGACGGCAGGACCCCCGGGGGTTCGTTCGACACCCAGTGCCCCGGCAGCCGCCGCATCCGGGCGGTGAAGCTCTCCCGCGCCTCGCCCGGCAGGTACACCAGCACCGAGCTGTGGAACACCACGGGCGTCGCCCCGGCGGGCACGGCGGCGACCAACTCCTCCACGGCCTCGTTGAGGTCGCCCCGGACGAGCCGCGGCGGCTCCTGCCTGGCGACCTCGACGGCGCCGCGCAGCCTGCGCAGCCGTTCCGGCTGGTCCGGCCAGACCAGGCTCTCCAGCCACCGCACGTCGTCGGGGTCGCGGACGTCGAGCGGGTTCAGGTCCACCCCGGCCCGCCACACCACCACCGGCACCCCGCCCGGCACCCCGTCCGGCACCCCGCCGGGCACCGGCCCGTCCACGCGGCACTCCAGCGTCACCGGGCTGTCCTGGGGCCCGATCAGCGGCCCGTCGCCGTACCGGTACCGGTACCGATCCGGGTACAGGCACAGCCCCGCCGACGCCCCGACCTCGATCAGCGCCAGCGGCTGCGGCAACGCGGCGAGCACCGGCAGCAGCACGGCGCACCGGCCGGGCTCGTTGGTCTGGGTGCGCCGCTCCGCCATGACGCGCCGCACCCGCTCCCACGCGCCCAGCGTCCACGTCCGGAAGGCCGGGTAGTCCTCGACCGGCCCGCCCAGGTAGCGCACCGCCGCGAACAGCAGGTTCGGCTGCCGCTGCCGGTACGGCAGGTCCTCGATCAGCCGTACCAGCTCGGCGTCCCCGGCCACCCGCCGGGCCAGCTCCTCGTACACGGCGGACTCGCCGCGCGCCTCCAGCCGTCCGAAGCTCCGGTACGCCTCCGCCACACCCATCGGCCGCCGCCTTTCGCCGCCTGTGAAAATCCTTCGTGACATAACGGATGTGCCCACCTTCCCCCCGCGTACCGCGCGGACGCGCCCGCCGGGTGCATGATCCGTGCATGACGCACGAGGTGGCGGCGGAGTGGGGTCTGCCGCGCACGGTCCGGCGGTTCGACCTGGTGTTCGCGGGCCTGTTCCCCTGGCTCACGCCGCTGGACGGCGAGCACCGCGCGCTCCTGACCCGGCCGCTGCCCCCGGTCGCCGAGCTGGCCGCCGCGGCCGACGCCTCCCCCCTGGCACGTACGGCCCCGCCCGCGCCGAGCGCCGCCGGGGGACGCGGCCCGTCCGCCGAGGCGGGGCGGCTGGAGGGGTGGGCACGGCTGCTGGCCCGGCTGCTGCGCGAGCGGGTCGAGGCCGAGCAGCGCGACAGCGGCTACTACTCGCTCCAGGCGCCCCTGGAGGCGATCTTCCCGCTGACCGCCCACCTCATGGCCGTGCACCTGGCGGACCACCCGTTCCCGGCGCTGCTCCCCGCCCTGCCCGTCGCCGCCGCCACGCACGACCTCACCGGCCTGCGCCGCACGCCCAGCCCCCTGCTCGACGGCGTACGCGCCGCCATGGACGACTGGACGGCCGCCGGAGTCGTCACGCCCGCGACGACCGCCGGAGTCGTCACGCCCGCGACGACCGCCGGAGTCGTCACACCCGCGACGGCCCCGCCTCCGGTCGAGCCCGGCGCCCTGGTGACCGCCTTCTGGAGGGACGACACCGGCGTCCGCGACGACCCCGCGACCGCCGCCGCCCGCTTCCTGCGCCGCGTCCCGCCCGCCATCCTCGCCCGGATCCACGACAGCCCGCCGGTCCGGCTGACCCCGCTCGGCGCGTACGCCCTCCGCCGCCTCCTCCTGGCCCACAACTGGACTACCGCTTGACCAGGTCGCGCACCGCCCGCACCACCTCGTCCGCCTGCTCCAGGTGCGCGTACTGGTGCGAACCGCCCTCCAGCACCCGCTGCTCCCCGCGCGGCACCGAGGCCGCGATGGCCGCGTGCATGGCCCGGATCCCGTCGAGCCCCTGCCGCATGAGCTCCCGCGACATGAACCGCTCCCAGTACGGGTTGTCGCCCCCGGCCGTGAGCACGAGCAGCGGCACGTCCGGCAGCGGGCCGCCGCCGCGCAGCTCGTCGTAGACGTCGGTCTCGAAGTTCTCCGTCTCGGCGAGCGAGGAGCGCCACGTCGTCAGGTGGTGCTCGGCGAGCGCGTCGCGCACGGCGTCCGGCCAGGCAGCGTAGAGCTGCGCGTACTGGGCGCGGCCGGCCGCCAGTTGCTCGTCCGTCAGCTCGGGCAGCTGGGCCGGGTCCGGCTTCATCCGCTCGTTGAGCTCGGTCATCTCGGGCGGCAGGTACGACGCGATGTCCTCGTGCCCGGGGTCGAGCAGGAGCAGCCCGGCCACGTCCGCCGGGTGGAGCTGGGCGTAGCGGCGGGCGTAGAACGCGCCGAGCGAGTGCCCGGCCAGCACGTACGGCCCCGGCACCCCGGCCGCCCGCAGCAGCTCGCGCAGCTCCCCGGCGACCTCGCCCGGCCGGCGCGGCAGCGGCGCCGGGTCGCTCCAGCCGGTGCCCGCCCGGTCGTAGACCACGCTCGTGGTGAACGCGGCGACGCGCTCGTGCACGTTCAGGAAGTCCAGCCCGACCAGCCCGGCTCCCGGCAGGAACACCACGGCGGGCCCGCCCTCGCCCGACCGGTGGAGCGCCAGCCGCCGCCCCGCCACCTCGTACGTCCGCCCCAGCGGCGGCGTCTTCTCACTCATGTCCACCTACCATTCTCAATCGCTGAGAACATTATCGTGCCATGAGACCATTAAGGAATGGAAGCGCTCGAACTCTTCGCCCACCCCGTACGCATGCGCATCATCCACGCGATGTCCGGCGACCGCGTCTTCACCACCGCCGCCCTGGGAGACCTGCTGCCCGACGTGTCCAAGGCGACCCTCTACCGCCACGTCGGCGTGCTGGCCGAAGCCGGCGTCCTGGAGGTGGCCGGCGAGGAACGGGTGCGCGGCGCGGTCGAACGCCGCTACCGGCTGCGCCGCGACCGCGCGGCCGTGGACGCCGAGATGGTCGCCTCCGTCACCCCCGAGGACCACCGCCGCATCTTCGCCGCCGCCGTCGCGACCCTGCTCGCCGAGTTCCACGCCTACCTCGACCGCGACGGCGCCGACCCGGTCGCCGACCTCGTCGGCTACCGCCAGCACGCCCTCTGGCTGAACCCGGCCGAGCTGTCCGACCTCATCGAACGCCTCCGCGCCGCGATCATCCCCCACCTCACCCACGACCCGGCCCCCGACCGCACCCGCTACCTCCTCAGCCCCATCCTCTTCCCCATCGAGGAACGCCGGCCCTGACCCCGTCCCCACCCGAGGGACGCCGGCCGCCGAGAACCTGTCCACGGGGTGCGGGAGACAACAGGGTGACCGACCAACCCCTAAGGAGGGCCGTTGACCCTCGAGACGGCCGAGATCGACGACGCCGAGCTGATCAGGCGATCCGTCGGCGACCCGGAACAGTTCGCCGCCCTGTTCGACGCGTACGACCTGGCGGTCCCGCTGGCCCGCCCCAGGCTGTACGGCATCGCCACCACGCTCGTCGCCCGGCACCGGCGGCAGGAGGAGCGCCTGCTCCGCGCGCTGGCCCGGACCGGCGTGGACCCCCTGCCCGAGCCCATCGCCGACACCGTGGTGCGGCGGGTCGCCGCGCAGGACAAGGAGCGCGAGCTGGCCCGGGCGCTGGCGTCGCTGTCGCGCGACGACCGCGACGTGCTCCTGCTGGTGGCGTGGGAGGGCCGCGACCGCCTCCTGGCGGCCGCCCGCGCCCTCGACGCGCACCAGGAGCCCTCGCGGCACCACAAACCGCACCTCGGGCGGCACCTCGGGCGGCGGCTGGCGCTCGCGAGCGCGCTGGCCGTCGCGATCGGCGCCGGCGTGATCGTGGCGAACGACCGGCCGCACGCGATGCCGGTCGCGAACGTACGGGAGCTCGGCGAACGCGCCGCCCGAGCCGCCTACGACCACGACTACGACGACCGCGGACAGGCGCCGAACCCCGGCCAGTGGCTGTACGTCAAGCAACTCCAGGCCCCTCAGTCCGCGGACGGCGGCTACGGCGTGGACCTGTCCAGGCGCGAGATCGGGGAGGAGTGGAACAGCGTGGACGGCCTCCAGACCGCGGCCCTGTTCCCCAACGGCAAGCTCCTGGTACAGGGCAACCACCCAGGACTGAGCGCGGCCGAGCTGGCCCGCCGGCCGGTCACTCCGGAAGGACTGCTCGCGAAGATCCGCCAGAAGCTGGCGGACATGCACATCTCGTGGACGGGAACCGATGCGCCGCCCTCGATGGATGAGCGGCTCTTCCAGGCCGTCTACCAGATCATGGGCACCCAGGCGCTGCCCCCGGAGGTGCGGGCGGCACTGTTCCGCGGCCTCGCCACCATCCCCGGGGTGAGCGTCAACCAGAACGCCGTGGACGCCGACGGCCGGCAGGGCGTCGCGTTCAGCTACAGCGACGGATGGACCCGCTACGACCTCATCCTGGACCCGGTGGACTTCCGCTTCCTCGGCACGTACGGGGTGACCGTCCGGGACCGCACCGTCGACCACACCGACAGCCCCAGCCAGTTCGTCAAGGCCGGCACACCCCTCACCCTCACCGCCCTGCTGGACACCAAGGTGGTGGACGCCCCAGGCCGGAAATGACCTGCCGACGGGGCCGGCGGCTCAGTCTCCGGCGACCGCGACGAACCCCGTCCCCGCCCGGTAGTTCGGCGACTGGTGCCGGAAGTAGGTGTTGTACACCTCGCAATACCTCCCGCCCCGCTCCAGCAGCGTCGCGTGGTCGCCTTCCTCCACGATCCGCCCGTGGTCGAGCACGATGATGCGGTCGACGTGCTCGATCGTGGACAGCCGGTGCGCGATGACGATCGACGTGCGCCCGGCCAGCACGGTGTCGAGGCCCTCCTGGATCTGCGCCTCGGTCAGCGGGTCGACGCTGGCGGTGGCCTCGTCCAGGACGACGATCGCCGGGTCCTGGACGAGCAGCCGGGCGAGCGCGACGAGCTGCCGCTGCCCCATGGACAGCGCCCGCCCGTGCTCGCCGACGTCGGTGCTCAGGCCGTTCGGCAGGGCGTCGATCCAGTCGCCGCCGCCCACCGCCTCGGCGGCGCGCCGCACCTCCTCGTCGTCCGCCTCGGGACGCGGGTAGCGGATGTTGTCGGCCACCGTGCCGCTGAACAGGAACGGGGCCTGCGGCACCGCCCCGATCTGCCGCCGGTAGGCGCCCAGCTCCAGGGTGCGGATGTCGTGCCCGTCGATGAACAGGCCGCCGTCCTGGAACTCGTAGAAGCGGGTGATCAGCTTGCTGAGCGTCGACTTACCCGCCCCGGTGTGGCCGACGAGCGCGACCGTCTCCCCGGCCGCGATGGTCAGGTCAAAATCGCGCAGCACGGGGCTGGCCGGGTCGTAGCCGAACGTGACGCCGCGGAACTCGATGCGTCCGGCCAGCCTGCCGACCTGCCGCGCGTCGGTCTGCACCACCCGGGGCGGCGCGTCGATCAGCGCGAAGACCCGCTCGCTGGCCGACAGCCCCTGCTGGAACTGCGACCAGAACGCCGCGATCGACGTCAGCGGGAACCAGAACAGCGACACGCTCTGCAGGAACAGGTACCAGTCGCCGGCCGTCAGCCCGCCCGCCACCACCCGCGCCCCGCCGAGCTGCACGAGCGCCACCGTGGCGAGGCCCGCCACCGTGAACAGCACGGGGAAGATCGTGGAGAAGACGAACCCCTGCCGCAGCGTCACCTGGTAGCTCTGCCGGTTGATGGGCCGGAACTCGTCGTAGACCTGCCGCTCCTGCCGGAAGTTCTTGGCCACGGCGATGCCGCCCATGGTCTCCTGCAGGTTGGCGTTGACCCGGCTCAGCGAGCGCTGCGCGCGCCGGGTGCTGACTCTGGCCAGCCGCCGGAACAGCAGCGCCAGCCCGACCACGACCGGCACCACGAGCAGCGTCATCAGCGCGAGCTGCGCGCTGCGCGCGAACAGCAGCGCCGTGACGAAGCCGACCATCAGTACCTGGCTGATCAGGTCCATCGTCAGCGTGGAGACGGTGGCGAAGTCGTCGGTGTCGGAGGTGACGCGGCTGACGATGCGGCCGGAGGGCGTCTCGTCGTAGAACGACAGGTCGCGCTCCAGCACCGCGTCGAAGGCGTCCTCGCGCAGCCGCAGCACGACGTCGCCGGTGACCTGCGCGCTGTGTTTCTGGCGCAGGTAGTTGAAGACCCACGACAGCGCGCCGGTGACCAGGATCGCGGCGGCGAGCAGCCAGCCGACCTCGCCGATGGTGCCGGCCGCGATGGCGTCGACGGCGAGGCTGCCGATCGCCGGGACGGCCGCCTGGCTCGCCGACAGCAGCACGATCATCGTGGCGACCAGCACCATCGCGCCCAGCTTCGGCCGGAAGTAGGACAGGATGCGGCGCAGCAGGTCGCGGTCGTTGTAGGTGCGGTCGTAGTCCTCGGCGTCGAGGCCGTCCATCAGGAAGCCCATCAGAGCGCCCCTCCCTGCTCGCCCGCCAGCACGGCGGGACCGTCCTCCTGCGTGTCGACCTCGTCGTAGTGGGAGAACACCCGCCGGTAGAGCCGGCTGCGCGCGATCAGCTCGTCGTGCGTGCCGAAGTCGACGACCTGCCCGCGCCGCAGCAGCAGCACCTTGTCGGCCCAGCGGATCTGCGAGAGCCGGTGCGTGATCAGCAACGTCGTGCGCCCCTCCAGGATGCGCCCGATGGCCTGCTGGATCTTGTCCTCGGTGGCCGAGTCGATGGCGCTGGTGGAGTCGTCGAGGACGAGGATCGCCGGGTCGGTGAGCAGCGCCCGCGCGATGGCCAGCCGCTGCCGCTGCCCGCCGGAGAGCGTGACGCCGCGCTCGCCGATCACGGTGTCGTAGCCGTCGTCCAGCTCCGCGATGAACTCGGCGGCCTGCGCGTCCTCGGCGGCCTGCGCCACCGCCTCCTGGTCGGCGCGCTGGCCCAGGCTGAACGCGATGTTCTCCCTGACCGGCCGGGAGAACAGCACGATGTCCTGCTCGATGGTGGAGATCTGGGAGCGCAGCGAGTCGAGGTCCCACTCGCGCACGTCGACGCCGTCGACCAGGACGCGCCCGGCGGTGACGTCGTAGATGCGCGGCACGAGCTTGGTGAGCGTGCTCTTGCCCGACCCGGTCTCGCCGACGATCGCGACCGTCTCGCCCGGCCGCACGGTGAACGACACGCCGCGCAGCGCCGGCTCGCCGCCGCCCTCGTCGTAGCCGAAGCTGACGTCCTCGAAGACGATCTCGCCGCTGATGGGCGCGGCGTGCCCGGCGGCGCGCTGCTCGATCTCGCTGTCGGCGGTCATGATGTCGAGGATGCGGCGCGCGGAGACGACGCCGATCTGCATGAGCGAGAACGTGAAGATCGACATCTGGGTGGGGAACCCGAGCATGCCCATGAGCCCCATGAACGCGACCAGCTCGCCCACGCTGATCGCGCCGGCGCCGTGGAGGGCGAGGGCGTGCCAGAGCGCGCCCGCCATCGCGGCCGAGAACAGCAGGGTCGGCAGGTAGCGGGCCTGCACCAGCCCGTTGCGCACGAACGAGTCGCGGTAGCGCCGCGCGTTGGCCCGGAACCGCAGCCGTTCCTGCCCCTCCTGCGCGGTCACCTTGATCACCTCGATGCCGCGCACGGCCTGGCTGAGCCCGGCGTTGAGCTCGCCGAACTCCTCCCGCATGCGCGTCGCCACCGGGTTGAGCCGGCGCATGTAGTGCCGCAGCGCGAGCGCGAACACCACCGCGAACACCCCGGGCACCAGCAGCAGCCGCGGGTCGATGGCCGCGATGAAGAACAGCGGGACGACGCCGGTCAGCCCCGAGTCGACGATGAGGTCGGCCCCCGGCGTGATCATGATGGAGAGCTGGCGGATGTCGTTGGCGGCGCGGGCCATGAGGTCGCCGACCCGCTGCCGGTTGTGGAAGGTCTGGCTCTTGCCGAGCAGGCTCACGTACAGCTCGTCGCGCGCGTCGCGTTCGAGCCGCTTGGCCAGCACCTCGCTGGACAGCCGCGCCACCAGGTCGAACACGCCGCGCGCGAGCACGACCGCGAGCAGCGCGAGCGCGATCAGCCCGAGCGCGTCCAGCGGCGCGCCCCGGTGCCCGAGCACGGCGTCGAAGGCGTCGCCGGTGAACTGCGGCACCATGGCGTTGAGCGTGGTCATCACGACCGACCCGCCGAGGAACCCGACGAGCTGGAACGGATGCCGCCGCAGGTGCGACCAGAGCCACCGCACCGGCCCGCGCCGGTCGTGCCGCGGCCCGGACACGGAGAACTCCGCGTTGCTGTGTGTCACTGGCACCGCCCCCGACCGCGGCTCGTTGGACTTCGAACCTGCTTTCTATCAGGGGCGGCCGACAGTTTCCCAACGGGTTTTACCCGTCCCAGAAGTCCAGGTCTTGTCACTTTGGGTATCAATAAGGGATACGAAGCGTAACCTCCCTCGCCCGAAGGATCCGCCCTTGCCCCACCACGCACCGACCGTCCCCCGCCTCGTCGTGCGCTACCTGACGCACCACGACTGCGGGCTCTACGTCTGCCCGCTCCCCCTGGCCGAGCGCCGCACCGGCGTCACCCATCTGGTGGTCGGCCCGCCCCGCGACCAGGACCTCGTCCAGATGTGGGACGACGTCCGCGTTCTGCGGGCCGACGGGATCCGCGTCCTCGCCCAGCTCGACGAGCCCCTCGCCCGGGACTACCCGGCCCTGCGCCGCTACCTCCTGCGGCACCGCTTCGACGGCGCCGACCTCTGCCTCCCCCGCCCCGCCGCCCTGGCCGGCCGCCTGCGTGCCGACCTCGGCCCCGGCTTCCTCCTCACGGTGACGGCCCCCGCCACCGCCCTGGCCGGCGGCGACCCCGACCTCGACGCGCTGTGCGCGGACCGCCGTACGGACATCGCCTGGTTCACCGCCCTGCTGTTCGACGACCACGGCACCCCGGCCGACTACGAGGCCGTCGTCGCCCGCGGCCTCGTCCCCGCCGCGCGGCTGGTCGCGGCCTTCCCCACCAGCCCGGACAACGCCCGCGCCGGCTACGTCCCGCCGGACCGGCTCACCGCCATCGTCCGCGACCTGCTGCGCCGCCACCCCGACCTGGGCGGCGTGGACGGCTGGGAGTACTACAACGCCCTCCCCGGCGGCACGGACGCCCCCTGGCTCTGGGCCGAGCTCGTCCACGCCGCTCTGCACCCGTGAGGCGTACCCTGTCCCTCGTTCCTCCGCCCCTCGTGGGGACGGGCCCCTGTCACCACCTCGTGAAGGAGCCACCTATGTCGCACGGCGAACGCGAGCGAGCTCCAGGCGGGATCGACGTCACCAGGCCCAGCGTGTCCAGGGTCTACGACGCCCTGCTCGGCGGCACCGAGAACGCCGAGGCCGATCGCCGCATGCTGGCCCAGGTCCTGCTCGTCGCCCCCGACGCCCACGAGGCGGCCTGGACGAACCGCATGTTCCTGCGCCGCGTGGTGCGCTACCTGGCCGGGCAGTGCGGCGTCCGCCAGTTCCTCGACATCGGCTCCGGCCTGCCGACACAGGGCAACGTGCACGAGATCGCGCAGGCCACGGACCCGCGCTCCCGCGTCGTCTACGTGGACCACGACCCGCTCGTGCTGGTGCACGGGCAGGCGCTCCTGGCCTCCGACGCCAGCACCGTCGTGGTCGAGGCCGACCTCCGCCGGCCGGTCGAGATACTGACGCACCCGCAGGTCCGGCGGCTGATCGACTTCGACTGGCCGGTCGGGCTGCTGCTGTTCGGCATCCTGCACCACCTCACGGACGACGAGGACCCGGCGGGCATCGTCTCCGAGCTGGTGGAGGCCCTGCCCTCGGGCAGCTACGTCGCCGTCTCCCACTTCTTCGACCCGGGCCCGGCCGCCCCGGACGTGAGCAGGCAGGTGGCCACCGCCGAGCTGCTGTTCAACCGGCACCGATGGAGACCGCACCGGCCGGCGCTCTCCCCGCGCCTGGGCACCGCGCACGAGACATTGATCGGCGGCGTCGCGTGCAAATTATGATTGACGCCGGCCAGGAGAATGTCCACCATCGGTGAATGCGCCTGCCCCGCGTCAAACCCGAACACGCCCCGCACCGATTCGGCGACGGCACAATCCGGCTCGGCGGGGTCCTGTACGGAATCGCGTCGGAGATCACGGACGACGACGGCTGCGCGTGGGCCGTCCTCAATCTGATGGACGGCACCCGCTCCCCCGCGGAAATAGCGGAAACCCTGCATTCCGCTTTCTCCGCCGTCCTGACCCGTGCGGAGGCCGTGGAAATCGTCGACACGCTGATCGCCTCCGGTCACGTGGAAGAGGCCGCCCCGGGCCCGTGCGCGGAATTGAGCCCGCGCGAGAAGGACCGGTACAGCCGCAGCAAGGACTATTTCCGCTGGGTGGACCTCCATCCGCGCGACAGCGGCTGGGAGCCGCAGGTGCGGCTGAAACAGGCCAGGGTCCTGGTGCTGGGCCTGGGCGGCACCGGCAGCCACGCGGCCTGGTCGCTCGCCGCCTCGGGCGTGGGCCGGCTGCACCTGGTGGACCCCGACGTCGTGGAGCTGTCCAACCTCAACCGGCAGCTCCTCTACACCGAGGCGGACGTGGGCCGGAGCAAGGCCGACGTCGCTCTCGCCCGGCTGCGCGAGGTCAACTCCGACATCGAGATCACCGCCGCGAGCGCCACCGTGGACGGCCCGGCGGACCTGACCCGGCTGGTCCGCGGATTCGACGTCCTGGCGCTCTGCGCCGACCGTCCGCGCGAGCCGGACGGCATTCAGAGCTGGGCCAACGCGGTCTGCGCGAAAGCCGGAATTCCGTGGGTGAGCGGCGGTTACAACGGCCCGCTGGTCAGCGTCGGGGTATTCGGCCCGGGCGGTCCGTGTTTCGCCTGCGTCCGGGCCGGAATTCCGCCGCGGCCGGGGGCCGACTACGCCTGGCCCGGCGTGACGGGCGCGACGGCGGGGCTGTCCGGACAACTCGTCGCCTACGATGTCGTTTCATTGGTCACCGGGCTGGCGACCACGCCTCCCGGTTATTTTCACGGAGTGACGCTGCTCGACCCGGACGGGCATGTCTACGCCCGCCATCCGGCGCGCCCGGATTGCGAAATCTGCTCTTGATGAATGCGCCGTTGTTTCGTACCGTTCCCCTTGCCCGTTCCGAATTCGATCGGTAAGGAGTGTCATGAGCAACACCCCAATTCCGGAAAGCCGGCAGGAGCGGAAACCGCGTAAGAAGATCACCGTACGCCGGCTCGACAAGATCGAACCGACCGCGGTATCGCCCAGCCAGGGCGCCTCCAACTGATCCAGGTGCGGGCGGGGCTTCCCCTGCCCGCACCCCAAGGGGGCCTGATGAGTGATGTTCTGACCCGTCTGCGCACCGCGCCGGCCACCCGGATGGACGCGACCGCGTACGGAATGGACTTCGCCAGGGAGTTCGCGGCCGCGAGCGGCGTGATCTGGAAGCTCGAACGCGCCCAGCACTTCGACGAGGGCGACCTGCCCAGCTACCGGGCGATGCGCGACGGCGACTGGGGCCTGGCGATGGAGCTGGCCGAGCGCATGCGTCCCGCGTTCCGCGCCGACAACCCCGCGCGGCTCGACTTCCGGCGCGTCCGCGTCGTGGAGGAGCCGCTCACCGACTACGTCCGCTGGGAGCTGGCGTTGCTCGCGATGCGGGCCGAGGAGGGCGAGAACAACCGGGTGGTGCCGGCCGCGGCGGTGCGCCCGTACGAGTCGGCGGGCCCGGTGCCCGAGCTGGTCCTGTTCCGCCCGACCCTGCTCTACGAGGTGCTCTACGACGCCGCCGGCCGGCACGTCGGCGCCCGCCGGATCACCGACCCCGAGGCCGTCGAGCCCTGCCTGCCCGTGCTCGCCGGCCTGTTCGCGCGGGGCGAGAACCTGCGCTCCTACCAGGCCAGGGTGAGGACGATGTGACGGTCGCCTTCCACCGGCTCGCCTTCCGCCAGGACGGCGACGAGTGGATCGTCGGCCGGGTGGACTCGGGCGACTTCGTGGCCGTCCCCGAGGAAGGCGTCCTGGCCATCCGCCTGCTCCAGGACGGCCTGGACGTCGAGCAGGTCCGGGCCCGCCTGCTCCACGAGACCGGCGCCGACCTCGACGTGGCGGACTTCGTCGGCGACCTGGCGGAGGCGGGCCTGGTCGCCGGGATCGGCGGTCGCCCCGTCCCGAGCCCCCCGCCGCTCCGCCCCACCCTCCCCCGCCTCCGGCCCCGCCACCTGCGCTGGGCCCTGCATCCGGCGCTGCACCTGGCCCTGCTCGTGCCGATCGGGGCGGGAGCCGGCTGCCTCGCGCTCCGCCCCGAGATCTTCCCCGGCTGGCGGGCCGCCTTCTTCACCGGCCACGGCGCCGCCGTCCTGCTGACCTGGGCCGCGATCGCCTGGCTCACCACCGGCCTGCACGAGCTGGCGCACCTGGTCACCGCCCGCGCCGCCGGGGTGCCCGCGCGGATCACGCTCGGCACCCGCCTGCAGTTCCTGGTCGCCCAGACCGACGTGTCCGGGGTGTGGCCGGCGCCCCGGCGGGTCCGCGTCACCGTCTACCTGTCCGGCATCGCCGTGGACCTGGCACTCTGCGGCGCCGCCCTGACCTGGACGTTCTTCGCCGGCCCCGGCCCGGTCGCCACCTGGCTCACGCTCGTCCTGACGCTGCGGCTGGCCGCGCAACTGCTGGTGTTCACCCGTACGGACCTGTACTTCCTGCTCCAGGACGCGACCGGCTGCCGCGACCTGTACGGCGACGGCGCCGCCTACGTCCGCGACCTGCTGTCATTCCGGCGGCGGACCCGCCTCGCCACGCTGCCGCCCCGCGAACGCCGCGCCGTCCGCCTCTACGCGGCCGTCCAGGGAGCCGGGACGCTCGCCTGCCTGGCCTTCGCGGCGCTGGTGACGCTGCCGCTGGTGGTCACGCTGCTCGCCCGTTCGATCCAGAGCCTGCTCCACGCCGCGGACCCGGCGGCCGTGGCGGAGGCGATCGTCGTGCTCGCGCTGGTCCTCGTACCCGACGTGTTGTGGGCCCGCGCCTGGTGGGGCAGGCACGGGCCCCGCGTCCGGCGCTGGACGGCACTCGCCCGCGCCGCGCTGCCACGCCTCGCGCGGCCATTCCGGAGCGTCAGACGCTGATCTTCCCCGCGCCCGCGCCGTTGCTCACGACCGACTTGACGTTCGCCGCCGCGTCCATGGTGTACGAGTACGGGATCGTCTTGACGCTGCCGCCCGTCTGCCCGCTGCCCGAGTTGACGAGCTGGTTGTTGCGCGCCACGAGGCTGCCCGCCGGGGAGCTGCCCTCGCCCAGGTGGTACGGGTCGCCGGTGTTCTCGAAGTAGTTCCCCTCGACCAGCACGCCGGCCTCCATCGTCGAGGCGACGCCGTACGAGCCGATGTTGGAGTAGAGGTTGTTGTAGACGTGCACCGGGTTGCCGAAGCGCACCCGCGGGTGCCGCTGGTTGGTCCCGTTGAACCAGTTGTGGTGGTACGTCACCCGCAGGTGCCCGCGGTCCTCGCCGCCGTTGCTGTCGCTGTGGCCGAGCAGCATCGTCTTGTCGTGGTCGAAGAACTTGTTCCACGAGACGGTGACGTAGTCGCTGGCCCGCTTGATGTCGACCGCTCCGTCGTAGCCGTTGCTGAAGCTGTTGTGGTCGATCCACACCCGCGTCGAGTACTGGACGTTGATGCCGTCGTCGTTCCAGTTGCGGAAGGTCAGGTTCCGGATGATGACGTTGGAGGCGCTGGCGACGTTCAGCCCGCATCCGACGATCGTCGCGCCGGCGTTGCCGATGACGGACTTGTTCGAGCCGACCTTCAGCATGCCTGAGCAGTTGATGGTCCCGGAGACCCGGACCACGGGCGTCGCGGACGTCAGAGCGCTGGTGAGCGCGGCGGCCGTGCTCACGGTGGTCGAGGCCCCGCTGCCGCCCCCGGTCGTCCCGCCGCCCTGGCTGGCCCAGCCGACGGGCGCGCTCTCGGCCGCCGAGGCGGCGGGCGCGGACGCGGCCAGCCCCGCCGTCGTCATGATCGCGGCGGTGAGTCCTGTGACGAGCTTGCGCGTACGTGACATGATCTGTGCTCCTCCCGATCGTTCTCCTGATCGCCGTTCACATACATGGACACCGCCCATGAGAGCGGACGCCGAGGAGCATAGGAAAGCGCTTTCCCCTCGTCAATGCCCCCGCCCGCCCGTTTCATCCCGCCATGGCCGTCTTGCCAGGCCAGCCCCTAACAACTCACTTTTCGCCTGGTGAAACTTTCACGTCCACCGCCCGAACCCCTTTGTGACGCCGAAAACCGAACCCCACCGCGTCCTTTTACTGCTATGACCCGGAATCCGACATGCCATTTGCGGACGCCACCATGAAAGACGTCATGCGGCCCGCCTCACCTGGGTACTCTTCGCCTGGTCACCGCCCGCCGACCAGCTCCGAAGGACCCAGGATGGCGACACAGGAGCAAATCTCGGCCGCCCGCCGGCACATCGAGCAGCTGCGCGACCAGCACGGCGGCGACGTCCGCGGCCTGATCCACCTCATCGACGCGGGCGCGATCAAAGGCCCCGCCGCCGACCGCCTGCTCCGCGACGTCCAGAGCTGGGACCAGGCGTTCCGCGCCATGTTCGACCGCGCCCTGAGCCTCCTCGAAACCCTCCGCCCGGACGGCACCCGCTCATGAGCCCAGGACCGGCCACTCCCCTCAGCATCGACCCGGCGCTGATGACCCAGCTCATCGCGCTGATGAAGCGCCTCGCGCACACCGTCCCCGACGTCGGCGTCCAGGTCGACAAGGCCCTGAGCCCGCTCCACCTCGCCCTCCACGGCCCCGGCACGGCCCGCGACCTCGGCCACCGGATCGCCGCCAAGGTCCCCGACCTGCAACGCCGCCTCGACCTGATGCTCGCCGCCCAGAAGGTCGCCCTGAACACCTCCCGCTCCCTCTGGGCCGACGAGTCCAAGTGGCTCTCCACGACCCCGGAAGCCGGCGCCGCAACCGCGAAACGCCTGGCCACCGCCCTCCGCACCGCCATCAGAACCGGCACCCTCGACCCCCACCTCCTCACCGAGCTCCAGCACCACCAGGACGACCCGTACTTCGCCCTGGCCTTCGCCACCCAGTTCCCCCCGAGCGACCTGCGCCAACTCCTCACCGCGCTCTACCGCCGCCAGACCGGCCTCGCCACCGGCCCCGACCCGGACGCCCTGGCCGAACTGGACAAACTCTCCGCCGCCCTCAGCACCACCCTCGCCACCGCCTCCCGAGGCGCCGGCGACCTGCAACTCCCCAAGGGCTACGTCGACCAGCTCCTCGCCCACCTCGACACCCCCGAGACCGCCTTCGCCCTCAACAAACTCCTCCGCACCGGCCACTTCGACGACCCGTTCCTCCGCGAGATCGCCACCAAGGTCTACGACTTCGAACGCGCCCAGCCGCCCGGCTCCCTCTACTGGCGCAACCTGATGCCCGCCACCCAGCCCATGAACGACCTCCCGGCCGCGTACAAGGACCCGATGGCCGCCGTCGCCGCCGCCCTCGCCCACAACCCCCGCGCCGCCCAGGACTTCCTCACCGACCCCGGCCGCAAACCCCTCGACTACCTGATGCGCGAACGCGTCTGGTACGAGGCCACGGACAGCGACCTCGGCCACGCCCTGGAAGCCGCCACCACCACCTTCCGCGACCACGACCTCCCGCCGGGCCAGTCCCGCGGCTACACATCCGCCCTGATTGCCTCCTGGGCGCTGCGCTTCTGGTCCAACCCAGCTGTCCAGTCCAACCTCCACGACACCCGGCAGAGCGCAGGCAACATCCTCGCCGCGTACACAAGCGACCTGAACCGTCTCGCGGGTCGACGAGTGTCCCAACCACCCGGTGTGTCCCCGATTCCTGACTCCGACCCCCACTTGCGAGGCGTGCAGCCCTACGGCGCGATGTTGGACCACGACGGCGTCATGAACGTGATGAAGTGGGCCTTCGACGACCCGGTGGCGTTGAAGACAGTAGTGGCGGCCCAAGGGCAGTACAGCATCAACGTGCTGAACGAGCGGGCAGCGAAGGTCGCCGAGCAGGTGCGCTCGGACTTCGAGCGGTGGCATCGAGCCCATCCTGAGGCGACCACCGCCGAGATCAACGAGCAGCGTCAGAGGATCCTGGAGGACCGCATGGCAGGGCCGGGCGGGGCCGCCTTCAGCACGGACGTGGAGAGACTGAGCAAGACCTTGTACATCATCACCGACGCGGGGAACATCGCCCACATCGACAGGGCGGACGCGCACGATCGCGTGTTCGGCGCGTTCAAGGAAGCCGTGACGAGCGTGGCAGATCTCGTTCCAGGGCCTCAGGGCAAGATCAGCAGCTTCCTTTTCGACCAGGCCAAATCGGCGGTGTTTGGACAGATGTCAACCCAACAGGGGGACGCGGCGCGTAGCCAGGCGGCCTCCACGCTCGGCCAGAGCATCGACATGTTCACCGACATCACGGCGGACGTCATGATGCGGCACGGCCTCTTCGGGGACGGCGAGGTTCCCGCCCGCACCCACCCTCACGCGTCCACCAACTACCCTCGCGGCTCAGAGGGGGATTTCCTGGATGGCAGCAGGATCGTGCTGTGGAGCCAGATGAACCACCAGCAGCGCGACGCCTACTCGGAATGGCTCAGCCTCGGCGAGACGGGAGTGGTCTTCCGCGACCCCATGAGAGCGGTCAGAGACGGCTTCAAGCAAGCAGGCGCCTCCGAGGAGCCCGGCCCATGAGAGCCTCCATCCTCGCGCCCCTTCTGCTCATGGCTATGGCCATGGCCTCGGCCTGCACCTCCTCCCCACCACCCGACACCCGCCCCTTGGGCAACGTGACAGCGAGCCCTCAAGAGTGCGGCCTCATCGCGAAGCGGGTCATCATCCGCGCGACCGGCGTCGAGATGTACGAGGCTTCCGGCAGCGAGCGAGGAGGACCGTTCTCCTACTGCGTGGTGACCGACCCGCAGCACGACGATCGCGGCTCCCTCCTTTCCATTCAGCTCGACAACCCGTCCGCCCTATCCGCCGAGGAGTTGGCGAACACCAAGAAGCATGACCACGGTGTGGACCTCCCACCTGGCCTCGGCCCCGGTTATACGGCCAATTTTGATGGCAAGAACAGTCGCAACACGTACGCCTACGCGTGGACCTCGGACGCCAGCCGTCTTCTGTCCGTCTGGATAACCCCGGGAGCTTCAGGCCGGGATCACCGGGCGGATGCCATTGAGTTCATCCGCCAGCTCAGACCTGTCCTCCTGGCCACGGCTAAGTAACACAGCTATGGACGCTCCACACCCAACCGCCGGTGACTGGCTGGGCATGACGCTGTTCACCGGTTCCCCCTCGGCTGCGGACTCAACTGGCAGTTCGAAAGCGGTCGTAGCGTTCCTCCAGAAGTACTGGGTCCGGTTGATCAGCTCGCCTCCGAGGAAGAGCTAGCGCGTGGTGGTGCAATTCTTGAAGTCCGTGCTTGAGCATAGGTCCATCGATCTCGCGTAGGATGTCTGCACGTACTTCGACGACATAGTCAGGCCGAATTCCGAGAATGTTCTCGTCGTACGCTGCATGGTGGATTTTACACAAAGAAACACCGTTGGCTATAGCTGGAACACCTCGGGTGTCGCGGTCAGGAATGATGTGAGCCGCATCAAGGAGCGATCGGTGCCGGAGCCGGCACATTGCACACGCGCTCTCATACGCCTGGATGACCCGCTGTCGAAAGACCGGTTGGTGCAGTCGTCGCCTCGTGATTCCTAGAGAGTACCGACGTTCGATCTCGCTGCTCACGCCTCCGATGGGCAGGGATCGTTGCGCTTCATCCAAGGCCACCGCCACCTGTGATTGCTCAGCCTCGACGCCGACGATCCAGACAGGAAAGAAAGGCAGGTATACCCCTTGCTGTATTCCGAAGAACCATATGAGCGGCACCCCCTCGCGAAAGGCCGCTCGTAGCCCAGCGTTGGTGTAGTGCTGCGGGTTGCCTTGGAACTTGTAGCGCAGCAGGCCGTCGCTTCCCACCTCGTCCTCGTAAGGCACCCGCCCGCCTCCAGGCGTGTAGGTGGTCAAGATCGACAGCGCGGCGGTCAGACCTCTGGGTTTCCTGATACCTAGCTGATTGTCGATCAAGGGGAACACTCGTCCCTCGAACCTGAAGCCAAGCAACTCGTCACGGCGGACAATTGGGGTGTCAGGCGTACATCTCTGCCGAAGCCAAGCCATGGCCGCCGCTCGTACCCGAGCGTCCAAGTCATCGGGGGGTGTTGTGAGCACAAGGCACTTTTACACCCTTAGCCAGCCTGCCTGCTAGGGCATCTGGCTACGCAGCACGAGGCCACCAACTCAGGCGGGTGTCACTCGCAATCGAAACAGAGGCGTCAGGACTCGATGGTCGCCCTCGATGGGCCGTTCAGACCAGAGAGATAGTGTGAGCAGACCTACAACTGCTCTAGCAGTTCGTCAATCACCCTAAAACCATCCCGCAATTCTTGCACCGTCACATACTCTACTTGCGGATCGAGCAATCGCTGAGGCTTCCCCGATTTGTGCGCCAGCTCTCCTCTAGCCGTCGCCCACGCTTCGAGAGCACTCAACCACTGCTCGTCGATATCCTCCTCCCGAACACCCAGCGGGAGGAGGATCCTCAGCAGGTTCTTCTCCTTGATGCCGTTGTTCTGCATGATCACATAGTTCAGATAGTTCTTGCGAGCGGCTTCAACCCGTTCGGTGAGATTAGGCGCCTTTTTCTGCCTCTCGCTAGCAGAAAGGATGGTCGTCTCCTTCCACCCCAAGGAGCTCTCATATGCGACCAGGGCAAGTAGGCTCGGCCTGATATTGCCATGCGCGAGCCATTCACTTACAGCCCGAGAAACGATCTGCTGCGCCCGGTCCTCTATGAATGCCTCGAACTCGGCATGAGCCAGGAGGCGGAACGCTCTCGCGCTCTCATGCACGCGAACCGTATAAAGCCCCGTCGGGTCGAACTCCTCGGGGAGGAGATTACTCCGTAACTCTAGTAAGCGTGCATAGAGAGTCTGGAAACGAGGAGAAGGCATCAATCCGCCTTGAATACTATCTTCTCATCGTCGCCGATATATGGGATCCGCAACTGGTTCTCGCCAACGATCGGAGCAAGCGTTTCGCCCCACTTCTGAAGTCGGTATTGAGTTGCGTTAATGGATTTCGTAGTACTCTGCACCGCTTGCACGAATTCCGTGTCCACATCGCAGAGATCCTGAAATGCCTCACGGACGTCGACAGCCCGTGCCTGCGCAGCCGCCCTAACCGAAGGTGTCGAGAAGTAGTAGGTCATCACATCGAAGATTGCCCTATTGAAGCGGTTCTCGTAGTGATCCCTATCCCACCGATGAAAGGCATCCGAGCCGAAAATGGCTACCGTACAGTCGATTGCCCGATCACACTGCAGGGCTGCATCCCGTATGCCGGACTCTTCAGCGAGCCACTTCTGGTTAAGCTTCTCGGTCGTCCCGTCAAGAAACTTCTTCAAGTCGCCGCGATAGTCAGGCAGATAATAGGAGAAGGCAAAGTACCTCAACAGGATCTCGACATCACGCATTCGAAAGTCAGGCCCGTTGAGCTTGAGCGCCCTCTGCAAAGAGGTGCTGGCGCTCGCATGATCGTCAAGGAAGTTGGTGAACTCACCAGGGTGAAGCGCCTGCCGGAGTTCCTGCGGAGAGAGGCTTACGCTGCCAGTGTTCAGGCGCAGGAAGACCAGATTGAGGAACTCCTCATTCGGCCATGCCCGCACCACGACCGTACGGATGGTCTGGTTGAGGAACGAGTTCAAGTCCTCGACTCTGGCCGCATCGTTTTCCATCTTCGCCAGAGTCTGCCTGTTGAGATCTGTCCGGACGTCAAGACCTCTAAGACTGAACTTACGGAACTCCTCTGTTGTGTTCGCCGCAAAGGATGATCCCTCTGCGAACTGCCGCAGCGCAAGAAGCCGCTGCTTGCCGTCGAGAACGAGAAAAGAACCTCGTCGCCTCTTATCCTCAGCAAGAACCAACTGTGGTATGGGAAGGCCAAGGATTAGCGATTCGATGAACCGGCTCTTCCGCTTGAGATCCCAGGCATCTCTCCGCTGAAACCGCGGGTTGAGCTGAATGTTACCTCGGCGTAGCTGACTAAGAATTGTTTCGGCTGTCCAGTCGGTGTCGGTTACTACTGCTTGGGAGACAGCATCGGGCGCCACCGGTTCCTCGTCGTCCTCGACATCTCCCCACTGGGTGTCAAGGTGGTCGAATCTGATGTCCAGATCCTCTTGGTCATCCATGTGCTCACCCTCCAGATCTGGGCAGTCTACCTCCGTACGGCACACTAGCTGCAACAGTAGAGTATTGAAGAAATTTCCTCCCAAACAGTTGATTTTACACTTCCGTCCGCGTCTGACCGCTTAATGCCGCTCCTTCCCAATAGACGGCCTTGCTTACAGGGAACCTAGGGCCAGCGAGGCGGGACCAGGCTCATGGGCGCCCTCTCCAGTTCACCGGTCAGCGCTGGTCGGGCCACTGCTCGCGAGGCGCCACAAACGTTCCGCGGCCTTGGATGGTGACCACCCAGCCTTGCTCGCGCAGGAGTTCCATGGCGCGGCGGACTGAGCCGCGGGCAATGCCGTGCTCCTGCTGGAGCGAGCTCTCGGAGGGCACGAGCTGTCGCTCCTCCAGGTCGCCTGCCTTGATTCTGTCCCGGATGATGCGGGCCAGCTGCTCGTAGATCGGCGTGGGGTCGAGCTGGTCAACCGTCATGGCTAGCACGTTAAGGACGTACTTCCAGGTACTTACGTTGGGTACGGGTAGGACGTGCTAGACGGGCTATACGAGTTATACGTATGCTCGTTCGTGCAGGCGAAGAGAGGGTGCGCTGGGCGGTGCAGCGCCGAGCGTTCCGTGGTCGGACGCCGGGAGGTCCAATCCATGGGTGAAGGAATCACAGCGGCCGAGGTGCAGGCGGTGTTGCGGCGGCACGGTTACCGGCTCCACGCGGTCGAACACGTTCGCAGGCTGTTGTTGGCGCGTGTCGACGTCGCGCCGCGTGAGGTCGTTCAGGGCCCTCGCCGGGGAAGTGCGCGGTGACTTTCTCGGAGTACCACGGGCCGCATGATGAGCCGCCCAAGCCTGGCCACGTTGTGCTGACCTGGTACGAGCCCGGGAAGCGGACGCCGCGGGTACGCGTCGTCTCCCATACCTGTGGGTGTCGGAGGGTCGTATACGAGTTGTGTAGTGCCGGTGGGCAGGGGTTCGTTCGGCGTACGGAGCAGGAGCGCAGGGCTGTGCGTGAGACTGCTTGGACGGTGAGCAGGGTCGCGCAGGTCACCTTCAACCAGATCCTGCTGGGTGAGGCGAGGTGAGAGCAGGCGCACCAGGGGCTTTTAGGCCCATTGCCAGGCGAGTTCCAGGGGGCTGCCGGGGAATTGGCGGTGCCACCGCGTGGAGAGGGTGAGAAAGGTCAGGCAGATGGTGGCCCGAGGTCAGGGGGATCCACCAGGGGCGGAAGGCGGCGAGGTGGGTGGCCAAGGCGAGGCGCCGGTCGCAGCAGCGGGCGCTCGCGGCGAGGTACTGGAAGACGTGGCAGGACAGGGCGGCGCGGCCGACATTCGTAATGGTGGTCAGGGCGGGGCCCGGGGGTGGTGCGGTGGGACAGGTCAGGCCCTTGTGGACCGCGCCTCGGTACTGGAGGTGTTGGTGCCGAGCGGGCCCGTGACGGCGATGCCGCGGAGGGCGTGCAGGGCTTCGACGCGTTTGCCCGCGTCCACCGGCGGCGCTCGGCCGGATGCCGCTGACCTCCTCGTACGCGACGAGATCGGGGCTACGGGGTGTACGAAGCTTGATCGGTCCGGCATGCTGAGGGCGAGGGTTTCCGTCACGGTCACGCGTCCCTGAGGGGCGGGCATGAGCAGCTCCACACCCTGGTGCATCGTCGGTCTGGACAACGGCGGCAACGCCAACAATGCGACCGTCCTGGACGGCTCCGGGCGGTTCCTGGTGGACGGGATGGTCGAGTCGCCCAGCAGGGTGCGGGAAGGGCCCAAGGCGGCGTTGCAGGCGCTGGCGGAGGCGATGGAGCGGGTGCTGGAGGTCACCGGGGTACGCAGGTCGGCGGTGGCGGGGGTGGGGCTGGACACTCCTGGGCCGGCCAGCGCGGACGGGGTCATCTCGTCGCGGGGGTCCACCAATTTCCTGCATCCGGAGTGGGCCGGGTTCGACATCCGGACGGCGCTCGAGGAGCTGCTGCAACTGCCCGTCGTGTACAGCAACGACGCGAACGCGGCGGCGCTCTACGCGCACTACACGTACTTCGGGCCGGAGCGGGCGGGACGCGCGTCGTCGGTGTCGGCGATCGTCGGGACGGGGCTGGGCGGCGGGGTCGTCGAGGCCGGGCAGGTCGTACGGGGGGCGGCGGGCATGGCCGGGGAGCTCGGGCACATCCCGCTTCCGTCGGCCGGGCTGCTGGAGGACGGGCAGGCGCTGCCGGCGTGCAACTGCGGGAACGCGGGCGATGTCGAGAGCTTCGCGTCGCTGACCGGGATCGAGAAGAATCTGCTGCCGTACTGGATCGCGAAATATCCGGATCATCCGCTGGCCGCCGAACCGCTTCCCGTGGCGGCCCGGGCGCTCCGGGCGTACGCGGAGCGGGAGGATCCGCTCGCGTTGAGCGTTTTCGAGCAGCAGGCCAAGGCGCTCGGGATGCTCTTCACCATCGCGGCCAACTTCACCGATCCGCACGCCTACTTCGTGGGCGGTGGGGTCGTGGCGGCCAAGGCGCGGTTCCGGGAGTGGCTGCTGGAGCGGGTGCGGGTGCACACGGCGCTGCGGGTGGAGCAGCGGGAGGCGGCGGTGTTCGCGCTGGTGCCGGATCTGGACATGGCGGGGGCTCGGGGGGCGGCCATCGCGGCCCGCGAGGCCCTCGCGACCGGCGAGGCCGTGGCAACCGGCGAGGCCGCTACGACCGGCGAGGCCGTCGCCGTCTCGCCTCGGCCAGGCGTGGCACCCGGCCCGGCGTAGCGTCCAGATGCTGCTGGGTGCGATCCGTGCGGTCGCCTCGGGCGGGTGGGGCATCGAATGGCGAAGGGAGTGGAGGGCCTGCTGTCCAGGCGCGACGCCCGCGGCGGGTCCGAGCGCCCGCGGTGGGCCCGAGCGCCCGCGGTGGGCCCGAGCGCCCGTGGTGGGCCCGAGCGCCCGTGGTGGGCCCGAGGAGCTGTGGATGGCTGGGAGCGCTGTCGCGGGAGTGGTAACGGGCGCGGGAGCGGTGGCGGATGCCGGAGCGGTGGCGGATGCCGGAGCGGTGGCGGATGCCGGAGTGGTGGCGGACGCGGGGTGGTGGCGGGCTGGCTGCTGCCGGTCGGGCCTGGCTCGGCGAACGTGCTCCTCGTGACGGCCCTCGACGTGCCGGGGTTGACGATCGCGGGCACCGTACGGGTTCGCGCGCCGCGCGGGCCGTGGCGGAGGGCGACGACGGTCCTCGCCGAGGACCCACGGGTTGACCTCAAGGTTGGTTGAGGTTGAAGACTGAGAGCGACGACGACACAGAATCTGAGGAAAGGTGGTCGTTCTCGGGATGCGTGCGATTCAGGTGGCCTCGTTCGGGGGGCCGGAAGTGCTGGAGCCGGTGGAGGTGCCCGAGCCGCGGGCCGGGGCCGGGCAGGTCGTGGTCGGCATGGCGGTGGCGGACGTGATCTTCCTGGACACGCTGCTGCGCGGCGGGTGGGGCCAGGAGTTCTTCCCGCGGGAGCTGCCGTACGTGCCGGGCGGCGGCGGGGCCGGCGAGGTGGTCGAGGTCGGCGAGGGCGTGGACCCGGCGTGGGTCGGGCGGCGGGTCGTGGTGCGGACCAGCAGCGGGTACGCCGAGCGGGTCGTCGCCGGGGTCGAGGAGGTCACCCCGATCCCGGACGGTCTCGGGTACGAGACGGCGGCGGCGCTCCTCCACGACGGCGCGACCGCGATCATGATGGACCGGCTCGGCGCTCCGGAGAAGGGCGAATGGGTGCTGGTGTCCGCGGCGGCCGGCGGCGCGGGGACGCTGCTGGTGCAGCTCGCCGTCGAGGCGGGCGCGCGGGTGGTGGCGGCGGCCTCCAGCGAGCGCAAGCTGGCGCTGGCCCGGGACCTGGGCGCGGAGGCCGTGGTGGACTACACGCGTCCGGACTGGGTCGGACGCGTGCGTGAGACGACCGGCGGCGGGGCTCAGCTCGTGTACGACGGGGCGGGCGGCGCGCTCGGCTCGGCGGCCGTGGAGGCGGTGGCCGACGGCGGGCGGTTCGTCACGTACGGGACGAGTGACGGGTTCGCCGCGCCCGACCAGGAGGCGGCGGAGCGGCGCGGCGTCCGGCTGGTCTTCCCGCTGCTGGACGGCCCGCCCAAGCCGGACGCCGTGCGGGAGGTGCTGGAGGAGGCGCTGCGGCGGGGCGCCGAGGGGCGGCTGCGGCCGGTGATCGGGGCGACGTACCCGCTGGAGCGGGCGGCCGACGCGCATCTCGCGCTGGCCGCCCGCGCCACGGTGGGCAAGTCGCTCCTGGTGATCTAGCGGCCGATCCGGCCGACGCCGGCGCCCGCCTGGACCTTCGCGGGGACGGTGGCGGGGTCGTCGAGCGTGTAGGCGTAGTAGGCGCCCGATTCCTGGACGGCGCCGCTGCAGTCGGGCGTGCCCGACTCGTCCGCGAAGACGTTGTTGCGGGCCGCGCAGCGTGCGGCGGGCCCGGTGTAGTGGTCGGAGACCGGCTCGCCGAAGCGCACGCGCGGGTTGCGCTGCGGGGTGCGGTCGAACCAGTCGTGGTGGTGGGTGACCTTCAGGCGGGCGACGGCGTCCTGGGCGGCGTTGGAGTCGTCGTGGCCGAGCAGCATGTTCTTGGTGTGGTCGTGGGTGTGGTTCCAGGAGACGGTCACGTACGGGGAGCCGCCTGAGGTCAGGTTACGGACGATGACGTTGTGGACGGCGTTCGCGGGGGGCGCGGTGTCCACCTCGGCGGTCGGGCCGCCCGCGCCGCCCGTGGTGCCGTTCTGCCCCCAGGCGTTCACGGCGGCGAAGCCGGTGGGGGCGCCGGCGGCGTCGCTGGGCAGGCAGCCGGGATCCGGCCGTGGTGTTGCGCGTGGCGCATCAACGGGTTCGGTGTGCAGTTGCGTCGCAGGCCGAAGTGATCGCGGCACCTGCTCGTGCAAGCGGTTGCAGGGCACGTTTTGCACCCGGCGCGAAGGGAAGTCAGGTCCGGGATCTGGGGAGCTGGCTTGACGGTGACGGCCTGGGCGGCGGTGGCCGCCTTCCTGACGGCGTACACGCTGATCGCCACCGAGAAGGTGCACCGGGTGGCGGCGGCGCTCGGCGGGGCCGCGGTCATGTTGCTGGTCCACGCCACCGACGCGGGCGCGGCCTTCTTCTCGGCGGCGGCCGGGATCGACTGGAACGTCATCTTCCTGCTGCTCGGCATGATGATCATCGTCGGGGTGCTCAGGCGGACCGGCGTCTTCGAGTTCCTCGCGATCTGGGCCGCCAAGCGGGCGCGCGGCCGGCCGTTCCGGCTCATGGCGCTGCTCATCCTCATCACCGCCGGCGCGTCGGCGCTGCTCGACAACGTCACGACGGTGCTGCTCGTCGCGCCGGTCACGTTCCTGGTGTGCGAGCGGCTGGCGCTGCCGGTGGCGCCGTTCCTCATCGTGGAGGCCATGGCCTCGAACATCGGCGGCACCGCCACGCTCATCGGCGACCCGCCGAACATCATCATCGCCGGCCGCGGCGGGCTGGGCTTCAACGACTTCCTCGCCCACCTGACGCCGCTGATCGTGGTGCTGGTGTGCGCGTTCGCCGCGTTGTGCCGGTGGCTGTTCCGCGACGTCCTCCGCCACGACCCCGGCCGTGCCGCCGAGATCATGACGCTGGACGAGCGGGAGGCCATCGCCGACCGCCGGCTGCTGCGGCAGTCGCTCGCGGTGCTGGCGCTGGTGCTGGCGGCGTTCGTGCTGCATCCGGTGCTGCACTACGAGCCGTCCGTGGTGGCGCTGCTCGGCGCCGGGGTGCTGGTGGCGGCGACCCGGGTGACCACCGAGGAGGCGCTGCGCGAGGTGGAGTGGCCGACGCTGGTCTTCTTCGCCGGGCTGTTCGTGATGGTCGGGGCGCTGGTGGAGACCGGGGTGATCCGGCGGCTGTCCGAGGCCGCGGCGTCGGCCACCGGCGGCCGGCTCGCGGTGACCACGATGGTGCTGCTCTGGGCCTCGACGGGGCTGTCGGCGGTCGTGGACAACATCCCGTACGTGGCCGCCATGAGCCCCGTCGTGGCCGACCTGGTCCAGGCCAACGGCGGCCCAGGACCGGCGCGGGTGCTCTGGTGGGCCCTCGCGCTCGGGGCCGACCTGGGCGGCAACGCCACGGCCGTCGGGGCGGCGGCCAACGTCGTCGTCATCGGCATCGCCGCCCGCAACGGCACGCCGATCGGCTTCTGGCGGTTCACCAGGTACGGCCTCGTGGTGACGCTGGTGACCGTGGCGTTGTCGGTGCCGTACCTGTGGCTGCGCTACCTGCTCACCTGAGCGGCAGCGGCGGCTCCGCGCCCGCGCGCGGCCCGCGGATGCGGCGCTCCGACTCGTCGATGCGGACGTCGTCGATGCTGGCCTCGCGCCGCCGCATCAGCCCGTCGGCGTCGAACTCCCACTGCTCGTTGCCGTAGCTGCGCCACCACTGGCCGTCGGCGTCGCGGCACTCGTACTGGAAGCGCACGGCGATGCGGTCGCCGAGCACCGCCCACAGCTCCTTGCGCAGCGCGTAGTCCAGCTCCCTGTCCCACTTGCGGCGGAGGAACGCGCGGATCTCGTCGCGGCCGCGCAGGAACTCGCCGCGGTTGCGCCACACGGAGTCCTCGGTGTACGCGAGCGCGACGCGGTCGGGGTCGCGGGTGTTCCAGGCGTCCTCGGCGGCCTGGACCTTGATCCGGGCGGTCTCCTCGGTGAACGGCGGGACGGGCGGGCGGGTCATCGGGCCTCCTGCGGACGAGCGGAGAACGAGCGTTCTCCCGTAGCCTAGAGAACGCTCGTTCTCCAACGCAAGGAGGGGTCATGGAACACGCCGAGCGGGTCCTCGCCGCGGCCGCCGAGCTGTTCTACCGGCGCGGCGTCCGCGCGGTCGGCATGGACGAGGTCCGCGCCGCCTCCGGCGTGTCGCTCAAGCGGCTCTACCAGTGCTACCCGTCGAAGGAGGCGCTGGTGGTGGCGTACCTGGAGCGGCGGGACGAGCGCTGGATGTCCTCGCTGACCGGCTACGTCGCCGCCCGCCCCGACAAGATCCCCGCCGTGTTCGACTGGCTGGAGCGGTGGTTCGGCGAGGACGGCTTCCGCGGCTGCGGCTTCGTCAACGCCTACGGCGAGCTCGGCGCCGAGTCCGCGGCCGTCCGCGACGCCGTCCGCCGGCACAAGCGGCGGCTGCGCGACTACCTGCGCGGCCTGGCCGCCGAGGCCGGCGCGGCGGACCCCGACCTGCGCGCCGAGCAGCTGCTCGTGCTGATCGACGGGGCCACCGCCGTCGCCATGGTCGAGACCCCGGAGCGGGCCGCGGCGGCGGCGCGGGCCGCCGCCGCGCTCACAGCACCTTGTCCAGCGTGATCGGCAGGTCGAGGACCCGCTTGCCGGTGGCGTGCCGCACGGCGTTCGCGACCGCCGCGGCCACCCCGGCGATGCTCACCTCGCCGATGCCGACCAGGCCGAGCGGCATCCTCGGGTCCGGCTCGTCCAGGTAGTGCACGTCGATGCGGGGCACGTCGGCGTGCACGGGGACGTGGTAGTCGGCGAGGCCCGGGTTCACGATCCGCCCGGTACGCGGATCGACCAGCGTCTCCTCCGCCAGCGCCATGCCGAGCCCCATCACGATCCCGCCCCTGAGCTGGCTCGCCGCCGTCTTGGCGTTGATCACCCGGCCGACGTCGAAGACGCCGAGCCAGCGCGAGACCCGCACCTCGCCGGTGTCGGCGTCCACCCGCACCTCGCAGAAGTGCGCGCCGCACGCCGCCTTCACCCACCGCCTGCGCTCCAGCAGGGTCCGCGCGAGCAGGACCGGCATGTTGGCCTTGACCTCGGCCGTCACGTGCTCGCGGCCGGCCCGCGCGAGGATCGCGGCGTACGTCTCCCCCGCCGCGCCGTGGAACAGCCCGCCGTCGCGGGCCACCACCCGGGAGATCCGCTGCCCGCGCAGCGGCGAGCCGGGGGCGCGCCTGGCCAGGGCGAGCACCGAACGCTTCAGCTTGTCGCAGGCGGCCAGCACGGCGGCGGCGACGCTCGCGGTCTGCATCGAGCCGCCCGCGCCGGGGCTGTCGGGCAGGTCGGAGTCGCCGTACTCGACGCGTACCGACGACAGCGGCACGCCCAGCTCGTCGGCGGCGATCTGGGCCTGCACGGTCGTCGCGCCCATGCCCATCTCCTGCATGCCGCAGCGCACCACGACCCGGCCGGCCGCGTCGAGCCGCACGGTGGCGCTCGCGGCCAGCACCATCGACGGGTGGTAGGCCGTCGCGACCCCCATGCCGACCAGCCACCGGCCGTCCCGCATGGCCCCGGCGCGCGGCTCGCGCCCGCTCCAGCCGAACCGCTCGGCCCCGAGCGCGTACGCCTCCCGCACCAGCCGCCGGGTGAACCGCTTGCCGTCCACCGGGTCGCGCTCGGGCTCGTTGCGCATTCGCAGCTCGATCGGGTCGAGGCCGAGCTGCCAGGCCAGCTCGTCCACGGCGGACTCCAGCGCGAACGTGCCGATGGCCTCGCCGGGGGCGCGCATGGCGGTGTTGGACACCAGGTCGAGCTGGACGAGGTGCTGGCGCAGGTGGATGTTCGGGGCGGCGTACAGGTGCCGGGTGGCGGAGGTGATCGGCTCCGGCATGCCGCCGACCCGTCCGGTCCTGGAGACGCTGGTGTGCACGATCGCCGTGAGGCGGCCGTCCGCGTCCGCGCCGAGCGCGACCCGCTGCGTGCTCGGGGTGCGCCCGCCGACCGTCCGGTAGACGGCGGCCCGGCTGAGCGCCAGCCGCACCGGGCGGCCGACGGCCCGCGCGGCCAGCACCGCGAGCAGGGTTCCCGCCCACACCATCGCCTTGCCGCCGAACCCGCCGCCGACGTACGGCGACAACACCCGCACGTTCCGCTCGGGCACCTCGAACCGCTGCGCGAGGTGCTTGCGCAGCCACGCGATGTTCTGCGTGCTCTCGTGCACGGTCAGCCGGTCGCCGTCCCAGACGGCGGTGGTGGCGTGCGGCTCGATGGCGTTGTGGTGGTACGGCGGCGTGGTGAACCGCAGGTCCACCTTGACCGGGGCGGCCGCCAGCGCCGCCAGGGCGTCGCCCTTGTCGGCCGTGGCCTCCTGGAGCAGGTTGCCCTTCTGCGGCACCGCGTTCGGCTCCTCGGCGGCGAAGTCCACCACGGCGGGCAGCTCCTGGTACGCGGGCCGCACCAGCGTCGCCGCGTACCCGGCGGCCTGCGGCGTCTCGGCGACCACGACCGCGACCGGCTGGCCGTTCCAGTGCACCTCGTCGGTGGCCAGGTAGTTGACGGACGTGGCCGAGACGAACGTGCTGAGGTCGAGCGGGGTGAACGCGCGCGGCGGCTTCATGGGCGCGGCGTTCTCGTGGGTGAGCACCTCGATCACGCCGGGGACCGCCCTGGCCGCCGCCGTGTCGATCGCGGTGATCCGGCCGCGCGCGATCGCGGCGGGCACGAGGGCGGCGTGCGCCAGGCCGGGGTAGGGGTGCTCGGCGGCGAAGCGGGCCTCGCCGGTGACCTTGGCCCGGCCGTCGCGGCGGTCGACGGGCTGCCCGACGTACTTCTCGGCGCCGGTCGTCCGTTCGGCGGTGGTGGTCATGCCGTCTCCTCCATCAGGTCGCGCAGCGTGGCCGTGATCGTGGCGCGGGCCAGGCGGGACTTGAACGCGTTGCCGGGAAGGACGGCGGCGGGCGCCAGCTCGGCCTCGGCCGCCCGCCGGAACGCCTCCTCGCCGGCCGGCCCGCCGAGCAGCAGCCGCTCGGCCTCCCTGGCCCGCCACGGCACGGTCGCCACGCCGCCGAGCGCCAGCCGGACCCCGGTCACCGTCCCGTCCCGCACCTCCAGCGCGGCGGCGACGGAGACCAGCGCGAACGCGTACGACGCCCGGTCGCGGACCTTGCGGTAACGGGAGGGCGCGGGCGGGGGCGGCAGCTCGACCGCCGTGATCAGCTCGTCGGCGGCCAGCACGGTCTCCACGTGCGGCGTGTCGCCGGGCGGCAGGTGGAACTCGGTGAACGGGATCCGCCGCACGCCGCGCACGCTGCGGGCCTCCACGACGGCGTCGAGGGCGGCCAGCGCGACGCACAGGTCGGACGGGTGCGTGGCGATGCAGCTCCCGCTCACGCCGAGGATGGCGTGCGAGCGGTTGAAGCCGCCGAAGGCGTCGCAGCCGGCACCCGGCTCGCGCTTGTTGCAGGCCGCCTCGCGGTCGTAGAAGTAGGGGCACCGGGTGCGCTGGAGCAGGTTGCCGCCCACGGTCGCCATGTTGCGGAGCTGCGCCGAGGCCCCGGCCAGGATCGCCTCGGCCAGCACCGGGTAGCGGGCCGCCACCCGCCGGTCGGCGGCGAGCGCGCTGTTGCGCACCAGCGCGCCGACGCGGAGGCCGCCGCCGGGCAGGTCGTGCACCTCGTCGAGGGGCAGCGCGGCGAGGTCCACGACGGTGTCGGGGCGCTCGATGCCCTCGCGCATGAGGTCGACCAGGTTGGTGCCGCCGCCGAGGAACTTCACGCCGGGGCCGCCGGCGACGGCGCGCACGGCCTCGTCGACGTCGGCGGGCTTCAGGTAGGCGAAGGGCTTCACGACCGGGCCACCTCGGTGATCGCGGCGACGATGCCGTTGTAGGCGCCGCAGCGGCACAGGTTGCCGCTCATCCGCTCCCTGATCGCGGCCTCGTCCAGGGTGGCGGGGTCGTCCTGCTCGGCCAGCAGGCCGATGGCCGAGCAGATCTGGCCCGGCGTGCAGTAGCCGCACTGAAGGCCGTCGTGGCGGACGAACGCCTCCTGGAGGGGGTGCGGGGTCACCCCCTCGACGGTGGTGATCTCCTTGCCGGCGTACTGGACGGCCAGCGCGAGGCAGGAGTTGATCCGCATCCCGTCGGCGAGGACCGTGCACGCGCCGCACGCGCCCTGGTCGCAGCCCTTCTTCACGCCGGTCAGGCCCAGCCGGTCGCGCAGCAGGTCCGCCAGGCTCACCCAGGGCTCGACGTCGAGTTTCTCGTCGGAGCCGTTCACCCGCATCCGTATCTCGGTCACGGTCCGGACGCTAACAGAACGGCGTCCGCTTAACAAGAGAACGCTGTTCTTTTAACCTCGGGCGAGTCGCGCCGTATGCTGGCACCGACATGACACGATCGGCTTTCCTCCGGGCCCGCCGGCCCGAGCACAAGGAGCAGCGACGCCAGGCCATCCTCGACGCCGCCCGCGAGCTCGCCGCCGCCTCCGGCGTGCGCAACGTCAGCCTGGGCGCGGTGGCGGAAGCGGTCGGCCTGGCGAAGTCCAACATCGTGCGCTATTTCGGCACCCGGGAGGAGATCTACCTCCAGTTGCTCACCGAGGAGTGGCACGCGTGGGCGGCGGCCGTCGCCGACCGCCTGCTCCCCGGCCCCCGCCCTGACGCGGCGGAGGCCGTGACGGCTCTCGCGGAGACGCTGGTGGCGCGCCCGCTCTTCTGCGACCTGCTCAGCCACAACTCCACCACCCTGGAGCACAACGTCTCCGTCCCGGCCGCGCACGCCTTCAAGCGCACGGTGGTCGGGCTGATCGCCGAGCTGGGCGCGCGCGTCGCGCCGGCGGCCGGGCTGACGCCCACCGAGGCCGCCGAGCTGGTGGGCGCCGCCGCCGGTCTCGCCGGGATGCTCTACCCGGCCGCCAACCCCTCCCCCACTCTCGCCCAGGTCTACGCGCAGGACCCCGAGCTGGCCGCCACGTGCCCGCCCTTCCTGCCCACGCTCGTCCGCGCGCTGCGGGCGCTCGCCGCCGGGCTGCCCACGCTGCGCTGAAAGTTTCAGCGGCGTCCAGCGCATTCGCCGGCTTCTCCGCAGATTGCTGTACATGCGGGCGGTTTGCCCCCACCGTGTTTGCCTAACCGGTTAACACTGGAGAAGGGACCCTCATGAGCAGACCCCTCGGGCTCGTGGCTGCGGCGCTCCTGTCGCTCCTCGTCTCGATGCTCGCCGTCCCGGCCCCCGCGCACGCCGCGGTCGGGCTGCGGGTCAGCGGCACCAAGATCGTGGAAGCCAACGGGAACGCGTTCGTGATGCGCGGCGTCAGCCACGCCCATACCTGGTACGCCAGCCAGACGAGCTCCTTCGCCAACATCAAGGCGCTGAAGGCCAACACCGTGCGCGTGGTGCTGAGCGGCGGCCGGTGGACGCCGAACTCCACCTCCGACGTGGCCAACGTCGTCGCGCTCTGCAAGCAGAACCGGTTAATATGCGTGCTCGAAAACCACGACACCACCGGGTACGGCGAGCAGAGCGGCGCGTACACGCTCGACCAGGCCGTCACGTACTGGAACAGCGTGAAGAGCGCGCTCACCGGCACCGAGGACTTCATCGTCATCAACATCGGCAACGAGCCCTACGGCAACAACAACGTCTCCGCCTGGACCAGCGCCACCACCTCGGCCATCACCCGCATGCGCGGACTCGGCTTCCAGCACCTGCTCATGGTCGACGCGCCCAACTGGGGCCAGGACTGGCAGTTCACCATGCGCGACAACGCCGCCGCGGTCGCCGCCGCCGACACCCAGCACAACACCGTGTTCTCCATCCACATGTACGGCGTCTTCGACACGGCCGCCGAGATCAACGCCTACCTGGACGCCTTCAAGAACGCCGGGCTGCCGCTGGTCATCGGCGAGTTCGGGTTCAACCACTCCGACGGCGACCCCGACGAGGACACGATCATGGCCCAGGCGCAGCAGCGCGGCGTCGGCTACATCGGCTGGTCGTGGAGCGGCAACGGCGGCGGCGTCGAATACCTCGACATGGTCACCAACTTCGACCCGAACGCCCTCACCTCCTGGGGCCAGCGCATCTTCAACGGCGCCAACGGCATCGCCGCCACCTCGCGCGAGGCCACGTTCTTCAGCGGCGGCAGCCCCGACGTGACCCCGCCGACCACGCCCGGCACGCCGTCGGCCGCGAACATCACCGCCTCCGGCGCCACCCTCACCTGGACGGCCTCCACCGACACCGGCGGCTCCGGCGTCGCGGCCTACGACGTCTACCGCGAGCAGGGCGCCACCGACCCGCTGCTCGGCACGACCGCGACCAACTCCATCACCCTGACCGGGCTGACGGCCAACACCCAGTACCAGGTGTACGTACGCGCCCGCGACGTCGCCGGCAACCCCTCGCTCAACTCCGCGGCGACCACGTTCACCACCCTGAGCGGCGGCGGGAACCCGGGCGGCGGCTGCACGGCGGCCGGCACCGTCCAGAGCCAGTGGGGCGGCGGCTACGTCGTGCAGCCCGTCACCGTCACCAACACCGGCACCTCCGCCACCACCGGCTGGACCGTCACCTTCACCCTGCCCGCCGGCCACACCCTCGCCGGCTCGTGGAACGCCACGGTGAGCGTCAGCGGCCAGACCGTCACGGCCAAGAACGCCGGCTACAACGGGACGCTGGCGCCGAACGCCTCCACCAGCTTCGGCTACCAGGTCAGCCGGCCGTCCGGCAACACGTCCACCGTCTCCTCCTACACCTGCGCCACCTCCTGACCCGTCCCGTGCGAGTGGCCCTCCCCTTTCGAGGGAGCGGGAGGGCTCCTCGAACGGACGTCCCTTTCCGCCTCCGAGGGCGGGGGCTCCTTTGAGGGGGTCGGCGTCCCTGCGGGGGCTGGCGTCTCAGGGAGACGGGCGTCCCTGCGAGGCGGGTCTCCCTGAGAGACGGGCGTCGCGGTGGGGTGGGCGTCCCGGCACGTCGTCGCCAGGGGTGGCGAGGTGGGCGAAGGCGATCGCGGTGGGGAGGGGGTCGGGGGGAAGGGTGAGGAGGACGGTGCGGGCGGCGGCGGGGTCGAGCGGTACCGCGTGCACGCCCGTCACCTGGGCGGGCAGCGACAGCTCGGGGACGACGCTCACCCCCAGCCCTTCGGCGACCATGGCGAGGATGGTGCCGGTCTCGCGCACCCGGTAGTGGCACTTCAGCGAGGCCCCGGCCGCCTCCGCGAGCGCCGTGATCAGCGGTTCGCACCCGCCGCTCGACATGATGAACGGGTGCCGCGCCAGCTCCTCCACCGGCACCGACACGCGGACGCCGAGCGGGTGCCCGCTGGGCAGCACGGCCAGCATCCGGTCGGCGGCGAGGGTCCGCGCGGTGAGCCCGGCGAGGGGCGGCCCGGCGGCCAGGACGGCGACGTCGGCCGCGCCGGTCTCCAGCCACTCCAGCACCTCGCCGTCCGACCCCTCCATGACGGCCTGCCGCACCCGCGGGAGCGCGGCGCAGCGCGTGGCTGACGGCGGACTGGGTGGTGGCCGGCTCCGCGGCGGCGCGGGTCATGTTGCCGGTCCTCGCGACCGCGCACAGGATCCTGAGCTGGGTGAACGTCACAGCGCCGCCCGCAGCAGGCCGGTGACCAGCGGGTGCGGCGCGCCGGGCCGAGAGCGGGTCTGGGGCACGAACAGGGTGGCCACGTAGTACGGGTGGCCGGGCAGCTCCAGCACCCGGGCCTCGCCGTCGGCGTCCACGCCGGTCACCAGGAAGCCGCCCTCGTGCAGCAGCCCCTGCCGGGCGGGGTCGAGGCCGAAGTCGCAGTAGTACTCCTCGTCCGTCTCGCCGCGCCCGTAGAGGGCGGCCGCCCGGGAGCCGGGGGTCAGGGTCACCGGCAGGGTCTTGCCGGCGAGGGAGCAGGTCAGCTCGGAGACGAAGAGCGTGGAGGCGTACGGGTCGTACTCGGCGTGCTGGGCGTCGGCGTAACCGAGCACGTGGCGGGCGTACTCGATGATCATGTGCTGGCAGCCGCCGCACGTCCCCAGGGTGGGGACGCCGTGCTCGCGCCCGTGCCGGAGGGCGGCGAGCGCGCCGGCCAGGCTCCGGTACGGGCTGCCGGGCGCGCACCACAACACGTCGGCGGCCGCCACCTCGGCGAGGCCGGACGCCAGCGGTTCGGTGGGCAGCCAGCGCACGTCCAGCTCGACGCCGAGATGGGCGGCGGCGTGCGCCAGGGCGTCGTCGGTGGCCGCGTGCGGGCGGAAGGCCGGGTCGCGGTCGCCGATGACCGCGACCCGCAGGGACGTTCGGTGCATGCCGCCACTATGCGGTGTCCGGCCGGGCCCCGCCAATGCCGGACCCCGCGACCCCCATGAGCGGAAGCTCAGGTCAGCGCCTCGGACGGGGTGCCCGTGAGCGGCAGCATGACCTCGACCCGGGTGCCCGCGCCGGGCTCGCCGCTGACCACGCAGATGCCGCCCAGCTCGGCCGCCCGCTCCCGCATCGACCCGAGGCCCACCCCGGACCGGACGCTCTCCGGCAGCCCCTTGCCGTCGTCGGCGACGAGCACCCGCAGCACCGACCGCTCGCGTTGCAGCACCACCCGGGCGTTGGAGGCCGCCGCGTGCTTGCGCACGTTCGTCAGCGCCTCCTGGACGATCCGGTAGACGGCCACCTCGACGGCGGCGGGCAGGTCGCCGAGGTCGCCCTCGACCTCCACCTCGACCGCCGTGTGCCCGGCGAGGTCGCGCACCGCCCGCGCCAGGCCGAGGTCGTCGAGGGCGGGCGGGCGCAGGCCGTAGACCAGCTCGCGGATGTCGCCGGTGACGGCGGCCATGCCGTTGTGCAGCTCGCGCAGCAGCTCGTCGGCGGTCTCGGGGGCGTTCTTGAGGCTGATCCGGGCCATGTTGATCGTCATGGCCATGGCGGACAAGGTCTGGCCGAGCCCGTCGTGCAGGTCGCGGCGCAGCCGGCGGCGTTCCTCCTCGCGGGTGGTGAGGATGCGCTCGCGCGAGCGTTGCAGGTCGGCGGCCATCCGCACGGCGTGCGCGACGTCGGCCGCGTACGGGGTGAGCGTGGCGAGCACCCGCTCGTTGTGCGCGGCCGGGAAGCGGCGCGGCCCCGGCGGCCCGACCAGCAGCCGGCCGACGCGCTCGCCGTGCCAGATCAGCGGCACCTCGCGCGGGTGGTCGCCGACCCGGCCGCTCTCGACGTAGCGGGGCTCGCCGTCGGCGACCTCGACGGCGACGCCCTCGACCGCGAGCCCGTCGCGCAGCACGCCGACGACCGAGGTCAGCGCCTTGGCGGGGTCGCCGCGCCGGACTGCCTGGGTGAGGCGTTCGGCGAGCACGGCCGGGTCGCCGACGGCCCCGTACAGCAGCCGGTCCACGGCCCGCTGGAGCACCCGGCGCAGCGGCTGGAAGAACGCCCCGGCGAACAGCGCGGCCGCCACCCCGGCGACCTGCCCGTAGCCGGAGACGACCAGCCCGGACAGCGCGCCGGCGCCGAAGTACACGGCGCTGACCACGGCGACCAGCCCGGCCGCCACGAAGGCGCGGCTGATCACGGTGTCGATGCCGTAGAGCCGGTAGCGCATCACCGAGAACGCCACCGCGAACGGGATGGCCGCCGCCCACACGACCGCCGCCCACAGCAGGCCCTCGGTGAAGGCCGCCGCGACCAGGAACACGATGTACCCGGCGAAGGCCAGCAGCGGCCAGCCGATCTGCCGGCGCAGCTCGGGGCCGGCCCGCCGCAGCCGGACCGCCAGCGACAGCGCGGCCAGCGCCATCGCCGTGTAGATGCCGGTCCAGCCCACCGCCGACAACACGCCGGTGTACGGGGTCAGCGCCTCGACCGCCAGCGGGTTGGGGATGACCTCCGGGTACGGGTACCCGCCGGGCGGCGGCGGCTCCCTGAAGGTGTTGCGGACGAACGTGATCGTGATGGCCGCCCAGCCGAGCAGCAGGGCGGGCCGCCAGCGCGGCGACGGCAGCCGCCCGTCGGGCGAGTACAGCGGCAGCAGCATCGTCAGCGTGAGCCCGCACACCGCCCAGCCGAGGTTGGCCGGCAGCCGCAGCCAGCCGGCCAGCGTCATGTCCCCGGCGGCGGCGGCGCGGAACATCAGCGCGTTCGCCAGGTCGCTGAGCGCCGCGGCGAGCCCGCCCGCGCTCATGAGCCAGGCCATGTTGAGCCGCGGCCGGTGCACGATCAGGAACGCGCCCACGGCCGGGAAGGTCAGGGCGACCGCCGACTGCGGCGAGATCGTGCGCTCCGGCGTCCACTCGGCCGGCAGCCCGGCCCACACCAGCCAGGAGACGACGCCGAGCACCGGCGACACGGCCGCCATGGTCATGGCGAGCACGCGGGCCGGCGTGGCTTTGCCGATGTCGTCGGCGAGTTGGCCGGCCATGCGCTCTCCGCTTCTCCGCTCCCCGGATTCGGGTAGCCAATATAAGCGCTGTCGGACGGTTGTCACGCGGCCCGGCCGCGCCCGCCGGCTCCGTGTCCCCCTCAGCCGATCGGCAGCCAGACGCGCATGGTGGCGGGCCCCCGGTTGCCCCAGCGGTGGTAGGGCACCAGCCGCAGCCCGGCGTCCGCACCCGAGGGACGCCCGTCCGGGGCGGCGCCGTACGGCCAGGAGCGCGGCTCGCCGCCGCCCAGCGCCGCGGCCACCTCCAGCTCGACCACGCCGTCCACGTGGTGCTCCACGGGCGGCGCGACGCGGGCGGTGAGGTCGCCGAGCGGCGGCTCGTCGGCCACCGACTCGGCGCAGTACACCAGCGGCCCGCGCTCGACGGCCGCGCTGCCGCGCAGCGCGTCGATGCGCCGGTCGGGGTAGGTCCAGCGCGGCGTCATCGGCAGCTCCAGGCGCAGCTCGTCGCCGGCCCGCCAGGGCCCGTCCGCGCTCGCGTAGCCGGGGGCGACCTCGCGCACCGCGCCGCCGCGCGCGAGCCTCGCGCCCGCCGCCCAGGCCGGGACGCGCAGCGCGATCCGGCCCATGCCGCCCTCCAGCACCCGGACGGTCACCGCGCCGTCCCACGGGTAGCCGGTCTCCACCCGGACCGCGAGGCGGCCGTGCCGGATCTCGGCCGGCGTCGGGTGGTGGATCTGGATGCCGTCCGCGGTGGCCGTGGCCACGTAGGCGGGCAGCGAGGCCAGCGTGCGGGCGATGTTGTGCGGGCAGCACGAGACGTCGAACCAGGGCGAGCGCAGCCCGCCCTCCGGCGCGTGATTCACGCCGTCGAGCGGCACGGCCGGCACCCGTACCTGGAGCGGGTTGGCGTAGAAGAACGAGCGGCCGTCCAGCGCGAGGCCGGTGGCCAGCATGTTGTACAGGGTGCGCTCGGTCAGGTCGGCGTAGCGGACGTCGCCGGTGGCCAGCAGCAGCCGGTGCGCCAGCATGATCGAGGCGATGCTCGCGCAGGTCTCGTTGTAGGCGCGGTCCGGCGGCAGCTCGTAGTCCTCGCCGAAGGACTCGTCGGCGTGCCGCGAGCCCATGCCGCCGGTCAGGTGGGTGCGCCGCGCGATCGTGCGCTCCCACTGCGCCTCGACGGTCTTCAGCAGCTCCTCGTCGCCGGTCTCGATCGCCACGTCCACCACGCCCGAGGCCAGGTACAGCGCGCGCACGGCGTGCCCGCGGAACACCTGGGCCTGCCGGACCGGCAGGTCGTCCTGGTAGTAGGCGCGGCCGAACGGGATCTCGGCGAGCGCGGGCAGGCCGCGGCGCTCGACGAAGCGGCGGGCCATCTCCAGGTAGCGCTCGGCCCCCGTCGCCCGGTACAGCTCGACCAGCGCCATCTCGATCTCCGGGTGGCCGCAGGTCTCGGTGCCCTCCATGAAGCGGCGGCACACGTGGTCGGCGGCCCGCGTCGCGACCCGGGTCAGGGTGTCCTCGCCGTGCGTGCGCAGCCGGGCGACGCCCGCCTGGATGAGGTGGCCGTAGCAGTACAGCTCGTGCCCCCACTCCAGGTCGGTGTAGCGGCTGCCGGACCAGCGGGTGTTGAGGTAGCCGTCGCCCTCCTGGGCCTGGGCCACCGTCTCGGCCAGCGCGGGCAGCGCCGGGTGGCCGGCCCAGGCCATGGCCTCCAGCAGCTTGTAGACCTCCGAGTCGCTGAACTCCCGGCCCCGGCGCGGCCGCTCGCCCCGGAAGTTGGGGATCCAGCCTTCGCGCTCGTCCCATTCCAGGCAGTGGCCGATCGTGACCTCGCGGTTGAGCGCCACCCGGTCGCCCCAGAAGCCGGGCGCGAGACGTACGGAGTCGAGGCCGAGGGGGGACAGGACGCCCGTGGAGGGCAGGACGGGGTTAGCCACGCAGAGCTCCTGACATGAATCCGCGCACGTAGTGGCGCTGCAGCACGATGAACAGGACGAGACAGGGGATGGCCATGACCATGACGCCGGCCTGGAGCATGCCGTAGTCGATGGCGCCGAACGTCTGCTGCGTCATGCTGACCACGGCCACCGGCAGCGTGAACGACGAGCCGTCGTTGAGCAGGATGAGCGGCGCGAAGAAGTCGTTCCAGGAGGCGAGGAAGGCGAACAAGGCGACCGTGATCAACGCCGGCCGCACCGCGTGCAGCAGGATCCTGGTGAACGCCAGGAATGTGCCGCAGCCGTCCACCAGCGCCGCCTCCTCCAGCTCGCGCGGCAGCGCCTCGAACGCGTTGCGCATCATGAACAGCGCGAACGGCAGCTGGAACATCACGAACACCAGCGACAGCCCGACCAGGCTGTTCTGCAGGCCGAGGTGGCCGAGCAGCACGTAGAGCGGGATGAGGACGGTCGCGTACGGCACCATGAGGATCGCCAGCGTGGCCAGGAACAACACGTTCTTGCCGGGGAAGTCGAAGCGGGCGAAGCCGTAGCCGCCGAGCGCCGAGACCACCAACGTGCCGGTCACGGTCATGGCGGCGACCAGCACGCTGTTGGTCGCGTACGTGCCGAGGCCCTCGCCGAAGCGGGCCATCTCCAGGTAGTCGGACGGGTCCTCCAGCGAGGCCCAGCCGCTCCACACCAGCGGGAACAGGAACAGCACCGCCAGCGCGGACAACGTGAGGTACCTGCTCATCGCAACCTCCGCATCAGGAACGCGTTGAGCCCGACGAGGGCCGCGAGCAGCACGACCGAGATGGCCGCGGCGCCGCCGAGGTCGAAGCGGAAGAACGCGTCCCGGTAGACGACCATGACCATGGAGACCGTGCTGTTGTCCGGGCCGCCGTTGGTGAAGACGAAGAACTGGTCGAAGGCGAGCAGCGAGCCGGTCACGCTGAGGATGAGCATGAGGGCGAGCGTCGGGCGCAGCAGCGGCAGGGTGATCCTGGTGAAGATCTGCCGGCGGCCCGCGCCGTCGCTGCGGGCGGCCTCGTACACCTCGGTCGGGATGGCCTGCAGGCCGGTGAGCAGGATCAGCATGTTGAACCCGGCGAAGCGCCAGATCACCAGCGTGATCGTGGAGAACAGCGCCATGTTGGGGGTGCCGATCCACTTGACCGGCTCGCGGGTCAGGCCGATCGCCTGGAGCATCGGGTCGATGGGGCCGAAGTCGTTGTTGAGCATGCCGTAGAACAGCAGCGCCGCCGCGGCGAAGCCGACCGCGCCGGGCAGGAAGAACGCGGTGCGGAAGAAGCCGATGCCGGGCCTGCGGTCCTGCACCAGCAGGGCCAGGCCGAGCGCCACCGCCGACAGCAGGACGGTGGTGAGCACGGTGTACTTCAGCGTGAAGACCACCGCGTCGGCGAAGAGCGGGTTGTCCAGGATCTTCGTGTAGTTGTCCGGAGCGTTGAACGTGGCGCTGCCGAGCAGGGGCCACCGGTTGAGCGACATCCACACGACCAGCACCAGGGGCGCGACGAAGAGCACGCCCACGATGACGGCCGTCGGGGCCGCGTACAGCCAGCCCTGGGCCTTCCTGCTCCGCCACCACCGGGCGGGCGGCCTGGAGCGCGCCGCCCGCCCGGCCCGGTCGATCGTCAGCGTCATTGCTGCAGCGACTTCGTGATCTCGGCGTTGAGCTGCGGCAGCTTGGCCGGGTCGCCGAAGACGGCCTCGCGGGCGTAGCGCAGCCACGGGCCCTGCGGGTCGTTGTAGGTCTGGCCGAAGCGCAGGGCGTACGGGGTCCGGCCCTTGCCCACCAGCGAGTTGATCAGCACCACGCGCGGGTCCTCGGCGGAGTACTTGTTGCTCGCCAGGTCGGTGCGGGCGAGCACGTCCTTGTTCTTGGCCATGACCTCGACCTGGGCCTGGTCGCCGACCGTCCAGGACAGGAACTCCCAGGCGGCGTCGGCGTTCTTCGTGGTGGAGCCGATGCCGATGGAGTCGCCGCCGACGAACGTCGACTCGCCGCCGTCGGGGCCGGCGATGGGGGTGACGCCGATCCTCATGTCCTTGGGCATCAGGCCGAGCGTGGTCGAGGGCATCGGCATGACGCCGATCTCGCCCTTGGGGAAGAAGCCGGTCCAGGTCGGGCCCTGCTCCTCCTTGGCGGTGGGGCCGGTGGCCTTCTTCTCGTACAGCTCGCGCCAGATCTTGAAGACCTCCAGCATCGCGGGCCGGTCGTTGAGCGACTGGGTGCCCTCGTCGTTCATGACCTGGGCGCCGGCCGCCCAGACCGAGGGCCAGAAGGTGAAGACGTAGCAGCCGCCGCAGTTGCCGCCGAAGAAGGTGCCGTGGACCTTGCCGTCCTTGCCCAGCTTCTCCTGCACGGCGGTGGCCTGCTGGGCGAACTCCTTCAGCGTCTTCGGGCCCTTCTCGGGGTCGAGGCCGGCCTTCTCGTACAGGTCCTTGTTCCAGAACCAGACGGACAGGTCGAGGGTGTGCGGCAGCGTGTACATGCGGCCGTCGAGGGTGCCCAGCTTCATGTGCGAGGGCGCGAGCTTGTCCTTGAACGGCAGGGCGGCGATCCTGTCGGTGACGTCCAGGAACAGGCCCTGGGAGGTGTAGTTCGGTACGAAGATGACGTCGGCCGCGAACACGTCGGGCAACTGCCTGGCGCCGGCCGCGGCGGCGATGCGCGGCTGGTAGTTGTCGGTGGGGATGACGGTGAGCTTGACCTGGTTCTTGTGGGTCTTGTTGTACTCCTGGACCAGCCGCTCGCTCTGCGTCTGGGTGGCCGCGCGGGTCCACATGGTGATCGTCACCGGGCCTGCCGCGGCCTGGGTGCCGCCGCCCTCGCCGCCGTTGCCGCAGGCCGCCGCCGTGAGCGCTAACACGCCGAGGAGGGAGATCCCGGCCAGCCTTCGTCTCATCATGTGCTCCTGGACTTAAAGGTTTTCGGAAACGTAGAAGAAACGTGGACCTCTGTCAATGGGTGCTAGGGTTGCTTAGCAGTTCATGACGGGGCCGACGAGCCGACCGAAAAGGGTTTCAAAACATGGCGACTAAGCGGGCGACCATCAACGATGTGGCCTCGCTGGCGGGGGTGTCGATCGCCACGGCGTCCAAGGCGCTGAACGGGCGGCAGGACGTACGGGCCGCCACGCGCGAGCGCGTGCTCGCCGCCGCCGCCCAGCTCTCCTTCCAGCCGAACGCCCTGGCCAGAGGGCTGCTGTCCGGCCAGACCCGCACGGTCGGCCTGCTCACCTCCGACAGCGTGGGCCGCTTCGGCATCCCCGTGCTGCTCGGCGCGGAGGACGCCTTCGGCGCCGGGGAGATGGCCGTGCTGCTCTGCGACGCGCGCGGCGACGCCATCCGCGAGCAGCACCACCTGCGCGCCCTGCTGTCGCGCCGGGTCGACGGGCTCATCGTGGTGGGCGAGAGCACCGACCCGCGCCCCTCGGTCAGCGCCGACCTGCCCATACCGGTCGTCTACGCCTACGGCCCGTCGGAGGACCCGGAGGACGTCTCGTTCGTGCCCGACGACGTCGGCGCCGCCGCCATGGCCGTCGGCCACCTGCTCGCCCTCGGCCGCCGCCGCGTCGCCCACATCACCGGGCCCGCCCACTACAAGGCCGCCCGCGACCGCGAGGCGGGCCTGCGGCTCGCCCTGGAGGAGGCGGGCCTGCCGCAGACCGGCCAGACCCTCTCCGGCCCGTGGTCGCAGCGCTGGGGCCGGCACGCCGCCGAGATGCTGCTCATGTCCGAGCCCGAGGTGGACGCCGTGTTCTGCGGCAGCGACCAGATCGCGGCCGGCTTCGTCGAGGCCGCCAGGGAGCGGGGCCGGCGGGTGCCCGACGACATCGCCGTGGTCGGCTACGACAACTGGGAGGTGCTCTCCACCGAGACCCGGCCGGCGCTGACGACCGTGGACATGAACCTGGAGTCACTGGGCCGGACGGCGGCCCAGCACCTGTTCGCCGCGATCGACGGCAAGGCGACGCCCGGCGTCCACAAGATGCCCTGCCAGCTCGTCATCCGCGACTCCACCTCACCGCCCGGCATCTCCTGACCCGGCACACCACCCATCGCGCCGGGCCCGCCGGGCGGCGACGAAGAACGGGGTGGCCAGCAGGGTGGCGGTGGCCGTCCAGGCGGGGAGCGAGGGGCCGAAGTGCCAGCGGGCCAGCGGGCCGACCACCAGCAGGTAGAGGGCGTACCAGAGGATCGCGGCGGTCACCAGGCGCCGGAGGGCGGTGGCCGGGGTGACCGGGCGGCGCATCCCCCACCAGGCCGCGAGCAGGGCGACGAGGCCGAAGGAGCCGGTGAGGCCCGGCGCGACGGCGTGCTCCGCCCACGCCGTCTCCAGCAGCACGACCCAGGCGATCGACACCACGCCGAGCAGCGCCGGGACGCCGCCGCGCCACCGTCCGAGGCGGAGGGCGCTCTCCGCGTGCTCATTGCCGTTCCGCATCCGATGTCATATACCGCCCGGGCGGCTCGGGAGGCAACAGCGGACGGGCCCCGCGGGCCGGGGCAGGGGCCGGCGGATGGTTTGCTATACGCATGCCTGATCTCGTAGTCGACGGCGGCGGCAAGCTGTGCGTGCAGCTGCTCATCGAGCTGCGCGGCCACGTGCGCCGCGCCGGCCCGGGAGCCGTGATCCACCTGATCGCCACCGATCCGGCCGCGCCCGTCGACCTGCCCGCCTGGTGTCACCTGACCGGGCACACCTATCTGGGGCCGGTGGAGGGGGCGGAGCGGCCGACGTTCGCGTTGCGGGTGGCGGAGACGGCGCAGGAGACGCAGGACGCGCGGCCGTGGCACGTGGCTTGACCGGTTAATGGGGTCCTCCTGCGGGTGGCCTAGAGTAGACGTGGTTACCCGGTTCAGAGAGGGAGTCCGTGAAGCGACCGACGATCGCCGACATCGCCAGCCGGGCGGGCGTCTCCAAGGTGGCGGTGTCCTACGCGCTCAACGGGCAGCCGGGGGTGTCGGAGGCGACGCGGGCCAGGATCGTGGCCATCGCCGAGGAGATCGGCTGGCGGCCCAACAGCGCCGCCCGCGCGCTCAACGGCGCCCGCGCCGACTGCGTCGGGCTCGCGCTCTGCCGGCCCGCGCGCATCCTGGGCGTGGAGCCGTTCTTCATGGAGCTGATCAGCGGCATCGAGGGCGTGCTCGCCGACCGCTCGTACGCGCTGCTGCTCCAGGTCGTCACCAGCCACCAGCAGGAGAGCGAGGTCTACCGGCGCTGGTGGGGCGAGAGCCGCATCGACGGCGTCTTCCTCGTCGACCTGCGCACCTCCGACACCCGCGTCGGCGAGCTGGAGCGGCTCGGCATGCCGGTCGTCGTCATCGGGCACCCGTCGGAGTCGGGGTCGCTGTCGTCGATCTGGTCGGACGACGGGCAGGCCGTCCGCGAGACCGTCGGCTACCTCGTGGCGCTCGGCCACCGGCGCATCGCCCGGGTGGCGGGGCTGCCCGAGCTGGTGCACACGGCGGTGCGCGACCGGGCCTTCGCCGAGGCGTGCCAGGGGGTCGCCGAGCCGGTCACCGTGCACACCGACTACACCGGCGAGGAGGGCGCCCGCGCCACCCGCCGCCTGCTCAGCGCCCCCGACCGGCCGACGGCGATCATCTACGACAACGACATCATGGCGGTGGCCGGGCTGTCGGTGGCGCAGGAGATGCGGGTGGAGGTGCCGCGCGACCTGTCCATCGTGGCCTGGGACGACTCGCCGCTCGCGCAGGTGGTCCGGCCGCCGCTGACGGCCCTGACGAGAGACATCCCGGCGTACGGGGCGCACGCGGCGCAGCGGTTGCTGGCGTTGATCGCCGGGGAGAGCGTCCCGCCGTACGAGGACCAGGCGGCGGCGCTCACGCCGCGCGGCAGCACCGGCCCGGCCCCCGCCTCCGCGTAGCCCGCCGAGGCGCGCGGGTCACGGCACGTACCACGGGCCGGGCTGGCGGCTGGCAGACCGCGTGGCCCGACCCGCGACACGTGCCGTCCCCTCCTTCGCGGCAGCGACGTCGGCAGGTCCTGCGGAGCCGTCCCAGCGTCCCCCGCGCCGGAACGGCTCCTAGCATCACTGAGCGCGCAGCCGGGCGCCTGAGTACGTCCATACCTAAACGAATCCCACCGAACGGCCCTCCCGCGCACCCGTTGACAAATTTTTTTGTCGGCAGCTACTCTCAACCCATCGAAGCCAAGGAGGCCACCCCCATGACCGAGATCCGCTCCGCCGACGGCACCCGCATCGCCACCACCCGCACCGGCGCCGGCCCCGCCGTGATCCTGGTCGACGGCGCCATGAGCCACCGCGGCCAGAGCATCAACGACGGCCTCGCCACCGTGCTCTCCGGCACGTTCACCGTCTGGACCTACGACCGCCGCGGCCGCGGCGAGAGCGGCGACACCGCCCCCTACGCCCCGGAACGCGAGATCGAGGACCTGGCCGCGGTCATCGAGGCGGCCGGCGGCCCCGTCTTCCTCTACGGCACCTCCTCCGGCGCCGCCCTGGCCCTCGCCGCCGCCGACGCCGGCCTGCCGATCCGCCGTCTCGCCCTGTACGAGCCCCCGTTCATCGTGGACGGCACCCGCCCCGCCATCCCCGCCGACTACCTGTCCAGGCTCGACGAGCTGCTGGCCGCCGGCCGCCGGGCCGAGGCCGTGCGCTACTTCATGCGGAAGGGCGTCGGCCTGCCGGGGCCGGTGGTGGCGATGATGCGGTTCATGCCCGCCTGGCCCAAGCTCAAGGCGGTGGCGCACACGCTGCCCTACGACGCCGCCTTCGTCGCCGCCTACGAGCAGGGCCGGCCGTACCCGGCGGGGAGCTGGCCGGGGGTGAAGGTGCCGGTGCTGGTCATGGACGGCGGCAAGAGCCAGGCGTGGATCCGCAACGCCGCCCGCGCCCTGGCCGGCGTGCTGCCCGACGCCGAGCACCGCACGCTCGACGGCCAGACCCACATCGTCAAGCCGGAGGCGCTGGCCCCCGCGCTCACGGCGTTCTTCCACGAGTAAGGCCAGGTCTCAGGGGTAGGCGGCGGTTATGACTGATGGCCTTGACACCGACACGCTCTGGGAAGAGTTCCACCGCACGGTCAACATGAACTCCGAGGAGCTGCGCTCGTACCTGCTGACCGACGCCTCGGACGAGGCGGGCTTCCCGCCCGACCCCGACCTCGGGATCGACGAGCTGGGCCGGGGCGTGCTGCACGTCCTGGGCAAGCGCAAGGGCGACCTCACCAAGGACGACCTCGACGTGATGCGGCAGGTCGTCGAGCTGGTCGAGACCCTCGGCGACCGCACGGACGACGAGTCGCGGCGCGAGCTCATGTCCGTCGGGCACGACCCGCTGCGGGGCTGACCACGTGCGCGGGCCTGGGCCCTGGGTCGAGGGGTACGTGCGGGCCTGGGCCTCCAACCGTCCCGACGACATCACCGCCCTGTTCACCGACGACGCGCTCTACTACGCCGAGCCGCACCGCGAGCCGTGGCGTGGGCACGCCGAGATCGTCGCCAGGTGGCTGGAGCGCAAGGACGAACCGGGCGAGGCGGACTTCGCGTGGCGGCCGGTGTGCGTGACGGACGACACGGGCGTCATCCAGGGGATGACCACTTATCCCGACAAGACCTACAGCAATCTCTGGGTGATACGGTTCGCACCGGATGGCCGGTGCCGGGAATTCACTGAATGGTGGATGAGACACGACGCCAGATGATGCAATGGGCCGCACCCGTCGTCGCCGCCTCCTCCCGCATCCGTCCGCATCCGTCTTCATCCGAGGAGATCCGTTGAGAGACAACCTCGACCTCGCCGCGAGCGCCCAGGAGCTGGCCGACGCCGCCCCGACGGGATCGATCGACCGCGCCGCCGCCTCGTCCGTGGCCATCACGCTGGCCACCACGCGCGACATCGAGCAGGCCAGGCAGACGCTGGGCGGCCTCTCCCCCGAAGAGGTGCGCGCGGCCGCGCTCGAACTCTTCGACCGGCTCTCCACCAGCTCCTAACCGCCGAGCCGGGCGCGCACCGCCCGGCGGGCGAGATGCCCGGCCTCGGGGTCGCGGTGCAGCTGGACGGCGTGGTTGAGGGCCATGACCAGGCCCGTCAGCTCGAAGGCGAGCAGGTCGGCGTCCGTGCCCGAGGGCAGGTCGCCGGCCTCCGCGGCGCGCCGCGCCTCCTTGCGCAGCCGCGCGCGCCACGCGGCGAAACGGGCCTCGACGGCGTCGCGCACCGGCCCCGGCCTGCCGTCGAACTCGTGCGCCGCGGCCACGAAGAAGCACCCGCCGGGGAAGACCTCGCGCTCCAGGTAGGAGATCCACGCCTCGCAGAGCACCCGGAGCCGGGGCAGGCCGGGCGCGGCCTGCCGGGCCGGCTCCCAGACCTCGGCGCGGAACACCTCGTCCGCGCGTTCCAGGACGGCGAGCTGCAACGCCTCCTTCGTACCGAAATGACCCAGCACGCCGGACTTGCTCATGTCCAGCTCCAGAGCGAGCCGGCCGATGGTCAGCCCTTCGAGCCCTTCGGCGGAGGCGATGGCGACCGAGCGGTCGAGGATGGCCGAGCGGGTGCCGAGCGCCTCGGCGGCGGATCTGCGCGGGCTCATGGCCGACACTTTAGCGTCCGAACGATCGGTTGCTATAGTCCGACCGCATGAACGGATCACGACTTGTCGCGACAGGTCACTACCAACCCGCCAGAATCCTGACCAACGACGAGCTGGCCGACCTGGTGGACACCAGCGACGAGTGGATCACGCAGCGCGTCGGCATCCGCACCCGCCACGTCGCCGCCCCGGACGAGACCGTGGCGGACCTGGCCCGCCACGCCGCCGCCAAGGCCCTCGCCGCGAGCGGCCTGGCCCCGTCCGCCGTGGACCTGCTGCTGGTCGCCACCTGCACGCAGACCGAGCGCGCGCCCAACGTCGCCTCCCGCGTCGCGGCCGCGCTGGGCGTCCCCGCCGCCGCGCTCGTCGACGTCGGCGTCTCCTGCTCCGGCTTCACCCACGCCCTCGCCCTCGCCGACCACGCCATCAAGGCCGGGGCCGCGACGAACGCCCTGGTCGTCGGCGCGGACCGGATGACCGCCGTCACCGACTGGACCGACCGCACCACGTGCGTGCTCACCGGCGACGGCGCCGGGGCCGCCGTGCTGACCGCGGCGGCACAGGCCGAGGTCGGGCCGGTCGTGTGGGGGTCGGCGCCCGAGCTGGGCTCGGCCGTGCGCATCGAGGGCACCCCCACCCGCTTCTCCCAGGACGGCCAGACCGTCTACCGCTGGGCCACCACCCGGCTGCCGGAGATCGCCCGGCGGGCCTGCGAACGCGGCGGCGTCCGGCCCGCGGACCTGGCGGCGGTCGTCCTGCACCAGGCGAACCTGCGCATCATCGAGCCGGTCGCGCAGCGCATCGGCGCGGTCAACGCCGTCGTCGCCAGGGACGTCGTCGAGTCGGGCAACACCTCGGCCGCCAGCGTCCCGCTCGCCCTGTCGAAGCTGCTGGAGCAGGGGACGGTGCCGAGCGGGGCGCCGATGTTGCTGTTCGGCTTCGGCGGCAACCTGTCCTACGCCGGCATGGTGGTGCGCTGCCCCTGACGGTGCTCGGCGAGCACCGCGCGCATGTCGGCGACCGCCCGCAACGTCCCCCGCACCGTGCCCGTCACCTTCGAGCGGCCCGCGCGCGGGTGGTAGCCGACGTCGGTCTCCGCCACCCGCCAGCCGGCCGCGGCGGCGCGCAGCACCATCTCCAGCGGGTAGCCGAAGCGCCGGTCGCGCAGCCCGAGGCCGAGCAGGTCGGCGCGGCGGCAGGCGCGCATCGGCCCGAGGTCGTGCACCGGCACCCCGGCGGCGCGGCGCAGGCGTCGGGCAAGCACGGCGTTCCCCAGGCGGGCGTGCGCCGGCCAGGCCCCGCGGTCACCGGCCGGCGCCGGCCCATCACCAGGTCCGCCTCGCCCGCGAGCACCGGGCCCGCGACGCGCGGGAGCAGGCGGGGGTCCAGCGAGGCGTCGGCGTCCATGAAGCAGACGACCTCGCCGGTGGCGGCCGTCAGCCCGGCGTGGCAGGCGGCGCCGAACCCCCGCACCGGCTCCCGCACGACCAGGGCCCCGTGGTCCGCGGCGACCTCGGCCGAGCCGTCGGTGGAGCCGTTGTCGACGACGACGGGGCGGTAGCCGGCGGGCATGCGGGCCAGCACCCACGGCAGCGCCTCGGCCTCGTCCAGACAGGGCAGCACGACATCGATCACCCCACGTACGCTAGGCGCGGCGGACGGCCGTTTTCCTTACGACCCGGTGACGTCCGGGACGGGCCGGCGTCATCGGCCCGCGAACTCCGCCATGCCGTCCGTGAAGGGGATCTCCGCGCGGAAACCCAGCTCCCGTGCGGCCTTGGCGGGAGAGGCGACGATGTGGCGGACGTCGCCGAGCCGGTACTCGCCGGTGGTCACCGGGGCCGGGCCGCCGGTCCGCGCGGCCAGCGCCGCGGCGAGCTCGCCGACCGTGCGCGGGACGCCGCTCGCGATGTTGTACGCCGTCAGCTCCCCCTCCGTCCCGGCCGCCAGCGCCAGGGCGTTGGCCCTGGCCACGTCCCGGACGTGCACGAAGTCGCGCCGCTGGGCCCCGTCCTCGAAGACGCGGGGCGCGCGCCCGGCCAGCAGGGCGGACAGGAACAACGAGGCGACGCCCGCGTACGGGGTGTCCCGGGGCATGCGGGGGCCGTAGACGTTGTGGTAGCGGAGGGAGACGGCGGTGCCGCCGGTCTCCCGCGCCCAGTTGGCGGCCAGGTGTTCCTGGGCGAGCTTGGTGGTGGCGTAGGCGTTGCGCGGGTCGGGCGGGGCGTCCTCGCCGATGACGGACGGGGCCAGGACGCTGCCGCAGACCGGGCAGCGCGGGTCGAACAGGCCGGCCGCCAGGTCCGCCGCGCGGCGCGGGCCGGGACGCACCCCGCCGTGGTGCGGGCAGTCGTAGGCGCCCTCGCCGTACACGACCATCGAGCCGGCCAGCACCAGGCGGCCGACGCCGTGCCTGGCCATGGCGGCGAGCAGGGCGGCGGTGCCGCAGACGTTGACGGAGGCGTAGCCGGGCAGGTCGGCGACGTCCACGCCGAGCCCGACCTTGGCCGCCTGGTGGATCACCGCGTCGACGCCCGGCAGGAGGCGGTCCAGCGTGGCCGGGTCCCGGACGTCGTCCCCGGTGGCGAGGTCGAGCGGCACGACCTCGTGGTCGAGGGTGTCGGCGATGTGGCCGCCGATGAAACCGGCCGCGCCGGTGAGGAGCACGCGCATGCCGCCGATCCAACACCGCGCGGGCGGGCGCGGATCTTACGGTTCGGTGATTCCGGCGGGCGCTCCAGGTGTTGCACGGGACGAGCCGGGCGAACACTGTGTAAGCATGCCAAGCGTCGACACGCTCGACGGCCTGCAGCGGGCCGTCGCCGAGTTCGTGACCGACCCCTTCGACCTGCCCGCGGAGCCGGCCGCGCTCGCCCGCGCCCGCCGCTCGCTCGACGGCTGCGGGCTCCTGCTGCTGGGCGAGGTGCACGGCGTCAGGGAGAACCCGCTGATCATCCTCGGCCTGATGCGGCTGCTCGGGCTGACCAGCCTGGCCCTGGAGTGGCCGGAGGACCTGGGGCCGCACCTCGACGCGTACCTGGCCGGGGAGGGCGGGCTGGACCACCCGATGTGGTGGCTGGGCGACGGCCGGGTGACGGCGGGGCACCTGGCGGTGCTGAAACGCGTCGACGGGCTGCGGGTCACGTTGTTCGACGGGGGGCCGTTCACCGGCGACTGGTCGCAGCGGGACGCGGCGATGGCGCGCCGGGTGCTGGCCGCGCGCGCCGAGCCGATGCTGGTCGTGGCGGGCAACGCGCACACCGGCACCTCGCCCAGCGACCTGGGGCTGCCCATGGGGGCGTGCCTGGCCAGCGCGCGGCCGGCGCTGGAGAGCGTGCGCATCGACTACGGCAGGGGCAGCTTCTACAACATCGAGCCGCGGCGCATCGACGCGCCGAGCGAGCCGGCCGGCCTGCGCGCCGGCGCGGACGGCGGCCTGGTGGTGGGGCTGCCCGAGTTCACCGAGGCCGTGGTGCCGCACCTGCCGATGGAGCTGCTGAAGGAGCGGCTGGGGTTCTGACCGGGACGGCGGGGGTTGCGTAGGCTGGGGCCGGCGCACGGTCGTGGAGGGCGGATGCGGGTCGGGATTCTGGGGCCGCTTCAGGTGGCGGGGGCCCAGGTGGGCGGGGCGCGGGTGCGGGCCCTGCTGGTACGGCTGGCGCTCGACCCCGGCCGGGTGGTCACCGCCGACCGGCTGATCGACGACCTGTGGCCGGCCGAGGCGCCCGCGCACCCCCTGGCGGCGCTGCAGTCGCTGGTGTCGCGGGCCCGCCGCGAGGCGCCCGGCGTCATCGGCTCGCATCCCGCCGGCTACCTGCTGGACGTGCCGCCCGGCGAGGTCGACGCCTGGGCGTTCGAGCGGCTGGCGCGCGGCGGCGAGGCGCGCCGGGCGCTGGCGTTGTGGCGGGGGCCGGCGCTCGCGGACGCGGCGGACCTGCCGTTCGCGGCGGCCCCCAAGGCGCGGCTGGAGGAGCTGCGGCTGGCCGCCCTGGCCACGCGCATCGCCGCCGACCTGGACGGAGCCGGGAGCGGCGGGCTCGCGGCCGAGCTGGAGGGGCCGGAAGGGCTGGAAGGGCCGGAAGAGCTGGAAGGGCTGGTCGCCGAGCTGGAGGGGCTGGTGGCCGCCTACCCGCTGCGGGAGGCGTTCCACGCGCTGCTGATGCGGGCCCTGACCGCGCGGGGGCGGCGCGGCGCGGCGCTGGTGGTCTTCGAGCGGATCAGAACGGCCCTGGCCGACGAGCTGGGCGCCGATCCCGGGCCCGAGCTGCGCGCGGCCCACCTGGAGGCGCTGCGCGAGCCGCCGGCCGCCCGGCGGGGCAACCTGCCGGCTCCCGTGACGAGCTTCGTGGGCCGCGCGGCCGACGTGGCCCGCCTCCGCGCCCTGCTCAGCCGACGTGACGACGGGGGCGCGCGGCTGGTGACGCTGGTGGGGCCCGGGGGCGCAGGGAAGACGCGGCTGGCGCTGGAGGCGGCGGCGGGCCTGGACGTCCCGGGCGGCGTGTGGCTGGTGGAGCTGGCGGCGGCCGACGGCGTGCGGGCGGCGCTGGAGAGCGTGCTCAGGACCAGCGACCCCGTGGCGGCCCTGCGCGCGGCCGAGCCGCTGGTCGTCCTGGACAACTGCGAGCACGTCGTCGACGAGGCGGCCCGGGTGGCGGAGTGGCTGCTGGCGGAGGTGGCGGGCCTGCGCGTCCTGGTGACCAGCCGGGAGCCGCTCGACATCCCCGGCGAGACGCTGCACCCCGTCCCGCCGCTGCCGGAGCCGCAGGCGGTGGAGCTGTTCGCGGCGCGCGCCGCGGCGGCCCGGCCGGGGCTGCGGGTGGAGCCGGAGCAGGCGGCGCGGATCTGCCGCGAGCTGGACGGCATCCCGCTGGCCATCGAGCTGGCCGCGGCCCGGCTGCGCACGATGCCGGTGCCGCTGCTCATCGAGCAGCTCGGCGACCGGCTGGCCCTGCGCGGCGGCCGCACCGCCGAGCCCCGGCACCGCACGCTGCGCGCGGTCATCGACTGGAGCTGGAACCTGCTCTCGGACGCCGAGCGCGAGCTGCTGCGCGGCCTGACCGTCTTCTCCGGCGGCGCGACGTACGAGGCGATCGCCCAGGTCTGCGGCGGCGGCCTGGACCTGCTGTCGTCGCTGGTGGACAAGTCGCTGCTCGCGGTCTCCGGCGACCGTTACACGATGCTGGAGACCATCCGCCAGTACGCCGCCGCCGACCTGCCGGAGCTCCGCCGCGCCCACGTCCGCTACTACACGGAGCTGGCCGAGGCCGCCGAGCCGCACCTGCGGACCGGTGGCCAGCTCGCCTGGCTGGCGACGCTGGACGCCGAGCGGGCCAACCTGGAGACCGCCCTGCGCCACTCCGACGACCCGCTCCGGCTCGTCCTGCCGCTGTTGTGGCCGTGGATCATGCGGGCCCGGCTGCGGGAGATGCGCGAGCAGGCCGCCGCGGTGCTGGCCCGGGTCGGGGACGTGCCGCCGCCGGGGAGGGAGCTGGCGCACGGGCTGTGCCGGATGCTGGTGGGCGAGCCGGCGTCGGCGGCCGTGCTCGGCTCCGACCATCCGGCGGCGCTGAACTTCTGGGCGATGGGCGCGGTGCTCGGCACCCCGGACGACGTGGTGGCCCTCACCGAGCGCGGCGCCGCGCGGCTGCGCGGGCATCCCGACCTGTGGACGAGGTCGGCGGCGCTGATGGTCGCGGGCCTGGCGCGCTTCGAGTACGGCGCGGTCACCGGCGCCGAGGACCTGCTGGAGCCGGCACTGGAGGGCTTCCGGCGCACCGGCGACCGGTGGGGCCAGTGGGCGGCGTACTACTGGCTGTCGCTGGTGGCCGAGAACCGCGGTGACTTCGCCGCCGCCGTCGCGCTCGCCGAGCGGCCGGGGCGGCTGGCGGACGAGCTGTCGGGCCTCGGGACGTCGCTCGGGCCGATGTCGTACCTGCTGCGGCTGGGTCAGCTGAGGGGCCGCGCGGGCGACCTCGCCGGGGCCGCGGCGACGCTGGCCGAGGCGCAGGAGGCCGCGACGCGCTCGCGCGACCGGGAGCTGACGGCCCGCGTCCTGCACGCCAGGGGCGAGCTGGCCCGGCGGCGCGGCGAGCGCGCGGCGGCGCGGCGGCTGCTGGAGGCGGCGCTCGCCCTGGAGGTCGAGGCGAGCCCGCAGTTCAGGGCGTTCCTCCAGGTCGAGCTGGCCCGGGTGAGCGAGCCGGCCAAGCCGCTGCGCGCGGCGCTGGAGCTGATGGACGGCTGCTCGGACCGGACCGCGCGGGCCACGGTGCTGGAGGGCGTGGCCGAGCACGTGGCGCCGGTGCTCGCGGCCGAGCTGCTGGGCGCGGCCCGGGCGCTGCGCGGGATCACCGCGTCGGCCGACCCCTACGTGCACGCCCTGGCCGCGCGCTGCCGGGAGGCGCTGGGCGCGGCGGGCTACGAGGCGGCGTCGGCGCGGGGCGCGGCGATGCCGAACCCGGAGAGGTACGCGCTGAGGCCGCTCTCGTCCCCGTGATAGCCGATGTAGCCGTCGGGCCGGACCAGCAGCACGCCCTCCTGACCGGGCAGCGGCGGCAGCACGGGCCACCCGTGCTCGCCGGTCACCTCGCCGACCAGCAGGAACCCGGTGCCGCGCTGCTCGGCGAAGTACGCCCCCAGCCGCTCGCCGCCGCGCTCCCCCGCCGACAGCGCGCTGCGGGGGTAGGCCAGGCCGAGCTGGTCGGTGTCGCCGCCGCGCTTGAGGTCGTTGTCGCGGTAGAGCCGGGTGCTGAGCCCGAGCACGTGCTCGGCCACCGCCATCCGCTCGTCCTCGTACGTCTCCAGCAGCGCCTCCCTGCCCAGCGCCAGCTTCCACCCCAGGTTGTACGCGTCCTGCACCCCGGTGTTGAGCCCCTGCCCGCCCGCGGGCGAGTGCACGTGGGCCGCGTCCCCGGCGAGGAACACCCGGCCCACCCGGAACCGGTCGGCCATCCGGATGTTGACCCGGTACTCCGAGCGCCACACGACCTCGTCGATCCGCACGTGCGGCGCGTGCTCGGCGACGAGCGCGAGCAGGTCGTCCCGCCCACTGTCCGGCCCACTGTCCCGCTCGCCGGCCCGCCCGCTGTGCGGGGCCACGAGCTGGAACACGTCGGTGCCGGGCAGCGGGCAGATCGAGAAGTGCACGCTCCGGCCGGCGAGCGACCCCCAGACGTGCCAGTGCTCGCGGTCCAGGTCGCGGGTCCTGATGTCGGCCAGCGACATGCGCTCGCTGTCGTAGGTCTCGCCGCGGAAGGGCACGCCGAGCCGCTTGCGCACGGTGCTCCGCCCGCCGTCGGCGGCCACCAGGTACGCGCTGCGCACCCGCTCGCCGGTGCCGAGCACGGCGGTGACGCCGTCGGCGTCCTGCTCCACGTCGGTCACCTCGGCCCCGAACTCGACCCGGTGCCCCAGCTCGGCCAGCCGGTCGCGCAGGATCGCCTCGGTCCGCCACTGCGGCTGCATGATCAGGTTGGGGTGGGGCACGCCGGCGGACGGCTCGCGCGGCTCGTCCATGCGGCCCTCCCACACCACCTGGTCGCCCTGGTAGGAACGCAGCGACGGGTACGGCCGGCCGGTGGCCAGGATCTCGTCGATCACGCCGAGGTCGTCGAAGACCTCCAGCGTGCGGGGCTGCAGGCCCTTGCCGCGCACCCCGGTGGGCGGCTCGGGCGAGCGCTCCACGATGCGCAGGTCGACGCCCCGGCGGGCGAGCTCGACGGCGAGGGTCAGCCCGGTCGGCCCGGAGCCGACGATCATCACGTGTGTCATGGGGACGACGATGCCGGGCGCCGCTGCCGGATCGCTGTCAGCCGCTGCCGGGGCTTCCCTCCGGGTGCCCGATACGTCAAGGTTGGCACCATCGAGACCGCGAGAAGAAGGAGACCTGTGGCCAGTCCTGGCAGTGTGGACGCTCGGGGAAGCGACTTCGCCCGACTAGCCCGTCGCATAGCGGACGCCGGTCTGTTGGACCGGCGTCCCTTTTATTACGCGGCGCGGATGACCGTCATCGTCATCGCCTACCTCGCCGCCTGGCTGCTGTTCGCCCTGGTGGGCGACTCGTGGCTGCAACTGCTGGTGGCGATCGTGCTGGCCGTGGTGTTCGCCCAGTTCGGCTTTCTCGCCCACGACCTCGGGCACCGGCAGGTCTTCCGCACCCGGAGCTCCAGCGACGTGGCCGGCCTGCTGTTCGGCAACCTCGCCATCGGGCTCGGGTGGGGCTGGTGGAACACCAAGCACAACCGGCACCACGCCAACCCCAACCACGAGGACCACGACCCGGACGTCTCCCCCGCCGTCATCGTCTTCTCCGCCGACCAGGTGGGCCGCAGCACCGGCCTGCCCCGGTTCGTCGCCCGCTACCAGGCGTACCTGTTCTTCCCGCTGCTCCTTCTCGAGGCCTGGCACCTGCACGTGGCCAGCGTGAAGGCGCTGCTCAAGCCGTCGGCGCGGCGGCGGTGGCCGGAGCTGGGGCTGCTGGCCGCGCACTTCGCCGCCTACTTCGGCATGGTCTTCGCGGTGTTGCCGCCGGGCAAGGCGATCGTGTTCCTGGTCGTGCACCAGGGGCTGTTCGGGCTGTACCTGGGGTGCACGTTCGCGCCCAACCACAAGGGCATGCCGGTGCTGACCAAGGAGGACAAGCTCGACTTCCTGCGCAAGCAGGTGCTCACCTCGCGCAACGTCCGGGGCGGCCCGTTCATGGACATCGCGCTCGGCCAGCTCAACTACCAGATCGAGCACCACCTGTTCCCGCACATGCCCGCGCCCAACCTGCGCCTGGCCCAGCCCATCGTGCAGCAGTACTGCGCGGAGATCGGCGTCAGCTACCTCCAGACCGGGCTGTTCGCCTCCTACCGGCAGGCGCTCGGCCACCTGCACGAGGTGGGGGCCCAGCTACGCTGACCCCTCCCCGTCGAGGCGGGCGCGCAGGGTGTCGCGGCGGCGCTCCAGGTCGGCGATCAGCTCGACCTGCTCGTCCGCCTGGCTGATCACCGCGGCCTTCTCGATCTGGTCCGTCGCGCCCATGTCGCGGATCTGCTCGCGGATCTCCTGGTTCTCGGCCCGCAGCCGGGCCAGGTCCGCCTCGACCTGGCGCAACTCATCCTCAGTGCTCATCCAACGACCGTACCCGTACAGAATGGCAGGCATGCGGAAGCCGTCCACCACCACGATCGCGTCGCTCGCGGCCGTCGCGGCGGTCGCGGCCGGCACGCTGCTCACCTACGCCTTCAGCGCCCCCGACCGGCAGCCGAACGCGCTGGACGTGCTGCTGCCGCTCGCCGCGATGGCCGCCACGCCGGCCAGGCGGCGCTTCCCCGTGCCGGCCCTCGTCGTGGTCGCGCTCGCGGTGGCGGCCTACTACCCGTGGGCGCGGCTGGACGGGCCGCTGATGGTGCTGGCGTTCGTGGCGCTCTACACCGCGGCCGACCGGGGGCACCTCACCGCGGCCATCGCGACGGGGGCGACGTTGCTGCTGGCCATGGGGCTCGGCGAGAGCGGCGGCACCCGGCACGTGGACGACAGCCTGTTCGTGGCGATCGCCGGCTGGGTGGTGGCGGCCATCGCGTTCGGCGGGGTGACGCGGACGCGGCGGGCGTACCTGCTGGAGGCCGAGCGGCGGGCGGCGGACGCCGAGCACAGCAAGGAGGAGGAGGCCAGGCGGCGCGAGAGCGAGGAGCGGCTGCGCATCGCGCGGGAGCTGCACGACGTGCTCGGCCACAACATCTCCATGATCAACGTGCAGGCGTCCGCGGCGCTGCACGGGCTGCAGAAACGGCCCGAGGACGCCGAGCGGGCGCTGCGCGCCATCAAGGACACCAGCAAGGAGACGCTGCGCGAGCTGCGCACCACGCTGGGCGTGCTGCGGCAGGTGGACGAGGACGCCCCCACCGCGCCCGCCGACAGCCTGGCCCGGGTGGACGCGCTGGTCGCGGCCTCGGGCCTGCGGGTGCGCACGGAGCTGGACGGGCCGCTCGGCGCGCTGCCGACCGAGGTCGACCTGGCCGGCGCGCGCATCGTCAGGGAGGCGCTGACGAACGTCTCCCGCCACTCCGGCGCGGCCGAGGCCCGGCTGTCGCTGGCCCGCCGGGCCGGTGAGCTCGTCATCCGGGTGGAGGACGACGGGCCCGGCGTCACGTACGACGGGGGCAGCGGCTTCGGCCTGCAGGGCATGCGCGAGCGCGCGGCGGCGCTCGGCGGCTCGCTGGAGGCCGGCCCGCGTCCCGAGGGCGGCTTCCGCGTCGTCGCCCGCCTGCCGATCGAAGGAGCCCGATGATCCGCGTGTTGCTCGCCGACGACCAGACCCTGGTACGGGCGGGGTTCCGCTCCATCCTCAGCGACGAGGACGACGTCGAGGTGGTCGCCGAGGCCCCCAACGGCGAGGCCGCCGTGTCCGGGGCCCGCGAGCACCGCCCTGACGTCGTGCTCATGGACATCCGCATGCCCGTGCTGGACGGGCTGGAGGCCACCCGCCGCATCGCCGGCGACCCCCGGCTGGACGGCGTCAAGGTGATCATCCTGACCACGTTCGACCTCGACGACTACGTGTACGGGGCGCTGCGCGCGGGCGCGAGCGGCTTCCTGGTGAAGGACACCGAGCCGGCCGAGCTGATCCACGCGGTGCGGGTGGTGGCGCGGGGCGACGCGCTGATCTCGCCGTCGGTGACCCGGCGGCTGATCTCGGAGTTCGCCGGCCGGGTGCGGCGGCCCGAGCCGGGCCCCGAGCTGAACGCGCTCACCGAGCGCGAGCGCGAGGTGATGACGCTGGTCGCGGCCGGGCTGTCCAACGACGAGATCGCGGCCCGGCTGGTGCTCAGCCCGGCCACGGCCAAGACGCACGTCAGCCGGATCATGACGAAGCTGGCGGTGCGCGACCGGGCCCAGCTCGTGGTGCTCGCCTACGAGGCCGGCATGATCACGCCGGGGTGGCTTACCACCTGAGTGGTACGCCGGGCGGGCGCCCGCAACCCCGGTGGTACGCCCGGTGCCCGCTCCGGTGGGACGCGGCGGGCCTGGCCGTACCCGGATGCTGCCTGGCATGGAAACGGTGGACCTCGCACGCCTGCAGTTCGCGCTCACCGCGGGCGCGCATTTTCTCTTCGTCGCGCTCACGCTGGGCCTGGCGACGCTGGTGGCCCTGCTGCAGACCCGGGCGACGCTCACCCGCAGCCCGGTCCACCTGCGGATGACCCGGTTCTGGGGCCAGCTCTACCTGATCAACTACGCCATGGGCATCGTCACCGGCCTGGTGATGGAGTTCCAGCTCGGGCTGGCGTGGAGCGGCCTCACCGAGTACGCGGGCAACGTCTTCGGCTCGGCGCTGGCCGTCGAGACGCTGGTGGCGTTCTTCGTCGAGTCCACGTTCCTCGGGTTGTGGATCTTCGGCTGGAACCGGCTGAACCGGTGGGCGCACCTGGCGCTGATCTGGGTGGTGACGCTGACCGCGTACGCGTCGGCGTTCTGGATCATGGTGGCGAACGGGTTCCTCCAGCACCCGGCGGGCCACGTGCCGGACGGCGCGGCGCTGCGGCTGGCCGACCTCGGCGCGATGGCCGGCAACCCGGCGGCGCAGCTCGCGTTCTGGCACGTCATGGGCGGGGCGATGCTCACCGGCGGCTTCTTCATGGCCGGGGTGAGCGCGTACCACCTGCGGAGGCGCACGCCCGAGCAGGACTTCTTCCGCAAGTCGCTGCGGCTCGGGCTCGGGCTGGCGCTGCCGGCGGCGATGTTCACGGTGACGTTCGGCGGGCTGCAGTTCCAGACCATGCAGCCGTCGAAGGTCGCGGTCTGGTCGGGCCGGACGGAGCTGATGGCCGAGGCGCAGACCGCGATGACGGCCCTGCACGGGCCCGGCGACTGGCTGCCGCCGGTGGCCGGGGTGCGCGTGGCGGGCGTGCTGATGATGGTGCTCTGGGTGGTCATGATCATGGTGGCGGGGACGGGCGTGCCGCTGATGGCGTTCCGGCCGGTGGTGCGGGCCTTCCGGCCCTGGCACTGGCTGCTGACGCTGATGATCCCGGTGCCGTTCGTCACGATGCTGGCCGGGTGGGTGTTCCGCGAGATGGGCCGGCAGCCGTGGGCCGTCTACGGCCTGCTCACCACGGCCGAGGCGATGTCGCCGGTGACCCCGGCCCAGATCCGGGTGTCGCTGGCGGCGTTCGTGACGGTGTTCGCGGTGCTCGTCGCGGTCAACTACTGGCTGCTGGCCCGGCACGCGAGGCGCGGGCCGGGCGCGGTCGCGCTCGGCGGCACGCCGGTCGAGGCCGCCCCCGCCGCCCCCGTCCCGGCGTTCTGAGCGGGATCGTCATGGAGATCTTCGTTCTGGCGTTCTTCGCGCTCGGCTACCTCGTGCTCGCCGGCGCCGACATCGGGGTCGGCATGACCCTGCCCTACCTGGGGCGGACGGCGGCCGAGCGGCGCGAGGTGATCGCCGCGATCGCGCCGTTCTTCCTGGGCAACGAGGTGTGGCTGGTGACGGCCGCCGGCGTGCTCGCCGGGCTGTTCCCCGAGCTGGAGGGCGAGCTGCTGAGCGGCAACTACACCCTGGTGGTGGCGCTGGTGCTGTCCTGGGTGGTGCGGGACATGGGGCTGTGGCTGCGCGGACGGGTCGAGCGGGCGGGCTGGCAGGCGCTCTGCGACGGCGCGACCGTCGCCGGGAGCTGGGGCCTCGCGCTGACGTGGGGGCTGCTGCTCAGCCACGTGCTGCTCGGCCTGACCGGGCCGGTCACCGTGCTGCCCGCGCTGGTGGTGGCGGCGCTGTTCGGCACCCACGGGCTGGCCTTCGCCGCGCTGCGGCTGCGCGGCGGGCTCCGCGAGCGGGCGGGCGTGTTGTCCGGCGGGGCCGGGGAGGCGCGGACGTACGCGCTGACCGCGGCGGCGCTGCTGGCCGTCGGGGTGCTGGCGGGCCTGCGCCTTCCCCTGCATCCGGGCACGTCGGGGCCGGTGCTGGTGCCGGTGGTCCTGGCGCTCGTCCCGTTCCTGGTGGCGGCCCAGGGCTGGGTGTGGTGGACCTTCCGGCACCGGGTCACCGGACCGTCGTACCTGTGATCAGAAGAGCGGCACGCCGTCCCTGGTGAGCCTCCAGTTCTGGACGGCGAAGCCAGCCGGGTCGATGGTGCCCTCGGCGGTGGCGTGCTCGATGAGCGCCTGCCGGATCTCCACCTGCGCGTTGTACAGGACGGGGGCGGTGGTGACGTGCGGGAAACCGCCGCCGCCCGACTGGCGGTAGTTGTTGATGGCGACCACGAACTCCTTGTCGGCCGGGACCGGCTGCCCGTCGTGGGTGAGGTTCGCGACGCGCTGCCCGACCGGCTTGCTGACGTCGATGTCGTAGGAGACGCCGGAGAGCTGGTCGTAGTTGTAGTCCGGGGTGCCGGCGGCGTTGGTCAGCTTGGTCACGTCCACCGGGTCGCCGGGGGCGAGCTGGTTGAAGTACTTCGCCGAGTACTCCAGGTAGTCCTTGAGCTGCGCGCCGGTCAGCTTGATCGCCAGCAGCGTGTTGTCGTAGACGTACAGGCCCGCGACGTCCCTGACCCGGATGTCGCCGGCGGGGAAGACGGCCGAGCGGCTGAACGGGGCCGCGATCGACAACACCGGCAGCGTGTTGTCCGGCAGCGCCTGCTTGACGGTCTCGGTCTGCACCTGCTGGATGTAGTCGAGGATCGGCGTGTCCTTGTACGGCGACTCGGCCGCCGACAGCTCCTGCGCCGACTTGGCCACGACCTTGTTGACGTAGCCGACCGTGGTGTCGTGCTGCGGCTTCAGCAGCGCGACGATCTTCGGGTCCTCGGCGACGGTGTTGGTGTTGATCGTGGTCGAGGACTTGCCGGTCACCGCCCACCCGCCGCGCTGCTTGGTGAGCTGGAAGTCCAGCCGGGACAGGCGCTGGCCCCACTTGCCCGGCTCGGTCAGCAGCACCTGCTGCCCGGTGACCTTGTTGGTGACGAAGCGCTGCGGCACGTCGTTGTGCGCGTGCCCGAACAGCACCGCGTCCACGCCCGGCACCTGCTCGGCGACCATCGCGGAGGCGTTCTCGACCGGCAGGTCGCCGCCGTAGGAGGACATGCCGTTGTCGCCCGCGTGCGCGGTCACGACGACCACGTCCGCGCCGAGGCCGCGGATGACCGGCACCCACTTCCGCGCCGACTCGACCAGGTCGGTGAAGCGCAGTTTGCCCTCGACGTTGGCCTTGTCCCAGATGGCCACGCCGGGGTTGGTGAGGCCGAGCACGCCGACCTTGACCGGCTTCTCGCCCGCGACCTTCATGGTCTTGATGACGAACGGCTGGTACGCCGGCAGCCCCGAGCGGTCGCGGACCGCGTTCGCGCCCAGCACCGGGGCCTTCATCTGCTTGATCCAGGTGGCGAGCAGCGGCAGACCGTAGTTGAACTCGTGGTTGCCCAGGGTCACGGCGTCGTAGCCGATGGCGTTCATGGCCTTGGCCATCGGGTGGGTCTGGCCGGTCTCGGTGATCGGCTCGACCTTGGCGTAGTAGTACGCCAGCGGGGTGCCCTGGATGGTGTCGCCGGAGTCGAACAGCAGCGTGCGGTCCGCCCCGCGCTCGGCCCTGATCTGGTTGACCAGGGTGGACACCTTGGCCAGGCCGACGCTGTTGCCGGCGCTGTCGGCGTAGCCGGCGTCCTTGAAGTAGTCCCAGTTCAGGGCGTTGCTGTGGAGGTCGGAGGTGCCCATGACGGTGACGGTGACCGTCTTCGCGGGCCCGGCCTCGGCGGGGAGCGCCACCAGGGCCAGCGCGGTCAGCGTGGCGGCCCCGGCGAGGGCGAGCTTCTTGGTCTGCATGCCCGGGAGGGTAATCGGGACAAATTACTCGGTGATTACGATTCTCCCGGCAGCTCCCGCGTCAGGAAGCCGCGGATCAGCGCGGTGATCTCCGCCGGGCGCTCGTGCAGCACCACGTGACCGCTGTCCAGCTCGGCGTACTCGCTGCCGGGGATCGCGGCGTGCATCGCGCGGGCGTGCTCGACCGGGATCAGGTAGTCGCGGGTGTTGCCGACGACCAGCGTGGGCGCGGTGATCTTCGGGAGCAGGTCGCGGACGTCCGCCTTCAGGTCCAGCTCGATCTGGCGGAGCGTGCCGGGCGGCGCCTCCCCCATGAGCGCCGCGGTCCCGGCCGCGCGGACGAACTCCGGGCTGAAGGCCACCAGCGGCCCGTACGCGGCGAAGCTCTCGGGGTCGGTGCGGGCCAGCCGCGCCCAGGTGCGCAGGCCCAGTTCGAGACGGTCGTCGGCGAGGTGCGTCCAGCCCGCGATGAGGATCAGCCGCCGGACCAGCTCGGGCCGCTCGGCGGCGAGCTTCGCGGCCACGACCGCGCCCAGGGAGAAGCCGACCAGGTCGGACGGGCCCTCGAAGGCCGCGGCGACCTGCCCGGCGAGCAGGTCCAGCGTCAGCTCGCCGCCGGGGTCGGCGCTCGCGCCGCTGCCCGCGTAGTCGGGCGTGATGACGGTGCGGAGGTCGGCCAGGCCGGGCACGAGGTGGGCCCAGTTGGTGGCGGCGTCGCCGCCGGTGCCGTGGACCAGGACCAGGCCGGGGCCCTCGCCCGCCCGGCCGTAGTGGACGGGTCCCGCGGGGTGCTGTGCGATGGGCATGTCCGCTCCTCAGAGGTTGCCGCCGCCGGTGGCGTCGATCGTGCTGCCGGTGATGAAGCTCGCCTGCGGGGAGGCGAGGAAGGCGACCGCGCCGGCGATCTCCTCGGGGCGGCCGACGCGGCCGAGCGCGTGCCGGCTCGCCGCGTACGCGGCCGCCTCGGGGTCGCCGCGCAGCCAGGCGGCGTTGGCGTCGGTGTCGATGATGCCGGGGGCGACGTCGTTGACCGTGATGCCGCGCGGCCCGAGCTCCTTGGCCAGGGCCAGGGTGAACGTGCGCAGGGCGCCCTTGGTCATCGCGTAGGCGATGCCCTCGGGGAAGGCGATGCGGGTCGCGCCGGAGGTGATCGTGATGATCCGGCCGCCGTCCGGGATCAGCGGCAGCAGCCGCCTGGTCAGGAAGAACGGGCCTTTGACGTTGACCGCGAAGACCCGGTCGTAGGTCTGCGGCGTCTCCTCGGCGATCGGGCCGGAGCCGGCGATGCCGGCGTTGTTGACCAGCACGTCCAGCGCCGGGAAGGCGTCCGCGACGTGGTCGGCGAGCCGTTCGGTGTCCGCCGGGTCGCCGAGGTCGGCGCGGACGGCGAAGGCGCTGCCGCCCGCCTGTTCGATGCGGCCGGTCACCTCCTTGGCGGCGGTGTCGTCGGCGGTGTAGGTGAGCGCGACGCGGAAGCCGTCCGCGGCCAGGCGCAGCGCGACGGCGCGGCCGATCCCTCTGCTGCCGCCCGTCACGAGGGCAGTCCTCATCCCTGGATCCCCTTTCTGTAGTGATCGCTACAGAAACCATAATATAGCGATCGCTATAGAATGAGGGCATGGCCAGACAGCGGGCATTCGACAGGGACACGGCGCTGGAGCAGGCGCTGCGGGCGTTCTGGCGGCACGGCTACGAGGCGACCTCGGTCGCCGAGCTGACCGCCGCCATGGGCATCAAGCCGCCCAGCCTGTACGCCGCCTTCGGCGACAAGCGGCGGCTGTTCGAGGAGGTCGTCGCCCGCTACCAGCGCACCTACGGCGCCTTCACCACCCGGGCCCTGGCCGAGGAGCCCACCGGGCGGCAGGCGATCGAGCGGGTGCTGCGGGAGGCCGCCGCCGAGTACGCCAGCGACGAGCACCCGCGCGGCTGCATGGTCATCTCCTCGGCGGTCAACTGCGGGCCGGAGTCCGCCGAGGTGGAGGAGCTGCTGCGCGGCTTCCGCGAGGAGGCCAAGGCCGCGCTCAAGCGGCGCATCGACGAGGACGCGGCGGCGGGCCGCCTCCCGGCCGCCACGGACACGGCCGGGCTCGCGACCTTCTACGCCGCCGTCATCCAGGGCATGTCCACCCAGTCGAGGGACGGGGCGGGGCTCGCCGAGCTGCGGCGCGTCGCCGCGCTCGCCATGGCGGCCTACCCCGCTCCTCCTGGAGCCTGACCTACTGGAACTTCACGGAGGCGTCCTCGGGGGCGATCTCCGGCGGGGAGGCCCGCAGCCAGCGGCAGCCGTGCGGCCCCAGCGGCACCGTCACCACGGCGTCCTCCGGCACGTCGAGGGTGCCGTCCACCAGCAGGTCCGTGAGCTGGTTGCCCTCCAGGCCCGGCAGCTTCAGCTCCACGTCCACCGCCGTGTCGCACAGGTTGTGGACGACCACGACGGAGGCCCCGTCGGCGTCGCAGCGGTGCGCGAGGACCGCGTCGTGCCCGCTGTCCAGCACCGTGTACTCGCCCCACGCCAGCTCCGGGCACTCCCGGTAGCGCTCGATGAGGAGCTGGAACCAGCGCAGCAGCGAGGCGGTGTCCCGCTTCTGGTCGGCCACGTTGACCCGGTCGGGGGCGAAGGAGCCCTCGGGGATCTCGCGCACCGGCTCGGCCGGGCTGAACCCGCCGTCGGACGACCACTGCATGGGGATGCGGACCGCGAGCCTGCCCTCCTCCTCCAGGTTCTCGCCCATGCCGATCTCCTCGCCGTAGAAGATCACGGGGGTGCCGGGCAGGGAGAACAGCAGGCTGTAGGCCATCTTGATGCGCCGCAGGTCACCGCCGAGCATGGTCGGCAGGCGGCGGCGCAGGCCCCGGCCGAAGATCTGCATGTCCTTCTCGGGGCCGAACGCCTGGAAGACCTCCTCACGCTCCTCGTCGGTCAGCTTGTCGAGGGTCAGCTCGTCGTGGTTGCGGAGGAACATCGCCCACTGGCAGTCCTTGGGGGGCGCGGGGCGTTCGCGGAGCGCGTCGGCGAGGGGGCGGGCGTCCTGGCGGGCCATCGACAGCCAGGCCTTCTGCATGCCGATGAAGTCGAAGCACATGGTGACCTGGTCGCCGAGGCCGTCGCCGAAGTAGCGGATTAACTCCGGATAGGGCACGTTGACCTCGCCGAGCAGGATCGAGCCGCCCTTGCGCCGGGTCATGAACGCCCGCAGGTCCTGGAGGAACTCGTGCGGGTCGGGCAGCTTCGGGTCCACGTTCTCGATGAGGAACGGCACGGCGTCCACCCGGAAGCCCGACAGGCCCAGCTCCATCCAGAACCCGAGGATGCGGGTGATCTCGTCCCTGACCTCGGGGTTGGCCACGTTGAGGTCCGGCTGGTGCTTGTAGAAGCTGTGCAGGTAGTACTGCTCGGAGCCCTCGTCCCACTGCCAGATGGAGTCCTCCTTGTCGGGGAAGACCACCTTGCTCGGGTCGTCCGGCTCCGGCTTGTCGGACCAGACGTACCAGTCGCGGAAGGGGGAGTCCTTGCTGCTGCGCGACTCCTTGAACCAGGGGTGCTGGTCGGAGGTGTGGTTGACGACCAGGTCCGCGATGACCCGCAGGCCCCGGTCGTGGGCGGTGCGCATGAACTCCACGAAGTCGCCCAGCGTGCCGAGGCGGGGGTCGACGCTGTAGAAGTCGGTGATGTCGTAGCCGTCGTCCCGGTTGGGGGTCGGGAAGAACGGCATCAGCCACAAGCACGTCACACCGAGCCCGGCCAGGTAGTCGATCTGCTGCGTGAGCCCGCGGAAGTCGCCGACCCCGTCACCGTTGCCGTCCTTGAAGGTCTCCACGTCGAGGCAATAGACGACGGCGTTCTTCCACCAGACGTCGGAGGTGTACGTCAGTCGCATCGTGCCCGACTACCCCTCCTCCGGCGATTCACGCGAGCGATCGCACCGCCCGCTCGACGAGGTGCCTGCCGAGCAGGTCGACGCCGAAGGCGGCGGTGCGATTGCCGATCGGATTTCGCTCATGCTGTCGATCCGGGTCCGGCGGGCGGGTTTTACTGGTGGCACACCCGTGGAGCCGAGCGCCCGAAGGGACGATGATCATCGTGCAGACCATCACGCTCAGCGAGCTGACGCAGGATCTCGTGGCCTGGATGACCTACGACGGCACCGCCATCGACTTCACCCGGCGGCTGCGCGGCGGCGAGTCCTGGGAGCAGTGGTCGGTGGTGCAGTTCCTGCACTGGCAGCTCACCACGGGCGGCCGCACCGACCTCGACTACGAGCGCGACGTCCGCCGCGGACGCCGCAGGGGCCGGCGCTACGACGTCGTCTACAACCGCGACCCCTCCTCCGCCGGCGCGAACCCCGTCTACACCTCCTGGAAGTGCCGCGACGAGGGCGACGACGCGGCGCGCGAGATCGAGCGGGACATGGACGCGCTCGCCGCCGACCTCACCGCGGTCCAGCGGGACTCGCCGGTGCCGATCGTGCCGCTGCTGGTCGTCCTCAGCCCGGACGACGTGGCCTTCCCCGGGGTCGTGGTGAAGTCGGTGCCCAACTGCGCCACCCGGCTGCACCTGTCGACGGACGTCACCTGGAAGTCCCGCCCGCTGCCGTGAGTCTCAGGCGGGCGGCGGGCCGAGCTTGGCGGCCACGGCGTCGAGGACCCATTCGAGGCCGGTCGCGAACGACTCCTCGGCGCCCACCTCCGTGCCGTCGTGCACGGCCCTGGCCAGCGCCGGGTAGCGGCCGGTGGCCAGCATCCGGGTCACGTACGCGCCGTTGGCGAGCTGCCAGTCGCGCTCGGACAGGCCCGTGGCGCGCTCGGCCCGCAGGTGCGCGATCTCGATCCTGATCGCGCCGATGACGTAGGCGTTGACGGTCTCGACGGCGCGGCGCACGGTGTCGAGGTCGGCGAGGCCGTCGAGGGCGGCCAGCATGGCCTCCGTCGCGGCGAGGGCGTTGGGGCCGAGGGTGGGACGGCCGCCGAGCAGGTCGGCCAGCCACTCGTGGCGGCGGGCGGCCTGCCGGAGGCGGTGGGCGCGCTCGCGCAGCACCTCGCGCCAGCCGCCGGCGGGCGGCCCGTCGGGCAGGAGCTCGCCGTGGACCTCGTCCACCATGAGGTCGAACAGCTCCTCCTTGGTGGAGATGTACCCGTAGAGCCGCATCGGCCCGGCGTCGAGCCGGGCGGCGACCTTGCGCAGCGACACCGCCTCCAGTCCGCCCTCGTCGGCCAGCGCGAGGGCGGCGGCGACGATGCGCTCGCGGTCGAGCGGCACGGGCGCGGGCCGGGACGGCGGCTCGGGCCGGTCCCACACAGTCATGGATACATCGTACTGTTGCGATACGCCGTATCGACAAATACAGTGTATCGACATGAGTCCTCGTATCGCCGTGGTCGGGGCCGGCCCCGCCGGCCTCACCCTCGCCCGCGTCCTGCACCGCCACGGCCACCCCGTGACGGTCCTCGAACGCGACCCCGCCCCCGACGCCCGCCCTCAGGGCGGCACCCTCGACCTGCACGAAGGGCTGGGCCAGCGCGCGCTGGACAAGGCCGGCCTGCTGCCGGAGTTCCGCGAGCTGGCGCGGCCCGAGGGCGAGGCCATGCGCATCCTGGCCCCCGACGGGACCGTCCTCCGTGACTGGCCGGCCAGGGACGACGGCCCCGGACAGCCCGAGATCGACCGCGGCCAGCTCCGCGACCTGCTGCTCGGCCCCCTCGACGTGCAGTGGGGCCGCGGCGTGGCCGAGGTGGTGCCGGGCGGCCCGCCCGAAGGCGCGCTGGTCAGGTTCGCCGACGGGCGGGAGGAGAGGTACGACCTGGTGGTCGGCGCCGACGGGGCCTGGTCCAGGGTCCGCCCGGCGCTGTCGTCCGCGACCCCGGAGTACACCGGCGTCGCCTACGTCGAGACCGGCCTGGACGACGTCGACACCCGTCATCCCGACCTCGCCCGCCTGGTCGGCGACGGCTCGACGGCGGTCTACGGCGTCAACCGCGGCCTCGTCGCCCAGCGCAACAGCGGCGGCCACGTCAAGGTGTACGCCCAGTTCCGCGCCCCGCTGGACTGGACCGACGGCCTGGACCTGGCCGACGCCGAGGCCGTCAGGTCACGCCTGCTGGCCATGTTCGACGGCTGGGCCGGCTCCGTCCTGGACCTGCTGCGCCACGGGACCGCCTTCACCTACCGCGCCCTGCACGTGCTGCCCGTGCCGCACACCTGGACGCACGTGCCGGGGGTGACGCTGCTGGGCGACGCCGCCCACCTGATGCCGCCGCTCGGGGTGGGGGCGAACCTCGCGATGCTGGAAGGGGCCGAGCTGGCCGAGTCCGTGCTCGCGGGTCCCGACCGGCTGGACGCGGCCGTGCGCGCCTTCGAGGAGCAGATGTGGGAGCGGGCCACCCGGTGGGCGCGGTTCGCGGCGGCCGGCCTGGAGCGTCTCGTCAGCCCCGACCCGGCCGCGGCCCTCGCCCTGTTCGACGAGCTCCAGCCCGCCTGAGCCGCGCGGCCGGCACGGTCAGGCGTCCCAGGTGACGGGCAGGCTCTTGACCCCGTAGATGTCGGCCGCCTCCGGCCGCAACGCCACCTCCTCCGCCGGCACCGCCAGCCGCAGCCCCGGGAACCGCGCGAACAACGCCGGCAACGCCACCCGCAACTCCACCCGCGCCAGCTGCTGCCCCAGACACTGATGAACGCCGTGGCTGAAGGCCAGATGACCGCCCTCGCGCCGGCCCAGGTCCAGCCGGTGCGGATCGGCGAACCGGGCCGGATCCCGGTTGGCCACGCTCAACGACACGATCACCGTCGTGCCCGCCTCGATGACGTGACCGTCCTCCAGCACCACGTCCTCCAGCGCCACCCGGAAGAACTGCTTGGCCACCGACAGGTAGCGCAGCAGCTCCTCCACCGCCCCGTCCACCAGCGACGGATCCCCCAGCGCCGCCGCCTGGCCCGGGTTCTGCAACACCGCGAAGGTGCCCAGCGCCAGCATGTTGGCGGTCGTGTCGAACCCGGCCGACAACAGGATCAGCGCCATCCCGCGCAGCTCCTCGTCATCGAAGTCGCCGTCCAGCAGGTCACTGAGCACGTCGTCGGTCGGCTCGGCCCGCTTGGCCGCCACCAGCTCGGCCAGGTACTCCTGGGTGGCGGTGTAGGCGGCGTACAGCTCCTCGTCACTGACCTCGCCGCCAAGGAAGGCGTCGATGTTGTCCTGGAAGCGGCCCCGGTCGGCGTACGGCACCCCCAGCAGCTCACAGATCACGATCGCCGGGATGGGCTTGGCGAACGCGGTCACCAGGTCGGCGCCCGGCCCGGCCTGCTGCATCGCGTCCAGGTGCGCGGCGGTGATCTGCTCGACGCGTTCGGTCAGCAGCCGCATCCGCCGCACCGTGAACTTGCCGACCAGGGGCTTGCGGTAGCGGCCGTGCCGGGGCTCGTCCATCAGCAGGAACTCGCCGGGCGGGGCCGGCGGCACCTCGACGTCGCCGTAGTCGACGAGCGGGTGGTGCTTCATCAGCTCGCGGCGGGAGCTGAAACGCGGGTCGGCCAGGATCGTGCGGGCCAGGTCGAACCCGGTCACCAGCCGGCCCTGGTGGCCGTCGGGGAAGGTGAAGCGGCTGATCGGGCCGTGCTCGCGGGCCTCGATGAGCTCCTTGGGCGGGTCGAACGGGCAGCCGGGCGTACGCGCCGTCGGCATCGCCGGGACGGTGTGCATGTTCGGTTCCTTTCAGGAGATCTTGCGGCGGTAGGTGTTCATGGCGAAGACGTAGGCGACGACGAGGATGCCGACGCACCAGGCGAGCGCGACCCAGATGTCGTTGCCGACCGGCTGCCCGGCGAACAGGGCGCGGATGGCGTTGACGATGCTGGTCACCGGCTGGTTGTCGGCGAAGACGCGCACCACGGTGGGCATCGTGTCGGTGGGCACGAACGCCGAGCTGAGGAACGGCAGGAAGATCAGCGGGTAGGAGAACGCGCTCGCGCCCTCCATCGTCTTGGCCGACAGGCCGGGGATGACGGCGATCCAGGTCAGCGCCAGCGTGAACAGGACCAGGATGCCCGCCACCGACAGCCACGCCGTCACGCCCGCCCCCGAGCGGAAGCCCATGAGCAGGGCCACCAGCATGACGACCACGAGCGAGACCAGATTGGCCACCAGTGAGGTCAGCACGTGCGCCCACAGCACCGACGAGCGGGCGGTGGGCATCGACTGGAAGCGCTCGAAGATGCCGCCCTTCATGTCCATGAACAGCCGGTAGGCGGTGTAGGCGATGCCGGAGGCGACCGTGATGAGCAGGATGCCGGGCAGCATGTAGTTGACGTAGGAGGTGCCGGAGCCGATGTTGATCGCGCCGCCGAAGACGTAGACGAACATCAGCATCATGGCGATCGGCATCACCGCGGTGGTGATGATGGTGTCGGGGCTGCGGGTGATGTGGCGCAGGGACCGTCCCAGCAGGACGGCGGTGTCGCCGAAGAAGTGCTTGCTCATGGCGGGTTCCTCAGGCTTTCGTGCCGACGAGGGACAGGAAGACGTCCTCGAGGGTGGGCTGTTTCTCGACGTACTCGACCTTGGCGGGCGGCAGGAGCTGCTTGAGCTCGGCGAGGGTGCCGTTGACGAGGATGCGGCCCTCGTGCAGGATCGCGATCCGGTCGGCGAGCTGCTCGGCCTCGTCCAGGTACTGGGTGGTGAGCAGGACGGTGGTGCCCTGGGCGGCGAGCTCCTTGACGGCCTGCCAGACCTCGATGCGGGCCTGCGGGTCGAGGCCGGTCGTGGGCTCGTCGAGGAAGATGACCGGCGGGTCGCCGATGAGGCTCATCGCGATGTCGAGGCGGCGGCGCATGCCGCCCGAGTAGGTGGCCACCTTGCGGCCGCCGGCCTCGGTCAGGGAGAAGCGGGTGAGCAGGTCGTCGGCGATCTTGCCGGGGTTCTTCAGGTGGCGCAGGCGGGCGACCAGCACCAGGTTCTCCCGGCCGCTGAGGATCTCGTCCACGGCGGCGAACTGGCCGGTGAGGCTGATCGACTCGCGGACGTCCGCCGCCTGCCTGGCCACGTCGAAGCCGTTCACCTGGGCGGTGCCCGCGTCCGGTTTGAGCAGCGTGGACAGGATCTTCACCGCCGTGGTCTTGCCCGCGCCGTTCGAGCCGAGCAGCGCGAAGATGCTGCCCCGCGCCACGTCGAAGTCGACGCCGCGCAGCACCTTCAAGTCCTTGTACGCCTTCTCCAGGCCGCGCACCTCGATGGCGGGGGCGTGCTGTGTGGTCATTGGTCTGTGCCGTCCTTTCCTACGGTGTCCTCGCCGGCGGCGCGGTCGATGGCGCCGGTGAAGCGGTCGCGCTCCCGCTTGATCCACCGCCCGACGGAGTAGCTCTGCACGAACGTCTCGACGAACTGCACGGGGTCCTCGCCGAAGATCTCCCTGATCGGGGTGCCGTCGGCCGCGCCGCGCTCGAACAGCTCGGCGAGGTCGTCGAACATGTCCAGCGCGTCGGCGCTGTCGCCCGGGCCGAAGAGCATCAGGTACCGCTCCAGTGCTTCGGCCGCCGTGCGGTAGTTGCCGGGAAGCCGCTTGATCCTGGCCTTGTACTGACGCCAGCGCCGTTTGTCCTCCAGCGGGCCGGTGACCACCTCCAGGTACTGCCGGGCGCGGCTCTTCGGCTCGTTCGGCTCTGTGCTCATGGCTGCTTGCCTCCTTCGCGGAGCTGTCCGAGGCGTTCTGCGAGGAAGCTCCAGGTCTCCCAGAACTCGTCGAGGTGCTCGTGTCCCTGCGCGTTGAGCGAATAGACCTTGCGCGGCGGCCCCTTCTCGGACGGGATCTTCTCCACGTCGACCAGGCCGCGTCGCTCGATGCGGACGAGCAGCGCGTACACGGTGCCTTCGGCGATGTCCGAGAAGCCCTGGTCACGCAGCCACGCGGTGATCTCGTAGCCGTACGCGGGCCGGACGGACAGGATCGCCAGGACGATGCCCTCCAGCACGCCCTTGAGCATTTCCGTGAGCTGCTTGCCCATGGGACTTCCTCTACTTAGCGACGTTGACTACTGGTACATAGTAACACTGATTAGCGGACCCGCAAGAGCATCCCGCCGCCGTTCCGGTGGCCTCATGCGCCAACCTTCGCCGACCCCCCTGACACGGGACCGTCCCCGCGCTGACACCGCCGCTGACGCCGCCGCTGACGCCGGGCCGGTTACGGGGCCGCGTTCCAGGGAACTGACGCCATCCGCGGCATTGCCGCCGCTAAGGTCTGAACGCGAGCATCCGTACCGGATCGGCACCGGAAGAAAGGCCCCACACATGAGCGACTACGCGATCACCTTCGACCTCATCGACGTCGACAAGGACGGCCGGATCTCGGCCGAGGAGCTCGTCCGGCTCATGGAGATCCTGGGTCAGCCGGTGACGCTCGAGGTGGCACAGGAGGGCGTACGCAAGCTGGACAAGGACGGCGACGGGCTCATCGACGTGGAGGAGTTCGGCGCTTTCGTCGACCGGTGACATCATCGCCGGATGTGATAAAAACAAGCATTTGCTACAAAACTCCTGTCGCCTAGGTCACAATGGCGACAGGAGGGACGATGGCCAACAAGAGTGACGTACGCGAAAGCCGGACGCCCCCGGGCCTCGTGCAGACGCTCAGAGCGGGCATCGGCCGGGTCTCCGCCGAGGTGATCGAGGAGATCCAGAACCGCATCCCCGAGTACGCCCGGCCGGAGGACGAGCTCTACATCAAGGTCGTCAGGACCGCGGTCGAGCAGGCCGTCGAGGGCTTCCTCGACCGCGTCGAGAACCCGGACGCCGCCTGGGACCCCGAGCCGTTCCGCATGATCGGCAAGGGCGAGGCCGCCGAGGGCCGCAACCTGGAGCCGCTGCAGACCGCGCTCCGGCTCGGCGCGCGCGTGGGGTGGCGGCGGCTCACCGAGATCGCCGACCCGCTCGGGCTCACCCCCCAATGCCTGTACGACCTGGGCGAGACCATCTTCGTCTACCTGGACCAGCTCGCCGACGCGGCGGCCGAGGGCTTCGAGGAGGCCAGGGCGCGGGCGGCCGGCGAGATCGAGCGGCGCCGCGGGCGGCTGCTGGACCTGCTGCTCAGCCAGCCGGCCGCGAGCCCCGAGGCGATCGCCGACCTCGCCAAGGCCGCCGGGTGGCGGCTGCCGCGCAAGGTCGCCTGCGTCGCGCTCGACGACCTGCCGGGCGGCCCCCGGGCCGCCGCCGTGCCCACGCAGGCCCGCCGCGAGCCGGCGGCGGCCGCCGCGTACCGGATGCCCGCGCTGCCGCCCGAGGTGCTGGCCGGGCTGGAGCGGACCGTGCCCTGCCTGCTGGTGCCCGACCCCAGCGGGCCGGGGCAGGCGCAGGTGCTGGAGCACGGGCTGCGCGGCTACTGGGGCGCGATCGGGCCGGCCGTGCCGCTGGCGGCGGCCGCGACGTCCCTGCGCTGGGCGCGCGAGGCGCTGGAGCTGTCGCGGCGCGGGGTGCTGCCGCGCGGGCTCGTCCGGTGCGAGGACCACATGGCGACGCTGGTGGTGTTCAAGGACGAGGAGCTGGTCAGCGCGCTGGCCGAGGCACGCCTCGCGCCCCTCGCCCACCTCCGCCCCACCCAGCAGGACCGGCTGGCCGAGACGCTGCTGGCCTGGCTGCGCCACGGGCGCGGCGCGGGCGAGGTCGCCGCCCGCCTGCACGTGCACCCGCAGACCGTGCGCTACCGGCTGCGCCAGCTCGAAGAGCTGTACGGCGACCAGCTCGCCGACCCGGACGTGCGCTTCGAGCTGGAGATCGCGCTCCGCGCCCGCCAGGCCACCAGCGGCGGCCCGCGCGGAGGGGCCGCCGGACGGGCCTGAGCCGGTCAGAGGGGCTGCCGGAAGAGCCTGAGCCGGTCCTCGCCGACGCGCTCGCGCAGGGCGTGGTCCTCGACGCCCAGGTCCCCCGCCGGCGCGAGGGCGAGCACGCCGACCTTGCCGACGTGCTGGTTGAGCTGGACGGCGCGGGCCGCCTCGGCCGCCTCCTCCAGCGGGTACACGGCCGAGAGCGTGGGGTGGACCATGCCGAGCGAGATGAGCCGGTTCACCTCGTGGCACTCCTGGTAGTTCGCGCCGTGCGAGCCGATGATGCGCTTCAGCTTCATCCACAGGTGCCGGTTGTCGTACTCGTGGGCGTACCCGCTGGAGGAGCCGCAGGTCACGACCGTGCCGCCGCGCCGCGCCACGTACACGGACGCGCCGAACGTCTCGCGTCCGGTGTGCTCGAAGACGATGGCCGGGTCCTCCCCCACCTGCCGCCTGATCTCGGCGCCGAGCCGCCGCCAGCCCTTCTCGTCGCCGAGCCCGCCGTCGAACTGCGAGCGGTCCACCACGTACGGGCAGCCCATGCGGCGCAGCAGCTCGGCCTTCTCGGGGGTGCCGACGACGCCGACCGGGATGCCGCCGCCGTTCCTGACGAGCTGCACGCCGTACCCGCCGAGGCCGCCCGTCGCGCCCCACAGCAGCACCACGTCGCCCTGCTTCATGCGCGCGCCGCGCTCCCCCACCAGCATCCGGTACGCCGTCGAGGCGCACAACATGTTGCAGGCGGCCTCCTCCCAGCTCAGGTGCCGGGGCTTGGCGAGGAGCTGGGTGGCCTTGACGACGGCGAAGTCGGCCAGGCCGCCGAAGTTCGTCTCGAAGCCCCAGGCGCGCAGGTCGCCGGCGAGCATCCCGTCGTGCTGGACGACCGGGTCCTCGCCGTCCACGTACGCCGGGCTCGTCACCACCCGGTCGCCGACCCGCCAGCGGCGCACCGCGCGCCCGGTCCGCACCACCACCCCGGCCGCGTCCGAGCCGAGGACGTGCACCGGCAGGTCGTGCCGCGCGTCGCTGCGCCCGAACCGCTCCAGGAACGCGAACGTCGGCACCGGCTCGAACATCGCCGACCACACCGTGTTGTAGTTGATCGCGCTGGCCATGACCGCGATCAGCACCTCGTCCTCGGCGAGCTCCGGCATCGGCGCCTCGCCGACGTGCAGCGTCCGGCGGACGTCCTTGTCGTGCTCGTCCTGGTCGAAGAGGCCCACCTCGTCCTTGCGGAGGTGGGCGGCGCGGTAGGTGGACGGCACGTCCAGGCGCTCCAGCTCGGCGGCCTCCGCGCCGGCCACCACCGCCTCGGCGAGTGCGCTCGTGTTCACAGGAGTAGTCCCTTCAGGTGCTCGGCGATGACCTCGACGTGTGGGGGGTCGAGCAGGTTGAGGTGGTGCGAGCCGGGGATCTCGACGATCTCCAGGCGGGGGACGTACGGGGCGAAACCCCTCGCGGGGTCGGCGGCGTGAGCGTACCGGGGGTCCTCGACCGCCCAGGGGGCCGGGTCGGTCGAGCGGTAGAGGACGGCGCGGCCCTCGTACGGGCGGTCCGGACGGTAGCGCTCGATGGCCTGGGTGTCGTCGTGGGAGGTGAGCTGGTGGCGCAGGATCGCGGGCGGCAGCGTGGCCAGCACGCCGGAGCCGGCGATCCTGGCCTCGGTGAGCGCGAGCTGGGCCGGCTCGTCGAGCGGTTCGAGCTCAGCCTGGTCGAGGGCGATCGGGACGCCGTACGTCCTGGTCAGGTAGGCGGCGAAGGCGGCGTAGCGGCGGGCCTGGAGACGCCGGCGGCGCGGCTCGGGCACCTCGTCGGGAAGGCCGGCGTCGATCATCGCCAGCAGCTCGACGGCGTCCTCGCCGAGCAGGCGGGCCGTCTCGAAGGCCAGGATGCCGCCGAACGACCACCCGCCGAGCCGGTACGGAGGGTCGGCGGCCTGCCTGATCGCCTCGGCGTACCGGGCGGCGCGGTGCGGGATGTCCGGGTGGTCGGGAAGGTCCAGACGTTCGAGGCCGAAGACCGGGGCGGGGAGGCGGGCGGCGAGGAGGGTGTAGACGCCGGTGGTGCCGCCCGCGGGGTGCGCGAGGAACAGCGGGGCGCCGGGGATGCCAGGGGTCAGCGGGCGGATCGTGCCGCGGCCCGCCTCCGCCTCGTCGGCCCGCCGCAGCGCCGCCGCCAGGTCGGCGGGGGTCACGCCGGGGACGGGAGCCGCGCCGGGGACGGAAGCCGCGCCAGGGACGGGAGCCGCGCCGTTCCCCGCGGGCTGCCCGCCGAGCAGGGCGGTGGCCGCGGACAGGACGTCCGGGGTGAGGGGCTCGGTGACCGAGGGCTCGCGGCCCAGCAGGTCCGCCAGGACGCGGGTGACCTGGCGTTCGGCCGCGTCCCTCGGCTCCACGACGACGGGGCCGGGCGCGACGGGAGCGGGGGCGGGGGCGGGGGCGGGGGCGAGGCCCAGGCGGCCGGCGACCGTCCTCGACAGCGCGCCCAGAGTGCCGCCCTTGAGCAGCGGGGCCGTCGGCACCTGGACGCCGAAGTCGTGCTCGATCGTGCCGCGCAGCCGGGTCGCGGCCAGCGAGTCGAGCCCGAGGCCGGTCAGGACGGTCCCGTCCGCCAGCCGCGACGGGTCCACGCCGAGCACGGCCGCGGCCCGCTCCCGCACCTTGCGCGCGACGGCGGCCAGGGCCTCCTCGGGCGGGAGGTCGGCGAGGTCCTGCGGAGCCGGGGCCGGGACGTCGGCCAGGTCGGAGAAGTACGGGACGCGGGCCAGGGCGGGGAAGAGCGTGACCGCCCTGGCGGCGTCCAGCTTGACGACCCCGGCCGGAAGGTCGCGCTGGAGCAGGGCCTCCAGTGCCTCCAGCCCCTCGGCGGCCGTCAGGGGCTCGACGGCGGGGGTGGCGGGGGCGGCGGTCCCGGCCCAGGGGCCCCAGTTGACGGCGAGACCGGGCAGTCCCTCGGCGCGGCGACGCTCGCACAGGGCGTCCAGCCAGGCGTTCGCGGCGGCGTAGGCCGCCTGGCCGGGGGAGCCGAGCAGGGACGCCGCCGAGGAGAACGCCACCCACCAGTCGAGGTCCAGGTCCTTGGTGGCGTCGTGCAGCCGCTGCGCGCCGGCGACCTTGGCGGACCAGACCCGGGCCAGGGCGTCCGGGTCGAGGTCGGCGATCAGGCGGTCGTCCAGGACGCCGGCGGCGTGGATCACGCCGCGCAGCCGCAGCCCGCCCTCGGTGGCGGCGGCCACCAGCCGCTCGGCCGTGCCGGGCGCGGCGAGATCACCGGTGACGGTCGTGACGCCGCCGGCGATGGTCGGGGTGCCGCGTCGGCCGGTCGCGGCGGGGTGCGCGGCGCCATCGGGGGTGGTCGGGGTGGGGGCTTGGGGGTCTGCCGGCGCGGTCGTGGCGGGGGCTTGGGAGCCGGCCGGGGCGGTCGTGCCGGGGCGTGGGGTGCGGCCGTTCAGGACGACGCGGGTGGCGCCGCGGTCGAGCAGCCAGCGGCGGCCAGGCGGCCGAGGTGCCCGTGGCCGCCGGTGATGACGTACGCGCCGGGGCCCACCACGGGGGCGGGGCGGCGCATGGGCGGGAGGGCGGTGCGGCGGAGGCGGGCGGCATAGCGGACGCCGGCCCGCCAGGCCACCTCGTCCTCCCGGCCGGCGCCGGACCCGCCGGGGTCGCCTGCGCCGCTTGCGCCGGCCGGGTCGCTTGGGTCGCGTGGGTCGCGTGGGTCGCCTGGGTCGCCGGACAGCTCGCGGGCCAGCGACGTGAGGTCGTCGTAGTCGACGAGCGCCGCCCGGGCCTCCGGGTGCTCCAGGGCGAGGACCCGGACCAGGGCGCGCAGGGCGGCGGGGCCGGGGTCGGCGGGCTCGCCGTCGCGTACGGGCTGGGCGCGCTCGGTCGCGATCGTGACCCGCGCGCCGCACCGGACCAGGCCGGCCACCTGGAGCAGCACCCGCTGGACGCCCACCGGGTCGAGCCCGCGCGGCACCAGGACGACGACGTCCCCACCGGCCGCCTCCCCACCGGCCGCCTCCGCAGCGGCGGAGGCGGGGAGGAGGGCGGAGGCGGGGAGGAGGGGGTGGAGGCGGGCGGCCCGCGCATCCCCCTCATCGGCCAGGATGAGCCATGCGCGGGGCGAGCCCGCCTCCGGCGGTGGCACGCTCACCCAGGTGCGGGCGACAAGCTTGGCGTCCAGCCTGGTCGGCACGGGCCCGGGCGGCAAGCCGGCGGTCTCGGTGCGTGAGACGACGCTCACGGCGCTCGCCGGGACAGAGCCCGGCGGGACGGCGCCCGGCGGGACGGCGGCGGACGGGACGGCGGCGGACGGGACGGCGGCGGACGGGACGGCGGCGGACGGGACGGCGGCGGACGGGACGGGCGAGACGGTGGCGGTGCCGTGGGTGGTCCAGACGCCCGCCGCGTTCTTGGCCGACACCTCGACGCGCTCCCCCTCCAGCGTCACCGTCACCTCGGCGGGCAGCGGCAGGTGGGAGTGCAGCGCCACGTGCCGGACCGCCGCCTCGCCGTGCACCTCGCCGGCCGCCGCGGCCGCGAGCCGGGCGAGGACGGCGGGCGGCAGCACCGGGTGGCCGTCGCGGTGCCAGTCCTCCGGCGGCAGCCGCCAGGGCGCGTCGGCGAGGTCGTCGAGCGTGGTGGTCCAGGCGTGTCCCGACGGGGTCTCGACGTGCACGCCGAGCAGCGGGTGCCCGGCCGGCGGGCGTCTCGGCTCGGCCCAGTGCCGTACGTGCTGCCAGGGCGGGTGCGGCACGTCGGCCGGCCGCCCCGTGGTGCGCGGCACCACGGACCCGGCCGCCGCGGCGACCTGGTCGTGGAAGGGGCCCTCGGTGATCCGGGCATCGGCCGGGAGGGTGTCGCGGAGCGCCCCGGACAGCAGCGGCCGGGGCCCCAGCTCGGTGAAGAGCGTGTACCCGTCCTCGGCCGCCGCCCGCACGGCCTGCATGAGCCGCACCGGACGCCGCATGGCGGCCGCCCAGTACGCCCCCTCGAATGTCGGCGCCTCACGCGGGTCGTCGAAGACCGGCGAGTAGTACGGGATGCCGGGTTTGCCGCCCGCGATGCCGCTCAGCTCCTCCCGCAGCACCGGCACCAGCGGCCGGACCTGCGGCGAGTGCCCCGCCCCTTCGGCGGTCAGCGTCCGCGCGAACAGCCCCCTGGCCGCCACCGAGGCGGCGAACTCCGCCACCCGCTCCGGCTCCCCCGTCACCACGGTCTGCGCGGGCGCGCTGTACACGGCCACGTGCAGGTCCTCCGGCACCTCCTCGGCGCCCACCTCGACGACGGCCATGGCCCCGCCGCCGCCCAGCCCGCCGAGCAGCCGGGCGCGCGCGCAGACGACCCGCACGCCGTCCTCCACGTCGAGGCCGCCCGCGACGACGGCGGCGGCGACCTCGCCCATGGAGTGCCCGATCACGGCGGCGGGCGCGAACCCGTAGGCCCGCCAGGTCTCGGCCAGCGCGAGCTGCGCGGCGAAGATGATCGGCTGGAGCGTCGCCACGCCGGACGCGGCCGGGTCGTGGAGGTCGATGCCCGCCTCCTCGCGCAGCAGGGGGGCCAGCCGGTCGAGGGTGCGGCGGTAGGCGGGCTCGGCGGCGTAGAGATCCAGGGCGGGCCGGTGCGGGCTGTAGCCGCTGAAGACCCAGACGGGGCCCTTCGCGTCGGCGGTCCCGGTCGTGACTGGGCGGAGGTCGCGCAGTCCGTCGGCCAGTTCGGCGGCGTCCCCGGCCACGACGGCCGCCGCCGCCCGCCCGCGTCGCGCCCGCCTGGCCAGGGTGTGGGCCACGTCCCTCAGGTCGGCGCTCCGGCCCGGGCCGGAGGACCAGGAGGCGAGGGCGCGGGCGTACCGCTCGACCCGCTCGGGGGTCGCGTCGGTGAGCAGGAAGACGTGCTTGGCGCGGTCGGCGGCCGGCGTCCCGGCCACGACGGGAGCGGGGGCGGGGGCGGGGGCGGCGTCGAGGACGAGGTGGGCGTTCGTCCCGCCGAACCCGAACGCCGACACCCCCGCCCGCGCCCGCTCGCGCCCCCGCGGCCAGGGCGTCGGCGCGGTGACCACGCGCAGCCGCCCCCAGGGGATGTGCGGGTTGGGCTCGCGGAAGTGCAGGCTGGGCGGGATGACGCCGTGGTGCAGGGCGAGCACGGTCTTGATGAGGCCGGCGACGCCCGCCGCGGCCTCCAGGTGCCCGAGGTTGGTCTTGACCGAGCCCAGCAGGACCGACGCGGGGATGGCGGCGGCGATCGCGCGGGCCTCGATCGGGTCGCCGAGGAACGTGCCCGTCCCGTGCGCCTCGATGTAGTCGGGCCACGGATCAGCCTGCGCCCGCGCCTCGGCGTCGTCCGGGCGCGGAGGAGTCCGCGCCTCGGCGTCGTCCGGGCGCGGAGGAGCGTCCGGGTGGCCGGCCCGGGCGTAGACCCGGCGCAGCAGGGACTCCTGCGCCTCCGGGTTGGGAGCGACCAGGCCGTTGGAGCGGCCGTCCTGGTTGACGGCGCTCTCCCGGATGACCGCGAGCACCCGGTCGCCGTCCCGCACGGCGTCGGCGAGCCGTTTGAGCACCACGACGCCGCAGCCCTCGGCCCGCACCATGCCGTCGGCGGCCGCGTCGAACGCCTTGCAGCGGCCGTCGGCGGCGGTGCCGCCGCCCCGGTCGAAGGCGACGGTGACGAGGGGCGACAGCAGGAGGTTCACGCCGGCGGCGAGCGCCAGGTCGCACTCCCCGGCGCGCAGGCCGGTGACCGCCAGGTGGGCGGCGACGAGGGAGGAGGAGCAGGCGGTGTCCACGGCGAGGGAGGGGCCGCGCAGGTCCAGCAGGTACGACAGCCGGTTGGCGGCGATGCTGAGCGCGGCCCCGGTGGCCGTCCAGGCGTCCACGGCGGCGAGGTCCGCGCCGGTCAGGTAGGCGTACTCGGCGGCGGACAGGCCCGCGTACACGCCGGTGCGGGTGCCGGCCAGCGAGCGCGGCGCGTGGCCCGCGTGCTCCAGCGCCTCCCAGGCGGTCTCCAGGAGCAGCCGCTGCTGCGGGTCCATCGCGGCCGCCTCGCCGGGCGCGATGCCGAAGAACTCCGCGTCGAACCCGGCCACGTCCGCCAGGAAACCGCCGTGCCTGGTGGTGCCGGCCAGCACCTCGCGAGTGCGCGCCGACCCGTCGTCGAACGCCTCCCACCGCCCCTCCGGCACCTGGCCGACGGCGTCCCGGCCGTCCATGAGCAGCTTCCAATACGCGTCGGGGCCGTGCGCGCCGGGCAGCCGGCAGCCGAGACCGATCACCGCCACCGGCTCCCCCGCCGGTCCGCCCGCCTCGGCCGGCTCGCGGGGCGCGGCCAGGGCGCGGGCGAGCCGGTTGATCGTCGGATGCTCCCACACGAGCGTCGGGCTCAGCTCGCGGCCCAGCAGCTCGCCCAGCTCACCCGCCACCGCCACGGCCTCCCGCGACGACAGCCCGTGCTCCTCCAGCGGCCGGTCGGGGTCCACGTGCCCGCCGAACCGCTCGATGAGGAAGCGCCGGATCTCGCCTTCACCTGGTACGTCCACGAAACACTCCACGTGCGCCGGGGGCCGAGGTGATCGGCCACCCTACTCAGGTGCGGGGGGCGGGCGGCACGACCGCACGGAACATTCCTCGGTCGGGTTTTGTCACCCGGATGACAAGTGCGGCGGGATTTGTCCGGCAGGCCACAACGGGCGGCCCGATTTCGTTGCGCCGCGTCATAGCCGCCCGCACCGGACCGCCCCTACCCTCGCTGCACCCCGAGCGAAGGAGGGCTCCCCATGCGCGCCCTGGCGGCACTGGCGACGGCGACGGCGCTGCTGCTCTCCTGCGCGGCCCCCGCCCAGGCCGACCCCGACTGGTCCTTCACCGGCGAGGACGACCCGGCGCCCGGCCCGTCGGCCACCGCCGGAGCCGCCACCGGCGGGTACGCCCCCGGCCAGAAGGCGCTGCCCGGCCCCGCCCGCGTGGTCGCCGAGCGCCGGATCGACGCCCGCACCCTGGACCTGCTGGTCTCCTCGCCGTCCATCGGCAAGCTGACGCCGGTCCGGCTGCTCCTGCCGCGCGGCTGGTCCCGCACCGCCGGGCGGACCTGGCCGGTGCTGTACCTGCTGCACGGCGGCGCGGACGACTACACCTCGTGGACCCGGATGACGGACGTGGCCGCGTACACGGCGGACCTCGACGCCCTCGTCGTCATGCCGGAGGCGGGCCGGGCGGGCAACTACTCCGACTGGTACAACGCCGGCCGGGGCGGCCCGCCGAAGTGGGCGACCTTCCACACCTACGAGGTGCGCCGGCTGCTGGAGCTCGGCTACCGGGCCGGCACCCGGCGGGCGGTCGCCGGGCTGTCGATGGGCGCGTACGGCGCGATCAAGTACGCCGCCGCCAACCCCGGCATGTTCCGCTTCGCCGGCGCCTACAGCGGCATCATGGCCACCCGCCTGCCCGGCATCCCCGCCGTCATCATGAACGCGCAGGCGAGCGAGAAGCAGAACCCCCTGGCGCTGTGGGGCGACCCGCAGCGGGACAGGAAGGTGTGGGCCGCCAACGACCCCCTGGCCCTCGCCGCCGGCCTGCGCGGCACCAGCCTGTACATCTCCAGCGGCAGCACCTCGCTGAACGGCCCGCTGGACGCGCCGAACGCCGCCTGGAACCCCGCCCACCTGGGCGAGCCGATCTCCGCCTACACCGCGCGGGCGCTGAGCGAGCGGCTGACGCGGCTCGGCATCAGGCACACCCTCCACCTGTACGGCAACGGGACGCACACCTGGCCGTACTGGACGCGCGAGTTCAAGCGGTCGTACCCGATGATCGTGCGCGCCCTGGGACTGCGGACGGGTTAGGATCTTCCCCGGGCTCTGGGACGAGGAGGTCGATGAATATGGCTGCCGGCAGCCGTCGTCGCCATGTCCTCGTCCGGCCCGCGCGCGGCTGACGCCCCCGGGCCGGGTCCTCCTCCCGTGAAGACCAGGAGTCCTGTCATGTCCTTCTCGATCACTGACGCCGGCCTGACCACCGCGCGGCTGCTGCTGCGCCCGTGGACGGCCGGCGAGGTGCGCGCCGTCCTCGACGGCGGGCGCCTGCCGCACTGGGCCGCCGACTTCCCCGACGACGGCGACCGCGTCATCGCCGGGCTGTTCGGCGAGCACCCCGGCTGGTTCGGCCCCTACGGGCACCGCCAGGTCGTCGAGCGCGAGAGCGGGCTGGTCGTCGGCTCGATCGGCCTGTTCTGGCCGCCCGCCGACGGCGCGCTCGAACTCGGCTACGGCATCGTGCCCTCCCGGCGCGGCCGGGGCTACGCGTCCGAGGCCGCCGCCGCCGTGACCGGGTTCGCCCTGACGGCGCCGGGCGTCCGCACGGTCACCGCCGACGTCGAGCTGTCGAACCCGGCCTCGGCGCGGGTCCTGGAGAAGGCCGGTTTCGCGCACGTGCGCACCGACCAGGAGCGGGGCGTCGCCCGCTACCAGGTCACGGCGCGCTGACCGGGCGCGGGGGCTGGGCGCGCGACCGCGCGCCCGGCCCGCCGCGTCCCGCCGCGTCCCGCCGCGTCCCGCCGCGGCTTCCTTACGGGACGTCGAACGTCTTGCGGCTGCCCGCCCCGATCACCTCGATCCCCTTGGTGCCGAGGATGCCGTCCAGCGGCAGCGACACCGAGTACGGCGCGGTCGCGGGCAGCCCGATGCCGCGCACCCGGCCGACGACCTCGATGCCCCAGTACTCGGGCTGGCGCACGTACACCAGCGGCGACAGCTCGACCTGCATGGTGAGGTACGGCTTGGTGCCGTTGACGACCAGGATGAACGTGTTCGGCACGATCCCCGGCACCACCCGCGCCTCTTCGAAGTCGATCAGCCGCACGGACTGCGACGTGGGCAGTTCGGCGAAGTTCTCCGACATGGCGGAGCCCCCTTGCGTGAGAGATGGATGAACCCCCGTTGGTTATCGAAACTCTCACGCCCGTCCCGCCCGGGCAACGACTGCGGGCGGCGCGGGGCGGGTCAGGCGGCGTGGAGGTAGATCTGGCCGAAGACCTCCGACAGGTTCTTCAGGTCGGTGGCGAGGTCCACCTCGGGGGTGGCCGGGTCGTAGACGGTGGCGAGGCGGGCGCGGACCGAGCCGAGCTTCTTGAGCTGGTCCCAGGCGGGGCTCGCGGCCCACTTCTCGCCGTAGGCGCGGGTGACCTGGCCCTGGGCGTTCTGCCAGCGCGTCCACAGGGTGACGGTCTCGGCGGCGTCCTCCTGGAGCGGGGCGGCGACGCGGTCGGTGAGCGCCTTGGTGGCCTGCTCGGCGGTGAGCGCGCTGGTGATCGTGGAGTCCTCGACGGCGACCTGGGCGAGGGCGTCCCAGGCCCGGCCGCGGATCTGGATGGACTGGTTGCGCTGCGCCTCGGCGGCGTCGATCTTCCAGGTGGCGTACTCGGTGCCGAGGAGCGCGTTGTCGAGGGCGAGCTGGTCCACGTAGCCCTTGGTCAGCCAGGCGCCGACGCGGTCGGGGTCGAGCAGCGGGTACTTCTTGGCGATCTCGCTCTTGCAGGCCTCGTTCGCGCCGCAGCCGAGCACCGGCGCCAGCGTGTGCACCGACAGCTTGCGGCCGGGGACGACCTGGCGCAGGGCCGTGGCGGCCGCGGCGACGAACGCGTCGATCTCCTCGGCGGTGCCGAACGTGCGGTTGTAGCCGAGCTGCGAGGTGAAGCGGACGCCGACGACGCCGGGCTGCGCGGCGGCCAGCGCGGCGACCTTCCTGACGCCCTCGTCGAGGGTGCCGGCCCGGTAGTCGTCGGCCAGCTCGGTCTCGATCCACAGGCGGGTGCCCGCCGGGGCGGCGGTGGCGGCCTGGCCGGCGGCGCTCTGCTTGGCGGCGGCCTTGTCGGCGGCGCTGACCTCGCTGCCGTCGGTGTAGCACTGCTCGCCGTTCTGGCACTCGGGGGTGCCGCCGTCCTCGGCTCCCTCGACGTCCGGGTCGCCGGGGTCGTGCGCCTCGCCGTCGCCGCCGCTGTCGCCGTCCACGGCGCACGTGTTGGCGGGGTCGGTGCAGTCGAGGCGGATGGTGCCCTGCGGGCCGGAGTCGACCATGTTCTGGCCGTCGTTGTCCAGCCAGAACCTCGCGATGTCCGCGGCCTCCTCGGGGGTGGCCATCCAGGTGCAGACGACGTACGCGGGGGTGTCGTCGGACAGCAGGTCGTTGCAGCTCCGCGGGTCGTCCTCGGACCAGGCCGGGACGCCGATCCCCAGGAACGAGAGGGCGATTCCGAGGACGAGGAGCTGTCGCAGCCGCTGTCGCATGGCACCTGACTTCCTGGGGGTGATCGTGACCATATGCACCATATCTGGACGATCAATGACGTTCAATGAGATCGATCGCCACCGCCGCGCCGTTCTCCGCCCGCAGCAGCCGTCCCAGGCGGGCCGCCCGCTCGCGGTGCTCCGGCCCGGCCCGCAGCCGTCCGGCCAGCTCACGCCTGCCGAGCCGGCGCACCGGCAGCGGCGGCGGGCCGGCCCCGAGCGCCGCCACCCGGCGTCCCCAGAAGGGCTGGTCGGAGAAGAAGGGGCAGACGACGCCGGGCACGCCCGCCGCGAGCGCCGTCCCGGTGGTCCCGGCCCCGCCGTGGTGCACGACCGCCGCCATGCGCGGGAACAGCAGGTCGTGCGCCACCTCGCCGACCGGCAGCAGGTCGTCGGCCGCGGCGACCGGCAGCCCCTGGACGACGCCGCGCAGCCCGGCCAGCCGCAGCGCGGCGACGACCTCCTCGGCCACCCGTTCCGGGCACGGCATGCTGCCGAACCCCACGAACACGGGCGGCGGCCCGGCCGCCAGGAAGTCCTTCAGCTCCCCGGGGACGTCCCGGCCGGGCAGCCGCCAGTAGCCGGTGAGGTGCACGTACCCGGGCCAGTCGCGGGGCCGCGGCACCACCAGCGGGCTGACCCCGCACAGGACCGGCACCCGCGCCCGCCGGTCGGCCGCGAACGGGCTGCCCCGCAGCGGGCCGAGCCCCAGCACCCCGGCGCGCAGCCGGTTCATCAGGCCGCGGAGCACCAGCAGCCCGGCGCGCTCGACCAGCGCGTAGGAGGCCCGGTTGCCGAGCCGGCCGAGCGTCGCGACCGGCACGAGCGGGTTGGGGAACGCGCCGGTCGGCTCGCTCGGCTGGAACTGCAGGATCCGGTACGGGACGCCGTGCCGCTCGCGCAGGTGCCGGCCGAACGCGCCGAGCGCGGGGGCGAGCACCAGGTCCGCGCCCGCGCAGGCGGCGTCCACCTCGGCGACCAGCTCGGCGGCCAGCGGCTCGACGACCGTCCGCAGGCCGCGGACGAAGCCGAGCGGGCCGCCGCCGAGCCACGCCCGGCCCTCCTCGCTGTCGAGGACGGCCGCCGGGTCCACGCTCAGCGGGACGAAGCGCACCCCGTGGCGACCGGCCGGCGGGACGTGGGCCGCGACGGCCGGCGGGGCGGGGCGGGCCGCGGCGGCCGGCGGGGCGGCGGCGACGGCGGCGGCCGGCGGCGCGGGGCGGGCCGCGGCGATCAGCGGGGCGTAGCGGGCCGCGGCGGCCAGCGTGGGCTCGTGGCCGCGCCGGGCCAGCTCCAGGGCCAGCGCGGCGCACGGCTGCGTGTCCCCGCGCGAGCCCAGCGCCAGGATCAGCACCCTCATCCCAGCGTCCTGACCGCGATCAGCGCGCCGGCCAGCACCAGCCCGGCCGCCGCGAGCAGCCCGGCGGCGTATCCCGTGGCGAAGCTCCCGGCCGCGTGCACGACGGCCCCGACGGCGGCGATCCCGAACAGCCCGGAGACCTCCCTGCTGACCGAGAACACCCCGCCCGCGACGCCCGCCCGCGACTCCGGGACCGCGCCCAGCACGGCCGAGCCGAGCGGCATCGTGAGCGCCGAGCCGATCCCGATCGCGCACACGGCGGGCAGCAGCCGCCCCCAGCCGTCGCCCGCCTCCAGCGTCGCCGCGACCGCCATGCCGGCCGCGACCAGCACCAGCCCGGCCGCCACCGTCCGGCCCGCGCCGATCCGCCGCTCCAGCAGCGGGGCCAGCGGCGTGACCAGCACCACGAGCAGCGCGAGCGGCACGAACGCGAGCCCCGACGCGGTCGGCGTGAACCCCAGCACCCCTTGCAGGAACAGCGCCGTGTAGAAGAACACGCCGTTCACGCCGAGCCCCCAGAGCACCTGCGCCGCCACCCCGCCCGCGAACGCCCGCACCGCGAACAGCCGCAGGTCCACCATCGGATCGGCGGCCCGCCGCGCCACCACCGCGAAGGCCGTCCCGCTGCCCGCGCAGACGGCCAGCGCGCCGGCGACCGCCGGAGAGCCGTAGCCGTGCTCGCCGCCCTGGACGAGCGCGAACGTCCCCGACGCCAGGAACGCCACGGACGCCAGCACCCCCGGCACGTCGAGCGAGCGCGCGACCGGCCGCGACGCGGGCACCGACGCGGCGGCGAGCGCCACGACGGCGGCCCCCAGCGGCACGTTCACCAGGAACACCCAGCTCCAGTGGAGATGCTGGCTCAGGTAGCCGCCGACGACCGGCCCGAGCGCCAGCGCGCCCGCCCCCGACGCCATCCAGACCGCCACCCCCATGGACCGCGTGCGCTCCTCCTGCCCGGCCAGCACGGCGAGCGTCGCGGGCAGCACCAGCGCCGCCCCGGCCCCCTGGACGAGGCGGGCGGCCACCAGCGCGCCGATCGCGCCCGCCAGCCCGGCCGCCAGCGAGGCCGCGGTGAACAGGGCCAGGCCGGTCAGCAGGGTCCTGCGGTGACCCCACACGTCGGCCAGCCGGCCGCCGGCCGGCATGAGGCCGGCGAACGTCAGCAGGTAGCCGGTGGCCACCCACTCCAGGGCGGCCAGGCTCGCGCCCAGGTCGCGCTGGATGCTGGGGAGCGCGACGGTGACGACGGTGTTGTCCAGGGTGGTCAGGAACCCGGCCAGGCCGACGGCCGCCAGCAGCCACCGGCCGGTCGCCGCCGTGGCCGGGCCGGTCACGGCGGCGCTCACCGGTCGGCCTCCGCCCACGTCCAGCCGGTCCCGTCGGGGGTGGCCCGGACGACGCGGTCGCGTTCCTCGATGATGCGCACCCAGCGCGACGACCCGGGCGCGGGCAGGGCCGGGGCGGGCGGCGCCGCACGGAGGGTGGCCGGTGCGGGCGGCGCCGGGAGGGGCGCCGCAGGGAGAGGGGCCGCCGGGAGAGGGGCCGCCGGGAGAGGGGCCGCCGGGAGAGGAGCCGCGGGGATCGCGGCGGGGGCCTCGCGGAGTTCGACCCGCCGGTGCAGGGCCCGCAGCGGCCCGGGCAGCCACCAGTTGGCCCCGCCCATGAGCCGCATCGTGGCCGGCACCAGCAGCGCCCGCACCAGCGTCGCGTCCACCACGATCGCCACGAACAGCCCTGCCCCGAGCAGCTTCACGATCGTGATCCCGGCGGTCGAGAAGGCCCCGATCACGACCAGCAGCAGCAGCGCCGCGCTGGTGATGACGCCGCCCGTCTGCTGCAGCCCGGCGGCCACGGCGGCGGTGTTGTCCCCGGTCCGCAGCCACTCCGCGCGCACCCGCGACAGCAGGAACAGCTCGTAGTCCATCGACAGCCCGAACACCACGGCCAGGATCAGCACGGTCACGGTCGCCTCGATCGTCCCGGTCGAGGTGAAGCGCAGCACCCCGGCCAGGTGCCCTTCCTGGAACGCCCACACGATCACCCCGAACGACGCCCCGATGGACAGCACGTTCATCAGCAGCGCCTTGACCGGCAGCACCACCGACCCGAAGGCGGCGAACAGCAGCACCCCGGTCACCGACCCCACCACCAGGGCCATCCACGGCAGCCGCGCCGTGAGGCTGTCCATGAGGTCCATCTGGGCGGCGGTGGGCCCGCCGACCACCACGCGCCGCACGTTCGGCTCGGGCGGGGACAACGTCCTGATGGCGGTGACCAGGTGTCGCGCCTCCGCCGACATGGGGTCCACGTCGTAGCGGACGGCGAGCCGCACGGCCCCGCCGTCCTGCGACAGCCCGGCGACGTCCACGCCGGTGACGTGCGGCAGCTCGCGCAGCCGGTCGGCGAGCGGTTCGGCGTCGCCGGGCGTGACGGGGGTGACGGCGCTGATCGGGGTGTGCCCCTGGCCGAGCGGCCCCGGCCGGGCGGGCGGCTCGGTGAAGGAGCGCTCGACGAGCACGTGCACGTCGATCGCGGCCATGGAGTTGCGCCCAAAGTCCCGGTCCACGGCCTCGGCCACCCTGCGGCTCTCGGAGGCGGCGGGCAGCACGCGGTGGTCCACGTTGCCGAACTCGACGTGCAGGAACGGCGTGGCGAGCGCCACGAGCACGGCGGCCACGGCGACCAGGTAGAGCACGGGCCGGCGCATGACGCTGGAGGCGACGGCGTGCCACACGCCGCCGTCGCGGCCGCCGTAACCCAGGTCGGGGGTGAGGCGGAGGGCGTTGACCCGCCGCCCGAGTATGCCGAGCACGGCGGGCAGCACGACGAGCGCCGCGCCCATCGCGACCAGCACCACCGCCGCCGCGCCGAGCCCGATCGAGCGCAGGAACATCTGCGGGAACAGCAGCAGGCCGAGCAGCGCGGTCGCCACGGTCAGCCCGGAGAAGGCGACGGTGCGCCCGGCGGTGGCCATGGTCCGCACCACGGCCCGCTCGCTGGACGCCCCGGCCGCGATCTCCTCCCTGAACGCCTTGAGCACGAACAACGAGTAGTCCACGGCCAGCCCGAGCCCGAGCATGGTGACGACGTTGAGCGAGAACACCGACACCTCGGTGACCTCGGTGAGCAGCCGCAGCAGCACCAGCGCGCCGAGCACCGCGAACGCCCCCACCAGCAGCGGCAGCCCGGCCGCCACCAGGCTGCCGAACACCACGACCAGCAGCACCAGCAGCACCGGCATGGAGATGGCCTCGGCGCGGGCGAGGTCGGCGGCGGTCTGGTCGTTCAGCTCCTTCAGCAGCGGCACCGGCCCGCCGACCGAGACCTGGAGGTTCTTGACCCGCCGCAGCCGGCCGGCGACCGCGGCGTAGGCGGCCTGCTTGTCGCCCTTGAGGGTGACCAGCGCGTACGTCGAGCGCCCGTCCCGCGACACCATGAGCTTCGACCCGGTCGTCCAGTACGTCGCCAGCGACCGCACGTACCTGGCGGGCAGCGCCCGCAGCGAGTCGTGCACCGCCTTGCGGTAGCGCGGGTCGCGGGCCTGCACGGCGGGGTGCCGGTAGAGGACGACGACGTCGGGGGCGTGCGCGCCGTACCAGTCGTCGCTCCAGCGGGCGGCGGTGGTGGAGTCGGCGCGCGGGTCCTCGAAGCCGCCGTCGGCCATCCGCCCGAACAGCTCCAGCCCGAGCGGCGCGACGGCGAGGGCCGCCGCCAGGCTCAGCACCAGCAGCGTCCATCTGCCGCGGTAGACCAGGCGGCCCGCGCGCTCAAACAAGGGCGCCCTCCAGGTACGCCCGCCGGCAGGCGCTCCTGGCGAGCTTGCCGCTGGAGGTGCGGGGCACGGTGCCGGCCTCGGTCAGCACGAAGTCGTGCACCGCGAGGTCGTGGCCGGTCCTGACGGCGGCGCGGACCGCCCGCGCGACCTCGTCCCGGCCGGCGGCCTGGCCGCGCCGCGACCGCTCGGCCACCACGACCAGCCGTTCGGTGTCCGGTCCCGGCACCGCGAAGGCGGCCACCCGGTCGCGCCGCACCGCCTCGTGCGCCTCCTGGACCGTGGCCTCGATGTCCTGCGGGTAGTGGTTGCGGCCGTCCACGATGACGAGGTCCTTGACGCGGCCGGTGACGTACAGGCGGCCGTCGTGCCGCACGCCGAGGTCGCCGGTGCGCAGCCAGCCGTCCGGGCCGAAGACCTCGGCGCTGCGGGCCGGGTCGCGCCAGTAGCCGCGGGCCACGTTCGGGCCCTGGACCCAGATCTCGCCCACGTGCCCGTCGGGCAGGTCGCCCGCGTCGCCGACGATCCTGACCCGCTGGCCGTGCGGCCGGCCGCAGGAGACGAGGTGGCTGGCCGGGCCCGCCGTCCAGGGCACGGCGCGGCCGTCGTTGAGCGCGTCGCGGGAGAAGGCGGTCACCACGGGCCGCTCGTCGCGGGCGGTCGCGGCGACGAACACGGTGGCCTCGGCCAGCCCGTACGCGGGCGTGTGCGCCTCGGGCCGCAGCCCGCACCCGGCGAAGGCGGCGTCGAAGGCGGCGAACGCGCCGGGCCGGACCGGCTCGGCCCCGTTGAGCATGACCCGCACCCCGGACAGGTCGAGCCCGTCCTTGTCCTCGGGGCGGACGCGGGCGGCGGTGTACTCGTAGGCGAAGTTGGGCGCGCCGGTGTAGGCGTCGGCCTCCTCCGACAGCAGCCGCAGCCACCGCACCGGGCTCATGACGAACGCCACCGGGTCCATGAACAGCGCCCGGTTCGCCCCCATGATGGGCATGGCGACGGTGGCGACCAGCCCCATGTCGTGGAAGAGCGGCAGCCACAGTACCGCCGCCGAGGTGCGCGGCCGGGCGCGGAAGACCTCCCAGAGCTGGGCGGCGTTGGCGGTGAGGTTGCCGTGGGTGATCTCGACCCCGGCGGGGGCGCGGGTGGAGCCGGAGGTGTACTGCAGGTAGGCGAGGTCGCCCGGCTCGACCGGCTCGCCCTCCCAGTCGTCGGCGAGCAGGCCGGAGACGGTGTCCACGGCGACGACGGGGACGGGGACGGGGACGGGGTTCCCGTCGAGGAAGGCGGTGACGGCGGGCCTGGCGGCGGTGGTGGTCAGCACGACGGCGGGCGCGGCGTCGGCGAAGGCCCGCGCCAGCCGTTCGCCGTGGCCGGGCAGGCCGGGCGCGAACAGCGGGACCGCGACCAGCCGGGCGTACATCGCGCCGAGCACCGCGCTCACGTACTCCAGGCCGCTGGGCGCGAGGACCGCGACGCGGTCGCCGGGGCCGGCCAGCTCGCGCAGCCGCACCGCGAGCGCCCTGGCCCGGAGGTCGGCCTGCGCCCAGGTGAGCGTGTGCCGGGAGCCGTCCCCGAGATAGTCCACGAACGTGTACGCGGGCGCGTCCGGGACCTCCCGCGCCCATCGCGCCACCCGCGTGATCAACGTGTCGTCAGGCATGCCCGCGTCCCCTTCACCGTCGCCGGAGGGACCTAGCAAGTTACGGGAGAAGGGGGCCGCGATTCTTGCCAAACCCCTGCATATTCCGCACCCGGTCTTTTTTATCGGGTGACAAGACAGGCGACCGGATGGCAGGCTTTGACCGTTTTGTAGGGGGGTTACCGTTGCACAGTTACGCACGCGATCTCGGGCTGCTCCGGGACCGCCGCTTCGCGCTGCTGCTGTCCGGGCGGACGTTGTCCGTGCTCGGCGCGGCGTTCGCACCGGTGGCCCTGGCGTTCGGCGTCCTCGACCTGCCGGGCGCGACCGCGTCCACGCTGTCGGTGGTGATGACCGCGGCGTCGCTGCCGATGATCGTGTTCACGCTGGTGGGCGGCGTGATCGCGGACCGGCTGCCGCGGCAGCGGGTGATGACGGCCGGCGAGTCCCTGGCCGCCGCCGGGTACCTCGCGCTCGGGGTCATGATGCTGGCCGGCTGGACGCCGATGCCCGCGCTCCTGGTCGCGGCGGCGCTCACCGGCGTCGCCACGGCGCTCGCGCTGCCCGCGCTGACCGGGATCATCCCCGACGTCGTGCCGCCCGACCGGCTCCAGTCCGGCAACGCGCTGCTCGGCCTCGGCGCGAACACCTCCCGCGTGGCCGGGGCGGTGCTGGGCGGCGGCACGGTGGTGCTGTTCGGCAGCGGGTGGGCGCTGGTGGTCAGCGGGGCGATGTTCGCCACGGCCGGCGTGCTCATCGCGCTGCTGCGCATGGACGAGGACGACCGGCCGCCCGGCGAGCGGCACTCGGTGCTGAAGGACCTGCGGGACGGCTGGCGGGAGTTCCGCAGCCGCCAGTGGCTCTGGGTGGTGGTCGCGCAGTTCTCGTTGCTGATCATGGCGTTCGAGGCGGGGCACGGGGTGCTCGGGCCGCTGCTGGCCGAGGAGCGGCTGGGCGGGCCGGCGGCCTGGTCGGCGTTCCTGGCGGGCGAGGCGGTCGGGATGTTCGTCGGGGTGCTGGTGTCGATCCGGGTCCGGCCGGCCCGGCCGATCCTGGTCGGGGTGCTGCTGTGCCTGCCGCCCGCGCTGCCGTACCTGCTGCTCGGGGCCGACGCGCCGCTGTGGGCGATCGTGGCCGGGTCGTTCGTGCTCGGGGTGTGCTTCGACGTGTTCGGGGTGCTCTGGCAGACCACCATGCAGCGGGAGGTGCCGGCCGAGGCGCTGTCGCGGGTCAGCTCGTACGACATGCTCGGGTCGCTGATGTTCGGCCCGATCGGGCTGCTGCTGGCCGGGCCGGCGGCGCAGCGGTTCGGCGCGGAGGCGTCGCTGCTGGGCTGCGCCGTCATCATCGTGGTCAGCACGCTGGCCGCGCTGCTCGCCCCCGGCGTGCGCAACCTGCGCGCCCCGGCCCCGGCCGCGCCCAGGGAGGCTCAGGCCGAGGCGTAGTAGGCGTTGGCCCGGGGCTGGAACATCAGCGTCACCGCCCCCAGCACGGCCGTCACGTGCAGGGCGCGGCTGGCGGCGAAGGCCCAGTCCCAGGCCGACCAGGCGGCCGTCGCCGCCGCCACGTCGCCGCCGGCCAGCAGCCACTGCAGCGGCTCCAGCACCATCGACAGCGTGCCGAACACGCCGAGGGCGACGGCGAGCGTCCAGCGCGCCCAGTTGCGGCCGTGCCGCAGCCGCAGCGCCAGGAACACCGCGCCGGTGAAGATCGCCAGCCGGAACAGCACCTGCGGCAGCAGGCCGCCGGGCGCGGCCCCCTCCAGCAACTCCCTGGTGACGACCAGGACGGTTTCGAACGCGCCGAACGCGACCGCGGCCAGCCAGAGCAGGGCGGCGGTGTGCACGACGGGCGGCGGGTCGAGCCTGCGGCTCTCGGTGAGAATGTCCATGCCGAGAGTGTGCGCCGCGGCGAACGCCCTGGTCATGCCCGCGGTCCCCCGAGCCGTGGTGGGGCGCGCCCTACCCCTCACACGACGATCAGCCGGACCACCACGCCCGCGCAGTTGCCCGCCACGCAGATGCGCACCGGCACCTCCGAGATGCCCGCCGCCCTCGGCACGCCGCCCACGTGACCGTCGGGGCCGATGCTCACGCCCTCGGGCAGCTTGGCGTAGTCGGTGACGGTGAAGGTGGGGACGACGCCGGGCGGGCCGCCGTTGACGCCGATCTCGCCGTCCAGCGGGGCGCCGGCCCGGCCGGGGAAGGTCAGCTCGCGCGGCTCCCACGGGACGTTGCCCAGCACCACGAGCGTGACCTGCTCCTCGCGGCACGCGGGGCCGGTGCAGAGCCGGACCGGGGCGACGTAGGTGCCGAGGCGCTCGGGCTTGCCGTACAGCCGGCCGCCCTGGTCGACCCTGACGCCGACGGCGAGGTAGCCGGGCCGGAAGGCGACGCCCTTGGCGGTGGGCAGGAGCTGCTGGGCCACCTCGATGCCCTGGGTGAGGTAGAAGGTGTTCTCGACCAGGACGCCCTCGGGGCTGTGGATGGGGGTGCGGCCGGCCATGAGCGCGAGCGGCGCGCCGGGAGTGGTGCCAGGGGTGGTGCCAGGAGTGGTGATGGACGGCACGGCTGCGGTCAGCCCGCACATGGCCAGCCCGGCGAGCAGGAAAACCCACCTTTGCCGCATCTTTACCCCCCGGCTCTTCTATCCCCCTACGTACCCCCGTAGGAGCACAGCGTCACTAGATAATCGTTCGCATGGCCGCTGAATCCGCTCAGACCCTGGAACGTGGGCTGCGTCTGCTCCGCCTGCTCGCCGACGGCGGCGCCGGGCGGACGCCGACCGAGCTGGCGGCCCAGCTGGAGCTGAGCAGGCCGGTGGTGTACCGGCTGCTGACGACGCTGATGAACGAGGGTTTCGTGCGCCGCGACGCCGAGGGCCGGGTGCACCTGGGCTTCGGCGTGCTGGTGCTGGCCCAGGCCGTGCAGCCGCTGCTGCGGGCGGCGGCGGTGCCGACGTTGCGGCGGCTGGCCGAGGAGGTGGGGGCGACCGCGCACCTGACGGTGGCCGAGGGCGACGACGGGCTGGCCGTGGCCGTGGTGGAGCCGTCCTGGACGGACATGCACGTGGCCTACCGGGAGGGCTCGCGGCATCCGCTGGCGCTGGGCGCGGCGGGGCGGGCGATCCTCGCGCTGCGCGAGGGGCGGGGCGACTACTTCGTCACGGAGGGGCAGTTGCAGGAGGGAGCCCGGGGGGTGGCGGCACCGGTCACCGGGCTGCCGTGGCTGGAGGCGTCGGTGGGGGTGGTGACGTTCGGACCGCTGGGCGAGGGGGCGGGGCCGCGGGTGGTGGCCGCCGCCGCCGAGCTGTCGGCCGCCCTGGGTTGACATCTTCCCACCCATGGCGGACGGTATTCGCACATAGAGGACACCTACGTCCGATAGTCGGACGGGCATGGAGGGGCCGGATGCCGTACTACCGGGTCGTCGGAGAGGTGCCGCGCAAGCGGCACGTGCAGTTCAGAAAGCCGGACGGCGGCCTCTACGCCGAGGAGCTGATGGGCGAGGAGGGCTTCTCGTCCGACTCCTCGCTGCTCTACCACCGCCATCTGCCGACCGCCATCGTCAAGGCCGAGGCCGTCGAGCCGGTCACCGGCGCACGGCTGGAGCCCAACCTGCCGCTGTCGCCGCGCCACTTCCGCACGCAGGAGCTGTCCGGCGCGGGCGACCTGGTCGGCGGGCGCCTGCTGCTGGCGGGCAACGGCGACGTCCGATTGTCGTACGCCACCAGCGACCGCCCGAGCGAGCTGTACCGCAACTCCATGGGCGACGAGTGCGTCTACGTGCAGCGCGGCCGGGTGCGCTTCGAGTCCACCTACGGCGCGATCGAGGCCGGCGAGGGCGACTACGTCGTCATCCCGACCGGCACCATCCACCGCTGGGTGCCGGACGGCCAGGTCAACGTGCTCGCCATCGAGGCCGCCGGGCACATCAGGCCGCCCAGGCGCTACCTGTCGCAGTACGGCCAGTTCCTGGAGCACGCCCCCTACTGCGAGCGCGACCTGCGCGCCCCCGCCGAGCCGCTGCTCGCCGAGGGCGAGGAGGTGCCGGTGCTGGTGCGCACCCGCGGCGGGCTGACCCGGCTGGTCTACCGCCACCACCCGTTCGACGTGGTGGGCTGGGACGGCTACCTGTACCCGTACGCGTTCAACATCAACGACTTCGAGCCGGTCGTGAAGAAGACGCACGCGCCGCCGCCGGTGCACCAGACGTTCGAGGGGCCGGGGTTCGTGGTGTGCTCGTTCTGCCCGCGGCCGCTGGACTACCACCCGGAGGCCGTGCCGATCCCCTACAACCACCACAACGTGGACTCCGACGAGTTCATGTTCTACGTGGGCGGCGACTACTCGGCGCGCAAGGGCTCCGGCATCGACGTCGGCTCGGTCTCGCTGCACCCGGCCGGGTTCACCCACGGGCCGCAGCCCGGCGCGGTCGAGGCGGTCATCGACGCGGTGGCCAAGGGCGTCACGACCACCAGCGAGCTGGCCGTCATGGTCGACACCTTCCGCCCGCTCGACCTCGGCCCGGCCGCCCTGGCCTGCGAGGACCCCGGCTACGCCTGGACGTGGGCCCGGTGACCGGCACCCTGTACGTCGCGCTGGTGGACGACGCGGGGCTGTTCCCGCCCACGTCCCTGCACATGGACGAGGCGCTCGCCCGCAACCGGCGCGACGCGGAGAGCGGCGACCCGGTGCTGACGCACCGCTTCCTGTGCCCGGCCAGCCGGCTGGAGCGGCTGCGCGGCCAGGAGCACCGGCCGCGCCGCCTCGGCGTCATCCTCGACACCGAGCGGCTGCCGGACCTCGGCGGCCTGCCGGTCGACCTGGTCGAGACGCCGCTGCCGCCGGACGAGACAGTCGAGGCGCTGGCCGAGCGGCTGGCGCTGCCCGCGGGCGTGCGGCTGTTCACCGAGGTCAAGCCCGGCAGGATGGCCGTCGAGGTGCCCGACGGGGTGGGGCTCAAGGTGCGCTGCGGCGGGGCCTCGGCCGAGGATTTCCCGCCGGTCGAGCACCTGGCGCAGTTCATCCGGTTCTGCGTGGAGCGCGACGTGCCGTTCAAGGCGACGGCCGGGCTGCACCACGCGGTGCGGCACTTCGACCCCTCGCTCGGCGTGGACCGGCACGGGTTCCTCAACCTGCTGCTGGCCGTCTGCGAGGCCGTCGAGGGCCGCGACCCGGCGCACGTGCTGCGCACGACCGACGTGGGGCACCTGGTACGGATGGCGCGGGCCGTGCCGGAGGAGACCGCCAAGCGGGCGCGGCGGCTGCTGGTGAGCTACGGCTCCTGCAGCACGCACACGCCCGTGGAGGACCTGCGCGCGCTCGGACTGATCGAGGAGGAACGGTGAGCTGGGGGATCGGGAACCTGCCCTACGGGGTCTTCTCCTGCCCGGGGCAGGCGCCCCGCGTCGGGGTGCGCTACGGCGACAGGGTGCTCGACCTCACCGCCGCGCTGCACGACGAGGTGTTCGCCGCGCCGTCGCTCAACCCGTTCATGGCGAGGGGGCGCGCGGCCTGGCGCGACACCCGGGCGCTGATCCAGGAGAAGCTGACCAGCGACCTGTCCGTGGTGGAGGCGCACCTCGTCCCGCTCGACCAGGTCGAGCTGCACCTGCCGTTCGAGGTGGCCGACTACGTCGACTTCTACTGCTCGCTGGAGCACGCGAGCAACGTCGGCCGCATGTTCCGGCCGGACGCCGAGCCGCTGATGCCCAACTGGCGGCACCTGCCGGTCGGCTACCACGGCAGGGCCGGCACGGTCGTGGTGTCGGGGACCCCGGTGCGGCGGCCGCAGGGGCAGCTCGGCGCGGGAGAGTTCGGGCCGTGCCGGAAGCTGGACGTGGAGGCCGAGCTGGGGTTCGTGGTCGGCGTGCCGACCGAGCTGGGCACGTCCGCCGGGGCGTTCGAGGACCACGTGTTCGGGGTGACGCTGGTCAACGACTGGAGCGCGCGTGACGTCCAGTCGTGGGAGTACCGGCCGCTCGGGCCGTTCCTGGCCAAGTCGTTCGCCACGTCGGTCTCGCCGTGGGTGACGCCGCTGGAGGCGCTGCCGCGCGTCCCGGGGCGGGCGCAGGACCCGGAGCCGCTGCCGTACCTGCGGCGCAAGGCGGACTGGGGGCTCGACATCGCCGTCGAGATCCTGCTGAACGGCGAGGTGGTCTCCCGGCCGCCGTACGCGTCCATGTACTGGACGCCGGACCAGATGCTCGCGCACCTGACCGTGAACGGGGCCGCGCTGCGCACCGGCGACCTGTTCGCCAGCGGCACCGTCTCCGGGCCGGAGCGCGGCGAGCGGGGCTCGCTCATCGAGCTGACCTGGAACGGCACCGACCCGATCAAGCTCGGCAACGGTGAGACGCGCACGTTCCTGGAGGACGGCGACACCGTGACGATCAGGGCCACCGCCGGCGAGGTGACGTTGGGGGAGGTTTCCGGAACTGTCGTATAGGTGACTCAACGTGCTCGACCGCTGACGGGCCGCTACCCTGGGAGGCACCCCTTCCCTCGGACAGCAGGAGTTCCCTCTCATGCGGCGTGCCGCGATGCTTCGTGTCGCCTTCCTCCTGGTGTGCCTGGTCTGCGCGGTGTGCGGCTGCGGCCCGGTCACCGCGGAGACCCCGGCCACGCCGCCGGTCGTGCAGATCGCGCCGGCCCTCGACAGCACCCGCGCCCGGCCCGACCGCGGGCTGGTGATCAGGGCGTCGGGCGGCACGCTGAGCAAGGTGGCGGCGTACGCGGGGGCCGACCCGGTGCCCGGCCGACTCGACGCCGACCGCCGCATCTGGCGCTCCGACTGGACGCTCAGACCCGGCACCGAGTACACCGTGACCGCCACGGCCACCGGCGCGAGCGGCCCCGCCACGGTCACCATGGGCCGCTTCCGCACCCGCCCGGCCGAGCAGGCCCTCGGCCTCGCCGCCCGCACGCCCCTGCCGGGCGAGACCGTCGGGGTGGGCATGCCGGTCGTCCTCGACTTCGACCGGCCCGTCGAGGACAAGGCGGCCGTGGAGCGGGCGCTGGAGGTGCGCGCCGCCCACCCCGCCGACGGCGCCTGGCGGTGGGTGAGCGACACCCGCGCCGTCTACCGCACCCGGCGCTACTGGGCGCCCCGGCAGCGGGTCACCGTCACCGCGCACCTGGCCGGGGTGCGCGCGGCGAGCGGCGTGTACGGGGCCGCCGACTCCACCTTCGCCTTCACCGTCGGCCGCCGGCAGACCAGCGCGGTCGACACGCGTACGCACCAGATGACCGTCGAGCGCGACGGCCGGGTCGTGCAGCGCATGGCCATCAGCGCCGGCATGGCCACCACCCGCGAGTACACCACGACCAGCGGCGTGCACCTCACCATGGACAAGGGCAACCCGGTCCGCATGGTCTCCCCCGGCCGCGAGGAGGGCGACCCCGGCTACTACGACCTGCTCATCGACCACGCGGTCCGCGTCTCCGACAGCGGCGAGTACGTCCACGCCAAGGACAACGTGTGGGCCCAGGGCCGCGCCAACGTCAGCCACGGCTGCGTCAACGCCCGCCCCGACCAGGCCGCCTGGTTCTACGACAACTCCCTGCGCGGCGACCCCGTCACCATCACCGGCACCGACCGCCCGCTCGAATGGGACAACGGATGGGGTTTCTGGCAGCTCCCGTGGGAGAAATGGATACAGGGAAGCGCGCTCACGAAAGGCTGACGCCGCAGGTGAGTGGTGCCGGCACCGCGGGCACGGGGCTACGGTAGAAGAGGGGGGAACCACCCACGCAACGGGCCCGTTGTGCATACAGGAGGGCCGGACATGGATGAATGGGTCATCTGGGTAATCCTCGCAGTCGTCCTCGGCGTGGCGGAGCTGTTCACCTTCACCGCGGCCCTCGGGCTGCTCGGCGCGGCCGCCCTCCTCACCGCCGCGACCGCCGCCATCGGGTTGCCGGTGCCCCTGCAGTTACTCTTCTTCGCGGCCTCCTCCGCGGCCGGCCTCATGGTCGTCCGGCCGCTCGCGCTGCGGCACATCAAGCAGCCGCAGCTCCAGCGGTTCGGCGTCGAAGCCCTCGTCGGCAAGCCCGCCTACACGATCTCGGAGGTGACGGGGCGCGAGGGGCGGATACGCGTCGGGGGCGAGGAATGGTCGGCGCGCGCCTACGACGAGACGCTCGTGATTCCCGCGGGGGCCACCGTCGACATCATCGAGATCGAGGGGGCGACAGCCCTCGTGTATCCCCGGGAGTAGGCATGGATCCGCTCTTGCTGGTCGGCATCTTCGTCATCCTGTTCGCCGTCTTCACCGTGCTCAAGGCCGTGCGCATCGTGCCGCAGGCCCGGGCCCGCAACGTCGAGCGGCTCGGCCGCTACCACCGCACGCTCAAGCCCGGGCTCAACTTCGTCATCCCGTACATCGACCGGGTCTATCCCATGATCGACCTGCGGGAGCAGGTCGTGTCCTTCCGCCCGCAGCCCGTCATCACCGAGGACAACCTGGTCGTCGAGATCGACACCGTGCTCTACTTCCAGGTCACCGACCCGCGGGCGGCGGCGTACGAGATCGCCAACTACATCCAGGCCGTCGAGCAGCTCACCGTCACCACGCTGCGCAACGTGGTCGGCTCGATGGACCTGGAGAAGACCCTGACCTCCCGCGACACCATCAACAGCCAGCTCCGCGGCGTGCTCGACGAGGCCACCGGCAAGTGGGGCATCCGGGTCAACCGGGTCGAGATCAAGGCCATCGACCCGCCCAAGACCATCAAGGACGCCATGGAGAAGCAGATGCGGGCCGAGCGCGACAAGCGGGCCGCCATCCTCACCGCCGAGGGCCAGCGCCAGTCGCAGATCCTCACCGCCGAGGGCGACAAGCAGAGCCGGATCCTGCGCGCCGAGGGCTCGCGGGCGGCGGCCATCCTGGAGGCCGAGGGCCAGTCGCGGGCCATCGACCAGGTCTTCCAGGCCGTGCACCGCAACGACCCCGACCCCAAGCTGCTCGCCTACCAGTACCTCCAGGTGCTGCCGCAGCTCGCGCAGGGGCAGGGCAACACGTTCTGGGTGATCCCGAGCGAGGTCACCTCGGCGCTGACCGGGGTGTCGAAGGCGTTCACCGAGGCGCTGCCGCGCTCGGCGGCGACCCGCGAGGAGGAGGCGCCGGAGAGCTCGGCGGCCGAGGAGGACGCCGCCCGCGCGGCGGAGGCCGCGGCCGAGGCCGTCGCCGACGCGCAGGAGGCCGACCCCAAGGGCCCCCGCCAGCTCACGCCGGGCCTCCAGGAGCCCTCGCCGTTCCCCGACCTGGACCGCAAGCCCACCGAGGCCGAACGCTGACCTCCGCACGATCCCGGCCCGGCCTCCTCACCCGGTCAGGGTGCGGGGGCGGGGCCCGGTTCCGTCTGGCCGTTGTCGAAGTAGGCGACCAGCCCGGGGTCGAGCGGCGGCACGTCGTACGGCATGCCGCCGTCGCGCAGCGACATGGTGGCCATGTAGCCGGCCGCCACGCTCATCCGCGCGGCCACCGGTGAGGTGTCCGTCGCCCCGCCGTCCCGGGCGAACCTGCAGAACTCGGCCACGATCTCGGCGTCCGCGCCGCCGTGCGAGCCCTGCGCCTGCGGCACCTTGTACGCGATGTCGCAGTCGTCCCGGTACCCGGTCGGCCCGGTGTTCCAGACCTTGACCGTGTCACCCGGCCCGTCGCCGAAGTTCTCCAGCCGCCCCTCGGTGCCGATGACGGTGTAGTTGCGCACGTAGTCGGGCGAGAAGTGGCACTGCTGGTAGGCGGCGATGACGCCGTTGTCCAGGCGCATGTTCATCACCGAGACGTCCTCGACGTCCACCACGTGGTGCAGGTCGCGGCGGGCGGTGGGCGGCCACTCGTACTCGCGCAGCCAGCTCTCCGGGCGCGGCGTGCCGGGGGCGCGGCGCGGCAGGTCGCCGTAGAGCATGAGGTCGCCGAGGGCGTTGACCCGGGTCGTGTAGCCGCCGGCCAGCCAGTGCACGACGTCGAGGTCGTGCGCGGCCTTCTGCAGCAGCAGGCCGGTGGTGCGGGTGCGGTCGGCGTGCCAGTCCTTGAAGTAGTAGTCGCCGCCGTAGGAGACGAAGTGCCGCACCCAGACGGTCTTCGGCTCGCCGATGACGCCCTTGCGGATGATGTCGCGCATCAGCCGGACCACGCCCATGTGGCGCATGTTGTGGCCGACGTACAGGCGGGTGCCGGTGCGGCGGGCGGCGCGCAGCACGGCGTCGCAGCCCTCGACCGTGATCGCCATCGGCTTCTCCAGGTAGACGGCTTTGCCGGCCTCCAGGCAGTCGACGGCGATGCGCTCGTGGGTGTCGTCGGGGGTGTTGACGATGACGGCGTCGAGGTCGGGGCGGTCGAGCAGCTCGCGGTAGTCCTCGGCGAAGAGCTCGGCGCCCTCGAACAGCGCGGACTGCTTCTTGAGCACCCCGGGGTCGGAGTCGCAGAGCGCGGCCACGACCGACCCCCGGCCGGGGCGGTGCGCGTGCAGCGCGAGACTCGTCCGCAGGCCGAGGCCGATGACTCCGATGCGCAGGTCTTTCACAAACGTCCTTCCTATTTCGAGCCCGTGAACGCGATCCCCGCGATGAGCTGCCGCTGCAGCACCACGAAGATCACGATGACCGGCAGGGTGGCCATCAGTGAGCCCGCCATGAGCACGGGGTACTCGGTGACGTGCTCGCCCTGCAACGCCGACAGCCCCGCGGACAGCGTCATCTTCTCAGGCTCGGTGTTGACGATGAGCGGCCACATCAGGTCCTTCCACGACCACAGCACGGTCAGCACGCCGAACGCGATCAGCCCCGGCCGGGCCAGCGGCAGCATCACGCTCCAGAAGATCCGCAGCGGGTTGGCCCCGTCCAGCCGGGCCGCCTCCTCGATCTCGTCCGGCAGGCCCAGGAAGAACTGGCGCAGCATGAACGTGCCGAACGCGCTGAACATGCCCGGCAGGAACAGCGCGGGCAGGGTGTTGAGCAGCCCGAGCCCCTGCACGATCTGGTACTGCGGGATGAGGAAGAGCTGGTCGGGCACCATGAGCACGGACAGCAGCACCACGAAGACCGCGTTGCGGCCGGGGAAGCGCAGCCGCGCGAAGGCGTAGGCGGCGAGGGAGCAGAACAGCAGCTGCGCCAGCGTCCGCACCACCGTCATGACCACCGTGTTGGCGAACTGCCGCACGAACGGCGTGCTGTTCCACACCTCGGCGAAGTTCGACCAGGCGAAGGACGGCACCCACACCGGCGGCACGCGGGTGGACTCGGTGAAGGTCTTGAGCGCGGTCAGCACCTCCCACACGAAGGGCAGCACCATCGCCGCCGCGCCGACCGCGAGCACGACGTGCACCGGCCACAGGCGTCCGCTACGCATAGTGCACCCACTTCCGCTGGAGCCGGAACTGCACGGCCGTGATGGCGAGGGTGACGGCCATGAGCACGACCGCGATGGCCGCGCCGTAGCCCTTGGCGCCCTCCTCGAAGGCCTTGGTGTAGAAGAGCAGCACGATCGTCTTGTTGTCGGCCCAGGCCGGGGAGCCCTTGCCGAACATCAGGTAGAGCAGGTCGAACATCTGCAGGCCGTACATGACCATGAGCACCGAGGTGAAGAAGATCGTGGGGGTGAGCAGCGGCAGCGTGATGGAGAAGAACTGCCGGACGCGGCCCGCGCCGTCGATGGAGGCGGCCTCGTACAAGTGGGCGGGGATGCCCTGCAGGCCGGCCAGGAAGATCACCGTGAAGTAGCCGACGTAGGTCCAGATGAAGACCACGATCACGGCGTAGAGCGCGGTGTGGGGGTCGGCGATCCACGAGCGGCCGCTGACACCGGCCAGGGAGAGCAGGTAGTTGATCAGACCGTACTCGCCGCTGTAGAGCCAGCGCCAGATCAGCGCGACGGCGGCGGGCATGGTGACCACGGGCAGGAAGTACAGCGTGCGGTAGACCGGGACGCCGCGCAGGCCCCGCGTGTTGAGCAGGGCCGCGACGAGCACGGCCAGCGGCACGACCAGCAGCCCGAGCACCATCACCTGGAAGGTGTTCCAGAGCGCCTGCCCGACCTCGGGGTCGCGCAGCAGCCGCGCGTAGTTGTCCAGCCCGGCCCACGTGCTGCCGCCGAACAACGTCCAGTCGGTGAAGCTGTAGTAGACCGACTGCGCCACCGGCCACAGGAAGAACACGCCGAGGCCGAGCACGAGCGGGGCGATCATCAGATAGCCCCACGCCCACTCCCGCCGGTTCATCCCTGGGCTTCCTTGGCGAGCGCGTCGTTCATGAACGCGGCCAGCTCCCTGGCCGTGGCGTCGAGGTCCTTGGCGCCGGAGAACGCCTGGCTGAGCAGCTCGCTCTCCTTGGCCGACCAGGCGGCGGTGTTCAGCGACCTCGGGTACGGGACCGCGTCCGGCACCTGGTCGACGAAGACCTTGAGGTCCAGCTTCGGCATGGACCGCACCCAGGTCTCCTCCAGCCCGGTGTAGGCGGGGATGACGGCGCCGCTCTCGGCCTGGATGCGGTTGGCGGCCTCGGAGCCGAGGAACTTGACGAACTCCCAGGCCTGGTCCGGGTGCTTGGACTTGGCGTAGACGACGTTGGCCAGGCCGTGGATGATCGTCGCCTTGCCCTTGGGGCCGGCGGGCAGCGGGGCGACGCCGGCGTTCAGCCCTTCGGTGCCGTTGTAGGCGATGGCGTCGTAGGAGCCGTCCCAGAACATGGCGAGCTTGCCGTTCTGGAAGAGCTGGATCGGGTCGGTGTCCTGGGTCTGCTTGATGGTGGGCGAGGACTTGTCGGCGGTGAGGATGTCCACCCACAGGCGGAGGCCGGCGATGGTGGCCGGGTCGTCGTAGCCGGACTTCCTGCCGTCGGGCGAGATCACGTACCCGCCGGCCTGGTAGATCGTGTTGTAGTAGAGCTCCTGCGGCCAGGCGGGGGCGCCGATGCCCCACACGCCCTTGGCCGGGTCGGTCAGCTTCTTCGCGGCGGCCCGCATGTCGTCCCAGGTCCAGGAGGCGTCGGGGTGCTTCACGCCGGCCCGGTCGAACAGGTCCTTGTTGTACCAGAGCCCGATCGTGTCGTAGTCCTTCGGGATGCCGTACTGCTTGCCGTTCAGCGTGTAGAGGTCGTTGAGCGACTTGGGGAACTTCGAGGTGTCGAACCGGTCGGCGGCGATCCGCTCGGACAGCGGCGCGAGGGCGCCCTGGGAGGCCCACAGGCCGACGCGGGGGCCGTTCATCCAGAAGACGTCGGGGGCGCTGCCGCCGGCCGCGGCGGTCTGGAGCTTCGGCCAGTACTCCTTGGAGCCGGGCGTGAGCTCCACCTTGACCTGGATGTCCGGGTGGGCCTTCGTGAACTCCTGGGCGATCTTCTCCATGGCGGGTTTCTGGTTCTTGTCCCAGATGCCGTAGCTGATGGTGACCTTGCCGCCGTCGGAGCCGGGTTCGTCCGCGGCCGAGCAGCTCGCCGCTCCGATGACGATCGCGCCGGCGCACAGCAGCGCCCACACCTTCCGGGTCATGTCGTTCAACCTCTCAGGGCAGTACCAAGTGACCTGGAGGCTAGCGCCTAATTATGCAAACAACTAGCTTTAATCCTGCAGATCTACGCACGGGAGGTGCTTTGTGGCCGTTCTGTGACCCAGGATTACGCAAGCGGGCTACGTAAAAAGGTGCTCGTCGGCGTGGTCCAAGGCCAGGCGGACCGCGCCGATCGTGATGCACTCACTGCCCAGCCCCGAGGACACCACCTCCGGCGGATACAGGCAGTACCGCTCGAAGACCTCCCTCGCCGGATCCACCAGCAGGTCGCCGGCCGCGGCCAGGCTGCCGCCGATGACGACCAGCTCGGGGTCCAGCGGATTGACCACCGTGACCAGGCCCGCCGCGAGGCCGCGCGCCAGCTCCCGCACCGCCCGCGCGGCCCGCTCGTCGCCCGCCCGGGCGCGGGCGATCGCGAAGTCGGCGCTCTGCCGCATCGAGCGCAGCTCCCCCGGCTCCGCCGCCATCGCGTAGTCGATGACGTGCCGGTACGCCGTCCAGTTGTCGTTGGGCTGCGCGCCGATCTCGCCGCCGGCCGCGTGCGCGCCCCGGTGCGGCCGGCCGCCGATCAGCAGGCCCATGCCGATGCGGTCGCCGGTGAACAGGTAGACCACGTCCGAGCGGCCCTGGGCGGCGCCGCGCCAGTGCTCGGCCAGCACCGCGAGCCGCATGTCGTTGTCCACCAGCACCGGGACGGGCAGCCGGCGGGCCAGCTCACCCCGCAGGTCGAGGCCCGTCCAGTCGCCGAGGACGACGCTCTTGACCACCCGGCCCGCCGCGTCCACGGTGCCGGTGGTGCCGACGCCGGCGGCGGCCAGGCCGCCGAGCGCCAGCCCCGCCTCGCCGGCGACCTCGGCGGCCAGGGCGGCGACGGCGTCCAGCCGCTCCGCCGCGGGCAGATCGCGGTGGTTCGGCGCGCGACCGGCGGCCACCACCGTGCCGGCCAGGTCGGCGACCATCGCCCGCAGGCTGGAGCCGCCGATGCTCAGCCCGAGCACGTGCCCGGCCGCCGCCCGGAACCGGAAGCGCCGGGCCGGCCGCCCCCGCTGCCGGTCGCCCGGCTCCTCGCACTCCTCCGCCCAGCCCTCGGCGACCAGGCCGTCCACGATCGTCTCGGCCGTCGGCCGCGAGACGCGGGCCGCCCGCGCCAGCTCCGCCAGCGTGGCGACGTCCACCTCGCGCAGCACGCGCAGGACCGCCGCCGAGTTGAGCCTGCGCAGGAGGGAGGCGTCACCGCTCTGCTGTCGCACCTGATTACCTCCGGGTCCACGTCATCTTCAAGCTCATTGCGTAATTCTGCCTGCTCACGGGACCGCGTGAAGCTGAGCTGTGGGGGCACTTAAGAACTCCTCGATGGACACCTCGCGAGCGGACCGGGCACAGTGCGTTAGGTTCGACCTGGGGGGAGTGAGGGCGATGAAAGCGCTGGTCAAGGAGAGGGCCGAGCCCGGCCTGTGGCTGGTGGACGTGCCCGAGCCCGAGCTCGGGCCCGGCGAGGTGAAGATCCGCGTGCTGCGCACCGGCATCTGCGGCACCGACCTCCACATCCGCAAGTACGACGACTGGGCGAGGCACACGCTGAAGCTGCCGCTCGTGGTCGGCCACGAGTTCTGCGGCCACGTGGTGGAGGTCGCGCCCGGCGTCGAGGACGTCGCCGTCGGCGACCTCGTCAGCGGCGAGGGCCACCTGGTCTGCGGCAAGTGCCGCAACTGCATGGCCGGCCGCCGCCACCTGTGCCGCAACACCGTCGGGCTCGGCGTCAACCGCGACGGCGCGTTCGCCGAGTACCTCACCCTGCCGGCCGCCAACGTGTGGGTGCACCGCGTCCCCGTCGACCCCGACGTGGCGGCCATCTTCGACCCGTTCGGCAACGCCGTCCACACCGCGCTGTCCTTCCCCCTGGTCGGCGAGGACGTGCTGATCACCGGCGCCGGGCCGATCGGCCTGATGGCGGCGGCCGTCGCCACGCACGTCGGCGCGCGCAACGTGATGATCACCGACGTCAGCGACGAGCGCCTCGACCTGGCCGGCAAGCTCGGCGTCTCCCTCGCGCTCAACGTCTCCCGCTCCTCGATCGAGGAGGGCATGCGCCGGCTCCACATGCGGGAGGGCTTCGACGTCGGGCTGGAGATGTCCGGCAACCCGGCCGCGGTGCGCGACATGATCGCGCACATGACGCACGGCGGCAGGATCGCCATGCTCGGGCTGCCCGCCGAGGAGTTCGCGATCGACTGGGCCACGGTCGTCACGTCCATGATCACCATCAAGGGGGTCTACGGCAGGGAGATGTTCGAGACCTGGTACAACATGTCCGTGCTGCTGGAGAAGGGCCTCGACCTCTCCCCCGTCATCACCGACCGCTACGACTACCGCGACTTCGACGCCGCCTTCGACACGGCGGCGAGCGGCCGTACGGGCAAGGTCATCCTGGATTGGAGCGGAGGAGCTCGGCCGGAGAGCGCGAGGAACGAGCCAACGGAGGCCGAAGCGGCCGCGACCATGGACAGGAGCGGAGGAGCTCGGCCGGAGAGCGCGAGGAACGAGCCAACGGAGGCCGAAGCGGCCGCGACCATGGACAGGAGCGCTTGATGTTCACCAACGTGCGGGAGCAGCTGCGGGCCACGCTCGACGAGATCGCCGAGGCCGGCCTGCTCAAGCCCGAGCGGGTGATCACCACCCCGCAGAGCGCCCAGGTCGGCGTGGCCGGCCGCGAGGTGCTGAACTTCTGCGCCAACAACTACCTGGGCCTCGCCGACCACCCCGAGGTCGTCGCGGCGGCCAAGGAGGCGCTCGACCGGTGGGGCTTCGGCATGGCGTCGGTGCGCTTCATCTGCGGCACGCAGGAGGTGCACAAGGAGCTGGAGTCGCGGCTGTCGGACTTCCTCGGCATGGAGGACACCGTCCTCTACAGCTCGTGCTTCGACGCCAACGGCGGCGTCTTCGAGACCCTGCTCGACGCGCAGGACGCGGTCATCTCCGACGCCCTCAACCACGCCAGCATCATCGACGGCATCCGCCTGTCCAAGGCCCAGCGCCACCGCTACGCCAACCGCGACATGGCCGAGCTGGAGGCCCGGCTGAAGGAGACGTCCGAGGCGCGCCGGCGGCTGATCGTCACCGACGGCGTCTTCTCCATGGACGGCTACCTCGCCCCGCTGCGCGAGATCTGCGACCTCGCCGACCGCTACGACGCGATGGTCATGGTGGACGACTCCCACGCCGTCGGCTTCGTCGGGCCCACCGGCCGCGGCACGCCCGAGCTGCACGGCGTCACCGACCGGGTCGACATCGTCACCGGCACCCTCGGCAAGGCGCTCGGCGGGGCCAGCGGCGGCTACGTCGCGGCCCGCGGCGAGATCTGTGAGCTGCTGCGGCAGCGCTCGCGCCCCTACCTGTTCTCCAACTCGCTGGCCCCCGTCATCGCCGCCGCCTCGCTGCGCATCCTCGACCTGCTGGAGACCTCGGACGAGGCCCGCGAGCGGCTGCGCGCCAACACCGCCCGCTTCCGCGGCGAGATGACCGAGGCCGGCTTCGACATCCTGCCCGGCGACCACCCGATCGTGCCGGTCATGATCGGCGACGCGGCGGCGGCCGGGGCCATGGCGGAGCGGCTGCTGGAGCTGGGGATCTACGTCGTCGGGTTCTCGTACCCGGTGGTGCCGCACGGGCAGGCGCGCATCCGCGTGCAGCTCTCGGCCGCGCACAGCGAGGAGGACGTGGACCGGGCGGTCGCCGCCTTCGTCCAGGCGCGCGGGTAAGTATGCTCGCCTCGTGATAGACACGCGGCGGCTGCGCACGCTCCGTGCGGTGGCCGACCACGGCACGGTCACCGCCGCGGCGGCGGCGCTGCACCTCACCCCGTCCGCGGTGTCGCAGCAGCTCGGCGCGCTGGAGCACGAGGTGGGGCACCGGCTGTTCACCCGCGACGGGCGCGGGGTGCACCTCACGGCCGTCGGCAAGATCATGCTCGGGCACGCCAACGAGGTGCTGGCCCAGCTCGAACGGGCGCGGGCGGACGTGGCGGCGTACACGGCGGGCGAGGCCGGCGAGGTGACCGTGGCCTGCTTCGCCACGGCCATCAGCGCCGTGCTGTCCCCTGCGATCAGCGCGCTGCGCGCGAGCGCGCCCGGCATCCAGGTGCGGGTGCTCGACGCCGAGGGCGACCACGGGCTCGCCATGCTGCTGGACGCGGAGGCGGACCTCGCCGTCGCGGTCGAGTACCGGGGCGCGCCGGACGCCGCCGACCGCCGCCTGTCGCGGCTGCCGCTGTACGCCGAGCCGTTCGACCTGGTGCTGCCGCGCGACCACCCGCTGGCGGGCTCGGCCACGCTCGGGTCGTTGTCCGGCGAGCGGTGGATCGGCCCCTACCCGGGCAACCCGGTGCACGACGTGATCACGTTCGCCTGCCAGCAGGCGGGTTTCACGCCCGACTTCGCGCACTGCTCCGACGACTTCCGCGCCGTGGTCGCGCTGGTCGGGGCCGGGGCCGGGGTGGCGCTGGTGCCCCGGCTGGCGCTGCGGGACATGGCGCCGGCCGGCGTGGTGGTGCGCCGCACCCCGGGGGCGGCCGAGCGCCGGGTCTTCGCCGCCGTGCGCCGGGGGGCCGACTCGCATCCCGTCGTGCGGCCGCTGCTGACGGCGTTGCGGGCGGTGGCGTCGTCGCTCGGCGGCGAGAGCACGCCTGAAACACCCTGACTTATCCGGACATCTCCTCATACGTGTTCGCCGATCCGAACGGGCCGCCTGAGCCCGAACGACGTTTCGAGGAGATGTACATGACGTACTATCCCGCGGTCGCCAGCTACGTGCGACGGCGCGCCGGGTCGCCGGACGACATCGCGGACGTCATCGCCGAGACCTTCACCACGGCCTGGCGCCGCCTCAGCGCGGTCCCCCAGGGCGAGGAGGCCCGGCTCTGGCTCTACGCCGTCGCCCGGCGCGTCCTCGCCAACCACTTCCGCGCCGAGGAGCGCCGCACCGCGCTCGCCGCCCGCCTGCGCGAGGAGGCCGCCACCTGGACCGCGCCGGCGACCCCCGGCGGCGCGGCCGGCGACACGACCCGTGACACCGCCCACCGTGACACCGCCCACCGGGCCTTCCTGCGGCTCTCCGAAGACGACCGGGAGCTGCTCTCGCTGGTCGCCTGGGAAGGGCTGAGCGGCCCGGAGATCGCGAAGGTGCTCGGCTGCTCGCGCGGCGCCGCCCGGCTGCGCCTGCACCGCGCCCGCAAGCGGCTGGCCAGGGAACTGGCCGGCCTCGACCCCGACCTCGACGGTTACGGCTCCCGCGCCGTCTCGCTCGCGAAAGGACAGTCATGACGCAGGACGTCGAGCGCGTCGTCGCCCGTCTCGCCGCCCCTCCGGTCACCGGTGTCAGCGCGGGCGCGCGCGAGCTGATGCACGAGATCATGGCGGGCCCCCCCGAGCCCGTCCGGCCGCGCCCGCGCCGGCGCCTGCCGCTGCGGCTGGCCGTCCCGGCCGGCGCGCTGCTGGCCGCCGGCGCCGTCGCGGCGACCTGGCTGCTGCCCGCCGCCCCCGCCGCCGCCCTCGACATCAAGGAGGAGAACGGCTACTACGTCATCCAGATCAAGGACCTCTACGCCAACCCCAAGCTGTACGAGCAGCAGCTCCGGGCCCTCGGGCTCAAGGTCACCCTGCGGGTCGTCCCCGCCACCGCCGCCTACGAGCGCCTGGTCTTCCCCACCTCTCCAGATCATGAGTACCTCGACGAGATCAAGGGCATCTACCCGCCGGGACCGTGCGGACGGCTGGACGGCTGCCCCGTCGGCGTCAAGATCCCCACGACCTTCGCCGGGGTCGCCGACATCGCGGTGAGCAGGAAGGCACGGCCGGGCGAGAAGTACCAGAACGTCACCGAGTTCAACGCCAAGGGCGAGCCGCTGCACTGCGTCCCCTACCTGGACAGGAGCGTCGCCGAGGTGCGGGCGCTGCTGGCCGGGCGCGGGGTGCGGGTCAGCGAGTACTCCGTGGCCGAGCTCGCCCGCAACGACGACGGCAGCGACCTGCGGGCCTCCGTGCCGGACGACTGGCACGTCCAGGGCGGGTTCCTCACCGAGCCGGGCGTGGCCACCCTGTCGGTGTCCGAGACGCCGATGGACCGCGCGGACCTCGACCGTTACGTGGCGAAGTACCGCAAAGCGTACGGCTGCTCGCCTGCCTGACCGCCGCGTCTCCTATTGTTGATCATCGCATCAGCGACAAAGGAGGCATTTCCGCGTGAGCAACGTCAAACGAGGCGTCACCCTCTCCCTCGCCCTGGCCGCCACCCTGGCGACCTCGGCCACCCTGAGCGGCCCGGCCATGGCCGCGTCCTCGCCGATCGAGGCCTGCGGCGGCGGCAGCTACCACGTCATCGACAGCCACGCCTTCGGCTCCAGCGCGGTGACGTACCTGCTCTACAACGGCTCCACCAACTGCGTGGTGACGTGGAAGACGGGCGCGGCGGGCAACACCACGTACGTGCGGGCGGTGCTCTGGGCGTACGGCTCGCCGGGCGTCGTGGACGCGGACAACTACCGCTACTACGCCGGCCCGGTCAAGGCGAAGGCGCCCGGCACGTGCGTCAAGTGGGGCGGCACCTACGGCAGCACGTGGTGGGAGAGCGACTGGGAGCACTGCGACTGACCGGCCGTCCTCACCCGTCGGCGCGGGCCAGGCTCAGCGCCTCGGTGAAGCGGCGGTGCCGGTCCAGCTCCTCCCGTACGGGCTCCAGGACGAGCTCGCCGCTCACCTCGGCGATGGCCGCCCGCAGCGCCTTCCCCGTACGGCGGGCGCGGCGCCGGCCGCCGAGCCAGGCCAGCAGCCGGGACAGCAGCGCGAGCAGCACCCCCGCCACGGCCCCGCCGACCAGCAGCACCGTGGGCCACGGCACCGGGCCCGCGGTGGGGAGCGGCGGCTGGGGCAGGCGCAGGTAGTCCATGCCGAACAACGCGCCCAGCCACAGGGCGCCCGCCAGCAGGGTCGCGAACGCCAGCCACTGCAGCGCGTTCACGGCGCCCCACCAGCGGGGGCGGCGGGTCGCGTCCAGGGAGGTGGTGGCGACCGCGCGGTCCACGGCGTCGGTCAGCTCGGCGGCGTGGGAGCGGGCCGCCTGCCGGACGGCCTGTCCCCACGGGGCGGGCAAGCCGTTCGCGGCGGACTCGCCGACGTCCCTGATCGCGGTCTCGACCTGCGCCTGCTGCACGGCGGACGCGGCCGGCACGGACGTCCGGCCGACGACCTCGCCGCGCCCGGCGGCCTCCAGCTCCGGACGCCCGCGCCGCCCGGCCGTCACGGCGGCGCCGAGGCGGAGGCGGCGCAGCGGGTCGGGGCGGAAGCGGCGCACCCAGCGGGTGACCGGCCAGCCGGTCGCCACGACCGCGCGGTGCCGGTGCCCCTTGGCGACGGCCTCCACGACCAGGGGCACGCCGGCCGCCCGCGCGAGCGCCGCCGTGAGCCCCTGCCCCACCCCCTTCGGCAGGGCCACGGGTCCGGCCTGGCCGTTCGAGGAGGACGCGACCGGTTCGGCACGGCCGATCGAGGAGGACGCGGCGGGTTCGGGACGGCCGTTCGAGGAGGACGCGGCGGGCTCGGGACGGCCGTTCGAGGAGGACGCGACGGGCTCGGCGCGGCCGTCCAGGCGGGTGGCGGCCGCGGTGACGTCGGCGGCCAGCCGGGCCGACCAGGACCTGCGGGCCGCGACCCGCTCGCCCAGCAGCCCCCGCAGCTCCGGCAGCCCCGCCCCGGTGCGGGCCGAGACCGGCAGGACCGGGACGCCGGCGAGCCCGTCCTGCTCCAGCAGCCGCCGCAGGTCGCGCACGCAGCGCTCGGCGGCCGCCGGCGGCAGGCGGTCGACCTGGTTGAGCACCACGAGCATCACGTCGCGGTGCCCGGCCAGCGGGCGCAGGTAGCGCTCGTGGAGCGCGGCGTCGGCGTACTTCTGCGGGTCCACCACCCACACCAGCAGGTCGACCAGCTCGACGAGCCGGTCGACCTCCAGGCGGTGGGAGAGCCGGATGGAGTCGTGGTCGGGCAGGTCCAGCAGGACGAGCCCGCCGAGCTCCTGGTCGGGGGCGGCCGAGTGGCGCTGCGGCACCTCCAGCCAGTCGAGCAGCGGTCCCGCGCCGTCGCCGTCCCACAGCGCGGCCTGCGCGGTCGAGGTGGTGGGCCTGGTGACGCCGACGGTCGCGAGGTCGTGCCCGGCCAGCGCGTTGTAGAGGGACGACTTGCCGCTGCCGGTGGCCCCGGCCAGGGCGGCGACGGTGTGGTCGAGGGACAGGCCGCTGCGCGCCCCGGCCCGCTCGGCCACCGCGCGCGCCTCGGCCACCGGCTCCTCCGGCAGGCGTCCCTCGCCCAGCGTGGCCGCCTCCAGCAGCGCGGTCACCCGGGTGTCGAGGGACGGGCCCTCCTTGCGGCGCAGCAGCTTCACCGGCCCTCCCCTTCGGGCCGCCGGGCGACCGGCAGCTCCATCGTGGTGGCGGCGGGCGGGTCAGGCGGGGCGGCGGCGGGCAGGTCGTGGCGGTGGGCGCGGATGCCGGCGAGGGCCGTGTTCAGCTGCTCGGCGGTGCCCTTCGGCGGCTCGGCGGACTCCAGCAACGCCGTGAAGCGGGCGGCCTCCTCGGCCAGCAGGGCGCGGACGCGTTCGCGCAGGTCCTCGCGGGCCGTGACGGTCAGCGTACGGACCGCCTGGTCGCCGAAGACGGCCTCCAGCAGCTTCTGCGACAGCACGCTCGTGCCGCCCGCGATGCCCACCTCGATGCCGGTCAGGCCGCCGGTGGAGGCGAAGACGGCCAGCATGAGCAGCAGCCCGGCCCCGTTCACCCCGAACGACGCCACCCGGGCGGCGGTGCGCCGCTCCGCGCCCTCGGCCCGCACCAGGTCCAGCACGAACTCCTGCCAGCCCCGCACCGCCGCCTCGGCCCGCTTGCCGAGGTCGGGCGAGGCCCGGCCGAGCCGCGCGGACTCGACGGCGCCGAGCCGGTCGAGCAGCCCGGCGCCGCCGGGGGCGGCGGACCAGCCCTCCAGCGCCCGCTCCGCGGACCCGTCGGCGGCGCCTCTGATCAGCGCCTCGACGCCGCTCTCCAGGGCCTCCTTGAGCTGCGTCTCCGGCACCCGCCCGGTGAAGAAGCCGACGATCCGGTCGCGCAGCCAGCCGACCCGGCTCTCCAGGGACCGCATGAGGTCGCCGGTGCCGATGAAGTCCTGCCAGCGGGCCAGCACCTCGCCGCGCAGCAGCGAGCCGTCGCGCATGCCCTCGTCGAAGTCGGCGAGGCCGCCCGCGTAGGCGCTCGTCACGATGGAGCGCAGCCCGTCGAAGCCCGCCTGCTGCCGGGCGACGGCGGCGGCCAGGGCGGGCACCCGGGTCTCCAGGCTGTCGAGCGCGCCGGAGAGCGTCTGGCGCACCACGCGGGCGCGTTCGGCGGCGTCCTCGGCGAGCCCGCCGAGCCAGGCCGCGATGGGCCGGACGGACTCCTCGGGCAGCCGCGCCTTCTCGCTGGGCAGGGCCGCCTCGGGGACGGTGAACAGCCGCGTGCCGTCGAGCCCGTTCTCCTCCAGCAGCCGGGCCAGGTCGCGGGCGACCGGCTCGACGGCCTCGGGCGGCACCCGGTCCAGGACGACGGCCAGCGCCGTGCTGCGCTCGCGGGCCGAGCGGAGGAAGCTCCACGGCACCTCGTCGGCGTACCGGGCGGCCGTGGTGACGAACAGCCACAGGTCGGCGGCGGCGAGCAGTTGCGCGGCCAGCTCGCGGTTGGCGGTGACGACGGAGTCGATGTCGGGCGCGTCCAGCAGCGCCAGCCCGGCCCCGACCGCCTCGCTCGGCACCACCCGCAGCGCGCCCGGCCCCTCCCCGGTGGCCCGCGACAGGCCGGGCAGCACGTTCTGCCCCATGAACCACGACCGGTCGGCCGGGTTGACGACCAGCGTGGGCGTCAGCGTGGTGGGCCGCAGCACGCCGGGCTCGGCCACGTCGGTGCCGACCAGCGAGTTGACCAGCGTGGACTTGCCCGCCCCGGTGGAGCCGCCGACGACGGCCAGCAGCGGCGCGTCCAGCGCCCTGAGGCGGGGCAGCAGGTAGTCGTCGAGCTGCCCGGTCAGCTCGCGCAGGGCGCGCCGATCCGCCGCCGCCTCGCCGATCGCCAGCGGGAACAGCTCCCGGTCCAGCGGCCGGCGCAACGCCTCCAACGCGCCCAGCAGGTCCATACGCCTCACGCTACCCACGAAGGGCCGGGTTCAGCGGCCGGGCGCTGGATCTCAGCCGGACGCGGGCGGCTCCCGCAGCACGTAGCCGACGCTCCTCAGGGTGTGGATGAGCCGGGGCTCCACGTCGTCGACCTTGCGCCGCAGGTAGGACACGTACGACTCGACCACCCCGGCGTCCCCGCCGAAGTCGTAGTTCCAGACGTGGTCGAGGATCTGCGCCTTCGACAGCACCCGCCCGGCGTTGACCATGAAGTAGTGCAGCAGCTTGTACTCGGTCGGCGACAGCCGGACCTGCCGGCCGGCCCGCCACACCTCGCGGGAGTCCTCGTCCAGCTCCAGGTCGGCGACCTTGAGGCGGCTGGCGGGCGCGCCCTCGGTGCGGGTGCGCCGCAGCACCGCGCGGATGCGGGCCTGGACCTCCTCCAGGCTGAACGGCTTGGTCACGTAGTCGTCGCCCACCCGCAGCCCCGCGATCTTGTCCTCGGTGGCGTCGCGGGCGGTGAGGAAGAGCACGGGGGCGTCGATGCGCCGCGCCACCTCCAGGCCGTCCAGGTCGGGCAGCATCACGTCGAGCACCACGAGGTCGGGCGAGGCGCGCTCGGCCACCTCGACGGCTTCCTGCCCGTCGGCGGCGGTCAGCACCTCGAACCCGGAGAAGCGCAGGCTGGCGGAGAGCAGATCTCTGATGCTGGGCTCGTCGTCCACCACCATGATCAGCGCCTCGGGTTTCGTCACCCACTTAGAGTGACAAAACGACCTTAGGGTTAGCTGAAGGGTCACTCCAAAGCGAGTGGGAGCTCGACGCGGAAGGTGGAGCCGTCGGCGACGCTGCTCCGCACCGTCACCTCGCCGCCGTGCGCGCGGACGAGCGCCTGGACGATGGCGAGCCCGAGGCCGCTGCCCCGGTCCTCGGCCGAGCGGCGGCGGGAGCGGGCGGAGTCGGCCCGGTAGAAGCGCTCGAAGACGTGCTCGACCTGCTCGGGGGTGAGGCCGGGCCCGTGGTCGGCGACCTCCAGGAAGACCCGGTCGAGGCCCGCCCCGACCCGGACGATGATCGGCGAGCCGGGCTCGGTGTGGACGATGGCGTTGGTGACCAGGTTGCTGACGACCTGGCGCAGGCGCACCTCGTCGCCGGAGACGATGAGGGCCGCGCCGCCGACCACGTCCAGCTTGATCGTGCGGTCGGGGGCGAGGATGCGGGCGTCCTGGACGGCGTCGGCGGCCAGGGCCAGCATGTCGACCGGGCGCATCTGGAGCGGGCGCTGCTGGTCCACGCGGGCCAGCAGGAGCAGGTCGTCCACCAGCAGGCTCATGCGTCCCGCCGCCTTCTCCACGCGCTGCATCAGCTCGGCGGGGTCGGCTCCGGGGTTCTGGCGGGCGTACTCGGCGAAGCCGCGGATCGAGGTGAGCGGGGTGCGCAGCTCGTGGGAGGCGTCGCCGACGAACTGGCGCATGCGGTCCTCGGAGCGGCGGGCCGCCGCCTCCGAGGCCGAGCGGGCGGCGAAGGCGGCCTCGATCTGGGCCAGCATGCCGTTCAGCGACCTGGCCAGGCGGCCCACCTCGGTGCGGGGGTCGGCCTCCGGCACCCGGCGGCCCAGCTCGCCGCCGGCGATGGCCTCGGCGGTGCGCTCGATCTGGCCGAGCGGCCGCATGCTGCGCCGGACGATGGTGACGCCCACGACGGCCAGGATGAGCAGGCTGCCGCCGCCGCCCAGCAGCTCGATGAGCACGAGCCGCTTGGTGATCGCGTCGACCTCCTCCAGGTCCACCGCGACCACCAGGCTGGTGCGCTGCACGCGGCTCTGCAGCACCCGCCACTCGCCGTCGCCGCTGGTCGCGCGGGTGGTGTAGGCGTCGGGGCCGGGCGTGGGCGACAGGACCGGCTGCGGCTTGAGGTCCACGTCGCGGTCGTCGAGCATGGGGACGAACTCGCCTCCCGGCTCCTTGACCAGCACGACCGCGTCGGACTCGATGAGGATCGGCCGCTCGGGCGTCTCGCGGTCCTTGCGCCAGTCGTTGACGACCTTCTTGTGCATGCGCTCGGTGAGCAGGTGGAGCTGGCCGTCCACCCGGTCGAGCAGGTAGCCGTGCAGCACCGACACGCTGACCAGGCCGATGAAGACCATGCCGAAGCCGAGCAGCGCCAGCATGGACGCCATCAGCTTGATCCTCAGCGGCAGCCGGCGCATCAGGGGCCCGGCGGCAGGCGCAACACGTACCCGACACCGCGCAGGGTGTGGATGAGGCGGGGGCTGCGGTTGTCGATCTTGCGCCGCAGGACGGACACGTACGACTCGACGATGCCCACCTCGCCCCGGAAGTCGTAGTCCCACACGTGGTCGAGGATCTGCGGCTTGGACAGGACGCGGCCGGCGTTCGTCATGAAGTAGCGCAGGAGCTTGAACTCGGTGGGCGACAGCGCGACGGCCGTGCCGCCGCGCCACACCTCGTGGCTCTCCTCGTCCAGCTCGATGTCGGCGAACGTCAGCCGGGGCGGCGCGGCCGGCTGGTCGCCGCTGGTGCGGCGGAGCACCGCGTGGATGCGCGCGACCACCTCCTCCAGGCTGAACGGCTTGGTCACGTAGTCGTCGCCGCCGATCGTGAGGCCGCGGATCTTGTCCTCGGTCTCGTCGCGGGCGGTCAGGAACACCACCGGCGTGTGCAACCCGCCGCCGCGCAGCCGCCTGACGATCTCGAAACCGTCCAGGTCGGGCAGCATGACGTCGAGCACGACGAGGTCAGGGCGGTGTCGCTGCACGGCGGCGACGGCGTCGAGGCCGTTCTTCGCCGTGGTCACGTCGAAACCCGCGAACCTGAGGCTCGCGGCGAGGAGTTCGAGGATGTTGGGGTCGTCCTCGACTATCAGCAGGCGTGATTCCATCACTGACAAGGATGCCTTCATCGGACGAGTGCTGGGACAATTCCGGCAATATGCCTGGCGATTGCCAGGCTGGACGTGGCGGCCGGCGACGGGGCGTTGCGCACCAGGACCACCTTGCCGTGGACGTCCACGACGAAGTCGTCCACCAGCCGCCCGTCCCTGGCCACGGCCTGCGCGCGGACGCCGCCGGGCGCGCGGACGAGGTCGGCGGCGGCCAGCTCGGGCACGTAGCGGCGGGCGGCCCGGACGAACTCGCCTTTGACGAGGCTGCTGTGGATCTCCTTGAGGCCGGTGCGCCAGTGGTGGCGGGCCAGGCGGAGGGTGCCCGGCCAACCAAGAATTTGCCGAACATTTCCTATTTTCTGCCACAGTCTCCGGTCGCGGTAGCCCTCGTACACGAGCGCCGGCACGGCGTTCGGCCCCACCAGCACCTCCCCCGCGATCGTCCGGGTGAGGTGCACGCCCAGGAACGGGTACCGCGGATCGGGCACCGGATAGATCAGCCCGCGCACGAGCTCCCTGGCCCCGCCGCGCAACGCGTAGTAGTCGCCGCGGAACGGGACGATCCGCACCTCGCCCGGCCGGCCGGTCATGGCCGCCAGCGCGTCCGTGCCGAGGCCGCCGCAGACCACCAGGCGGTCGAAGGTGAAGATCCGGCGCGCGGCCAGCACCTGCACCCGCCCCGCGCGCTCGCGCACCGCGCGTACCGGATGCCCGGGACGGACCGACCCGCCCAGCTCGGCCACGTCGGCGGCGAGGCGGCGGGCGACGGCGGGGAAGTCGCAGATCGCGGTGTGCGGCGAGTGCACCGCGCCCACGCCGACCGCGTGCGGCTCGATCTCGCGCAGCCCCAGCGCGTCCAGCTCGGCGATGCCGGGGACGCCGTTCGCGCGGGCCCGCTCGGCCAGCGCCGCCAGCCGCGCCCGCTCGCCGTGCGTGCTCGCCACGACGAGCTTGCCCACCTCCTCGTACGGCAGGCCGTGGCCCGCGCAGTACTCCTTGAGCAGCGCCACGCCCTCGCGGCACAGCCTGGCCTTGAGCGAGCCGGGCGGGTAGTAGATGCCCGCGTGGACGACGCCGCTGTTGTGCCCGGTCTGGTGGGCGGCGACGCCGTCCTCCTTCTCCAGCACCGTCACCTCGGCGCCCCGGGTAGCGGCCAGCTCCCGCGCCACGGCGAGCCCGACGATCCCGGCGCCCACGATCCCGATCTTCTCCGTCACACCCCGATTTTCCGGCTTACCGCCCGTCCCCGCCATATCCGGGCCGATCGCCGCCGGATCCGGCCGCGCGGATCCGGCCGCGCGAATCCGGCCGGGCCGGATCCGGTCGGGCCGGTCAGCCCAGCCCGCGCCGGAGCGCCGCCTGGAGCGAGGCCCGGGACGCCGCGTCCGGCTCCGCGACGTCGGTGGCCCAGGCCACGTACCCGTCGGGCCGCACCAGCAGCGCCGTGCACGGCACTGTGCACGGCGCCGCGGAGCCGGGCAGCCCGGCGGCCGCGGGGTGCCCCCAGTCGCCGCCGGTGAAGTCGATCAGGTGCGGGCGGCCGTCCCTGGCCAGCTCGGCGAGCCGGCGCCCGTCCTTGAGCTCCAGGTCGGGCGCCCACCGGCCGGCCAGCGGATGGCCGTCGCCCACCTCGTAGCGGACGTCGGCCCCCGACATCAGCTCGGCGATGCGGCGGACGTTGCGCGGGTCGGCGAGCAGTTCGGTGAACAGCGCGCGCAGGCCGGTGACCTCGCTGCCGGGAGCGATCAGCGCGGACTGGGCGCGCGAGGACATCACCACCCGCTCGGCGACCGGGCGCCGTTCGGACTCGTAGGTGTCGAGGAGACCGGCGGGAGCCGTGCCGCGCGCCTCGGCCGCGAGTTTCCAGCCGAGGTTGACCGCGTCCTGGAGGCCCAGGTTGAGCCCGGGCCCGCCGATCGCCGAGTGCACGTGAGCGGCGTCGCCGACCAGCAGCACCCGGCCGTCGCGGAACCGCTCGGCCAGGCGGGTGTTGCCGCCGTTGAGCTTGCGCAGCAGGTGCGGCCCCTCGCCGCCGGGCGGGCCCAGCGCGATGGGCACGCCGAGCACGCGACGGGCGCTGGCCTCCAGCTCCGCGAGCGTGAGCGGGCCCTCGGCGTCCTGCTGGTTCCACTCCATCGTGGAGATCAGCGGCGCGGGGGCGCCCGGCAGGGGCGCGTACACGAACAGCCCGCGCTCGGTGCGGTGGTGCAGGAACGGCGGGATCGGGCCGTACCCGGGAAGGTCGAGGCCGCCGGTGGCCGGATCGACGAGCCCGGCCGGCACGGCGGCGTGCGCGGTGCGCGCGATCGTCGTGTCCGTCGTCACGCCGGGGAAGGCGATCCCGGCCAGCTTGCGCACGACGCTGTGGCCGCCGTCGGCGCCCACCAGGTAGCGGGTCCTGATCGTGTACGGCCCGGCCGGCCCGCCGACCTGGAGGGACACGCCGTCGGCGTCCTGGGTGAAGCCGGTGAGCTCGTGCCCCCGCCGGATCTCCACGCCGAGCTCGGCCGCCCGCTCCTCCAGCATCTGCTCGATCCTGCGCTGCGGGACCTGGAGCAGGTAGAGGGGGTTGTCGTCCAGCACGCTCAGGTCGATGGGCAGCGCGCCGAAGACGAAGCCCGGGGCGGGCCGCGGCGGGTCTGGACGCCGGTCAGCCGCTCGTACAGCCCGCGCCGGTCCAGCATCCGCACCACCTGGCCGACCAGGCCGTTGGCGCGGTTCTCCTGGGTGCGCTCCGGCAGGCGCTCCAGGACCAGGGGGCGGATCCCGGCCAGGCTGAGTTCAGAGGCCAGCATCAGGCCGTTGGGCCCGGCTCCGGCGATGACGATGTCGGTGGTCATGGTGGGTCCTTCCGGGCATGGCGGATCGACCGGCGGCAGGCCGGCTTCAGGGGGAAAGGGGGGCGGCGGGGTCAGGGAGTGGGCAGGCCCGCGGCCGTCTGGCCGAGGGCGTCACGCAGCAGCTCCTCGAACGACGCCGTCGCCTCGCCGTGGAGCCACAGGTGGATGGCCGAGAGCACGGCCGTGCCGACCGCCCCCGCGACCAGGTGGGGGTAGAGGTCCTTGCTCGCGTCGGTGCCGGTGCGCTCGGCGACCGCCGCGGCCAGCGCCTCCTGCGCGGCCAGGTGCGCCTTGAGGAACTCGCCCCGGTGCTCCGGGTGCTGGTTCATCAGCCTGACGCCGGCGATCCAGCGCTCGTCGACCGGCCGCCCGGTCTCCTGCATGCCGAGCGCGAACCGGGCGAACACCGCGTTGGTGACGGCCTCCCACAGCGGTTCGCCGGCCGGCCTGGACCTCAGCTCGTCGGCGATCTGCACCGCCCGGTCGAAGTGCCGGGCCGCGATCGCCTCGCCCTTGCTGGAGAAGTAGTTGTTGAACGTGCGGTGCGAGACGCCCGCTTCGGCGGCGATGTCCTCCACCTTGACGTTGTCGAAACCGCGCTCGACGGTCAGCTTGATCGCCGCCCAGCTCAATGCGATCCGGGTCTCTTCCTTCTTGCGCTCCCGCAGCCCCATGAGAACACCCTACACAAACTTGCGAGCCTCGCAAAGATGCGAGACACGCAAGTTTGCGCGACTCGCATCAACGGAAGTTGCGCATCGTCGCGGTGAACATGTCGCCGCGCAACGCCTGCTCGACGACGGCGATCGAGCGGGACAGGCGGACCAGCCGCGGCCCCTCCTGCCGGTAGACGTCGAGCACCGCCTCGACGGCGTGCGGCGGCAGGTGGCTCTTGAGCTCGACCGCCGCGCCGCGGTAGCCCGCCCTGGCGGCCTCGACCGCGGCGTTCACGTGGTGGGCCGCCATCCTGGCCAGCGCCACCGGATGACGTCTCAGCACCTCGTACGCCCGGTAGTCGGGAGGCACGGCGTCGAGCAGCCAGGCCACGGCCGAGGTCTCCCAGTCGGGGACGCTGGGCGGGCGGACCTCGGCGGGCCACTCCGGCGGCAGATACATACCGCCATCGTACTCACGTTCGATTCGCCGCCATGAGACCGCCGCCCGCTACGCCTCGGACCAGACGCCCAGCTCGTTGCCGCTCGGGTCGGTGAAGTGGAAGCGCCGCCCGCCGGGGAACGCGTACGGCCCGTTCACCACGGCCCCGCCCGCCTTCGTCACCGCCTCCGCCGACGCGTCGAGGTCGGCGGAGTAGAGCAGCACCAGCGGCCCGCCCGGCCGCGCCTGCTCGTCGAGCCGGAGCCCGCCCACCTCGGGCGCCCCCTCACCCTCCGGGCTCCGGATGCCCGCGTAGGCCGGCCCGTAGTCGTTGAAGCGCCACCCGAACGCCTCGCCGTAGAAGCGCTTGGCCCGGTCGAGGTCGGTGGCGGGGATCTCGACGTAGTCGAGGGCGTGGTGCCGGTGCGATCCGTCGTTCGTCATGCGGCTCATTCTGCGACCCGGCACCGACACTTCCGCCGGGCGCCGGCCGCGTGACCGCGCCGACCACCGTGAACGCCTGGCGCAGCCCGCCGGCGGGTCAGGCCGTGCGGCGGGCGATGAAGGTGATCACGCCGATGGCGGTCAGCGCCGCCGCGAGCCAGATCAGCACGTCCTTGAGCGACAGCCCGCCGCCCGCCGGCGCCGCGGACGACGGCGACGCCTGCGCCTCCGTATCGCGCTCGGCGCTGGCCGGGCTGGGGGCCGGGCTGGGAGCCGGGGTGGCGGACCGGACGGCCGAGGCGGCGCGGGCGGGCAGCGGCACCCGGTAGACCGGGCTCCTCGCCCCCTCGCTGCCGGTGAGCAGGGCCTTGCCGTCGGCCGTGTACGTGATCGACTCCGCCTGCCGCAGCTCCGGCATCGTCACCCTGGCGATGGTCTCGCCGGACGGCTTGTAGAGGGTGGCGGAGAAGTAGGTGCGCACGACGTAGGAGGAGCCGTCCGGCGCGTACGCCGCGTCCGTGGCCATGACGGGGGCCGAGGCGACCTTGCGCAGCACGTTCGTGCGGTCGGCGCGCAGCTTCTTCGGCGCGGCGTAGACCGACCCGGCGAACTCCTTCGACACCACGTACAGCCGTCCGGTGCCGGGGTCGACCATGATGCCCTCGGCGTTGCGCGCCCCGTCGGCGTAGCGGAGGCGGTAGCGGACGGCGGGCAGCGTGGCGTCGCCGAGCGTCCGCGGCTCCATGACCTTGTAGACGGAGACGTCGGGCCAGGCGCCGTCGAGGTTGTCGCCGATGTCGGCGAACCAGAGCACGCCGCGCCCGGTGCGCGGGTCCTTGGTCGCGGCCATCGCCTCCCAGTCACGGGCCTGCGCCCCGCGCACCTGGTACGTCGCCCGCGTGCGCCCCTCGCCGTCCACGGCGTAGAACGTGGGGGCGGCGGCGCTGTCGTTGTGGGTGTAGTAGATGCCAGGATGTGTCGGGGACACGGCGAGCCCGCTCGACTCGGTGATGCGGGTGTCGGTGAAGGCGAAGAGCTTCTCCGTCTTCTCGTCGTCGCCGGGCGCCGCCGCGTGGGCGGGCACGGCGGCGAGACAGCACGTCGCCGCCGCGGCGGCCAGCAATCGGATCACGGCATCCCCCACGCCGCCCATCATGCCCCACCGGCGCGGCGGGAAGCGTCTGGCCTGGAGTGCGCTCCAGGTCTTTAGGGTTGGAGGCATGGACTATGTCAACCTCGGACGCAGCGGCCTCGCAGTCAGCCCCCTCTGTCTCGGCACCATGAACTTCGGCCCGCAGACCTCGGAGGAGGACTCCTTCGCGATCATGGACCGGGCCCTGGAGCTGGGCATCAACTTCTTCGACACCGCCAACGTCTACGGCTGGAAGCTGGGCGAGGGCATCACCGAGCAGATCATCGGCCGGTGGTTCGCCCAGGGCGGCGGGCGGCGCGAGAAGACCGTCATCGCGACCAAGCTCAACGGCAGGATGAGCGACTGGCCGAACGACCAGAAGCTCTCCGCGCTCAACATCCGCCGGGCCTGCGACGCCTCGCTCAAGCGCCTGCAGACCGACTACATCGACATCTACCAGGCGCACCACGTCGACCGGAACACGCCGTTCGAGGAGTTCTGGGAGGCGATGGAGGTCCTGCGCCAGCAGGGCAAGATCATCTACGTCGGCTCCTCCAACTTCGCCGCCTGGCACATCGCCAAGGCCCAGGAGAGCGCCGCCCGGCGCAACTTCCTCGGCCTGGTCAGCGAGCAGTCCCACTACAACCTGCTCACCCGCACGGTCGAGCTGGAGGTGCTGCCCGCCTGCGAGGACTACGGGCTCGGCGTGATCCCGTGGAGCCCGCTGGCCGGCGGCCTGCTCGGCGGCGTGCTCCGCAAGATCGACAAGGGCCGCTCGGCGAGCGACCACATGCTCAAGGAGCTGGAGAGGCACCGCGACAAGATCGAGGCGTACGAGAAGCTCTGCGACGAGCTGGGCGAGGACCCGGCGCACGTGGGCCTGGCCTGGCTGCTCAAGCAGCGGGCGGTCACCGCGCCGATCATCGGCCCGCGCACGCTGGAGCAGCTCGAAGGCAGCATGCGCACGCTGGAGATCGAGCTGGACGACGCCGTCCTGGCCCGCATCGACGAGATCTTCCCCGGTCACCGCACCGCCCCGGAGGACTACGCCTGGTAGGGCTCAGGTCAGCAGCGCGCCGAGCACCACGATCAGCAGGAGCAGGCCGAGCACCAGGGGCAGCAGCCAGGGGCGAGGACGATCCACGTCCTGGAGCCTAACCCCGCCCGGCCGGTGCGAGCGCCCATTCGGCGAGTGACTCGTACCTCACCTGCGGCCCGGTGCGGCTGCGCACGAGCCGGACGCGCTCCGCCCGCCAGGGCGAGCCGCTGAACCCGGACAGCGACTCCACCAGCGGGCGGAGGTCCGTCTCGACCTTGGCGCGGGCCAGCGTGAGGTGCGGGCGCAGGGGCTTGCCGTCGGTCTGCGCGGCTCCGGCACGGCGGGCGCCGGCGCGCACCGAGTCGGCGAGCCTGGTCATGGGGTCGCCGGTGACGCCGACCCAGAGGACGCGGGCCCGGCGCGGCGAGGAGAAGGCGCCGAACCCGGCGAAGGCGAGGTCGAGGGCCTGGTGCCGGTGCACGGCGCGGGCCAGGCGGGTCTCCAGCTCCGGCAGCGTCCGCTCGGCCACCTCGCCGAAGAAGCCCAGCGTGATGTGCCAGGTGTCGCGGGCCGGCCAGCGCAGCCCCGGCACCTGCCCGACGTGCGGGGCGATCGCGAGTTCGAGCTCGTCCAGCACCTCGTCGGGCGGCACCAGGGCCGCGAACAGTCTCATGCCAACAGATTGTGCCCCGGGCTAGGCCATGGCGAGCGTCGGCCGCGCGACCCGGCGGCTGATCAGCCGCGTCACGACGACCGCCAGCCCCGTGCCGACCAGCACCAGCGCCCCGGACAGGATCACGCCCGTGCGCGGCCCGCCCAGCTCGGACAGCCAGCCCACGAGCGGCGCCCCCAGCGGCGCCCCGCCGGTGAAGACCAGCATGTAGATGCCCATGACCCGGCCGCGCATGTCGGGCGAGGTGGCGAGCTGCACGCTGGCGTTCGCGGCCGTGTTGATGGTGATCAGCGCGATCCCGGTGGGCACCAGCAGCAGCAGGTACACCGGGTAGAACGGCGCCAGCCCGCTCGCGATCTGGAACAGCCCGAACCCGATCGCCCCGGCGAACAGCACCTTCTTGGTCAGCCGCGCCCGCCGCGCCGCGAGCAGCGCGCCGCCGAGCGCGCCGACGGCGAACATGCTGGAGGCCAGCCCGAACGAGGACGCCCCCGCCTTGAACACCTCGCGCGCCATGAGCGCGATCGACATCGAGAACGACTGCGAGAACATCGACACGAACCCGATGAGCAGCACCGGCAGCAGCAGCTCCTCGCGCCGCACCACGTACCGCAGGCCCTCCCTGAGCTGCCCCTTGGCGCGCGGCACCGGCGCGGCGGTGTTGAGCTCGGAGGCGCGCATGAACACCAGCGACGAGATGACCGCGCCGAACGTCAGCGCGTTGATCAGGAACAGCGGGCCGGTGCCGCCCAGCACGTAGATCAGCACGCCGGCCAGCGCCGGGCCGACCACGCGGGCCAGGTTGAAGATGGAGCTGTTGAGCGCGATCGCGTTGGGCAGGTCGCGGCGGCCGACCATCTCGACCACGAACGCCTGCCGGGTCGGCACCTCCACGCAGGAGATCATGCCGAGCAGGAACGCCATCACGTACACGTGCCACACCTGGGCGGAGCCGGTCATCGTGAGCAGGCCGATGGTGAGGGCCAGCAGGGCCATGAGGCTCTGCGCGGCGACGAGGATGGGCCGCTTGGGGTAGCGGTCGGCGATCACGCCGCCGAACATGCCGAACAGCAGCATCGGCAGGAACTGCAGCGCGGTCGCCGTGCCGAGCGCCGCCGCGCTGCCGTGGGTCAGGTCGAGCACCAGCCAGTCCTGGGCGGTGCGCTGCAGCCAGGTGCCGACGTTGGAGACGGTGCCCCCGGCCGCGAACATGCGGTAGTTGCGAATCCTGAGCGACCGGAACATCCCGGTCCTGGGTTGCTCAGGCTCTATATCTTGCTGAGCTTCTCCAGGATCGGGGCGGCCTGCCTGAGTATCGACCGCTCCTCCGGCGAGAGCTCCTTCAACCGCTGCGTCAGCCACGCCTCCTTGCGGCGGCGCTCCTCCTTCAGCAGCTTCTCGGCGGCCTCGGTCACGGTCACGGTCACCTGGCGCCGGTCGGTCGGGTGCGGGGTGCGGGCGACCAGGCCGCGTTCCTCTAGCGCGGCGATCACGCGCGTCATCGAGGGCGGCTGCACCTTCTCCAGCTCGGCCAATTCGCCGGGGGTTATTCCGGAATGCCGATCCACCGCGGCGAGCGTCGCGAACTGGGTGGGCGTCAGCGAGTGCGCCGCCGCCTGTCGTCGTAGGCGTCGGTTCAGCCTTGCCAAGGAGACGCGCAGGGCTGAAGCCAGACCCGCGTCGCTGCGCAGGTCCATCTTGGGCTGGGTGTTTGTTAGCACGAGTCATTACCTTTGCTAACTATACGGCAGAGCAAGATATTTCCCCAAACGGTCAAGGTGTCTCACCCCTTGATACCCCGAAGCCGCCCCGCGTGGGCGGGGCGGCTCCGGTCGACGTCCAGAACGTCTCAGACGCCGAACAGCGCCCGGATCGGGCCGATCGCGAAGTAGAGGACGAACAGCGCGGTCACGCCCCACAGCAGAGGGTGGATCTCCCGCGCCTTGCCGCGCACGACCTTGATCAGCACGTAGCTGATGAAGCCGGCGCCGATGCCGTTCGAGATCGAGTAGGTGAACGGCATGATGACGACGGTGAGGAACGCCGGGATGGCGATCTCGTAGTCGTTCCAGTCGATGTCGCGGATGGCGGTCATCATGAGGAAGCCGACGACGACCAGGGCGGGCGCGGCGGCCTCGTACGGCACCACGGTCACGAGCGGCGCGAAGAAGATGGCCACCAGGAACAGCAGCCCGGTCACCACGCTGGCAAGGCCGGTGCGAGCGCCCTCGCCGACGCCGGCCGCCGACTCGATGTAGGTGGTGTTGGAGGAGACCGAGCCCGCGCCGCCCGCCGCCGCGCCGATCGAGTCGACGAGCAGGATCTGCTTGGTCCGCGGCAGCGTGCCGTCCTCCCCCACCAGCCCGGCCTGGCGGCCGACGCCGACGATCGTGCCCATGGTGTCGAAGAAGTCGGTGATCAGCAGCGTGAAGACGAACATCACGGCCAGCAGCACCGTCACCCGGCTGAAGCCGCCGATCGGGTCGAACTCGGTGAACAGCGTGAGCGGGTTGTGGAAGCCGAAGATCTCCTTCGGCAGGGTGGGCTGGTTGAGCCGCCAGCCGGCGGCGTTGTCCGGCGCGGACGGCCCCAGCTTGGCGACGGCCTCCACGATGATCGCCAGGATCGTGGTGCCGACGATGCCGATGAGGATCGCGCCCTTCACCCGCCGCGCCACCATGGCGGCCGTGGCGAGCAGGCCGACCACGAAGACGAAGATGGGCCACGAGGTCAGGTTGCCGCCGATGCCGAGCTCCAGGGGCGTGCCCGCGGCCTTGCGCACGAAGCCCGCGTCCACGAAGCCGATCAGCGCGATGAACAGGCCGATGCCGACGCTGATGGCGGTCTTGAGCTGGGCCGGGATGGCGTGGAAGACCGCGGTGCGAAGGCCCGTCAGCACCAGGACCGCGATGATGACGCCTTCCAGGAAGACCAGGCCCATGGCCTCTTCCCAGCTCATCACGGTGGCGATGTTGAAGGTGACGAAGGCGTTGAGGCCGAGCCCGGCCGCCATCGCGAAGGGGACCTTGCCGATGACGCCCATGAGGATCGTCATCACGCCCGCCACGAAGGCGGTGCCGGCGGCGACGAGCGCGATGTTGGGCGCGCCGCCGTCGCCGATGTACTGGCCATCGACGTCCTTGCCGGTGGCGATGATCAACGGGTTCAGCACCACGATGTACGCCATCGTGAAAAAGGTGGCCAGGCCGCCCCTGACCTCCCGGGAGACGGTGGAGCCCCGGGCCGAGATCGCGAAGAAGCGATCCAGCGCGGAACCGGTTTCGATGGTACGTGTGTCCTTCACGACGCGAAGAGTGACAGTATGGGATGAACTGCGGAAAGTGTCAGTAATGAGATCGAGACCCGATTGGAAGCTAGGGTGGACCACGTGAAGCAGCAGTGGCACCCCGACCCCGAGCCGATCAAGACCAACGACGTCGCCGCGGTCGGCGTCGGCACCGCCGTCTGGGCCGTCGCGCTCGTCGTCCTGCTGATCTTCCGCCCCGCGCCGGGGAACGAGTGGTGGATCTGGACCTGCGTGACCGGCATCGGGTTCGGCTTCTTCGGCATGTGGCTGGTGCGCCGCCCCCGCGACAGCTGACATTCGTCACCTCCCGCGCCTCCCCATAGTCATCGGCAACCGATGGCAGCGCCCACTACAGCCGCGAAGTCCGATGAATCATGCTTGCCGGCATGAGAAAGCCCCTCGTGACCCTCCTCCTGGGCGCGGTGCTCCTCGCCGGCTGCGGCACCACCGCCGACCCGCCCGCCACGCCGCAGAGCCCGCCGCCCGCGGGCGCCGTCGCGTGGCGCCCGTGCACCGGCCTGACCGGCGCCGACGGGCGGACCCAGGCCCCGTCCCCCGACGTCGAGTGCGGCACGATCAAGGTCCCCCTCGACCACGACCGGCCCGGCGGCGAGCAGCTCGACCTGGCGCTCATCCGCGTCAGGGCCACCGGCGACCGGCTCGGCTCACTGGTGTTCAACTTCGGCGGGCCCGGCGCGTCCGGCGTGGACACCCTGGCCCTCGCCGCCCGCGCCTTCGCCTCCCTCGGCACCCGCTACGACCTGGTCAGCTTCGACCCGCGCGGCGTCGACCGCAGCGCCGGCGTGCGGTGCGGCGGCCAGGTGGACAAGCTGCTGGAGGCCGAGGCCACCGACGGCGGCGACCGGCTGGCGGCGGAGTTCGCGGCGGCCTGCGCGAAGGACTCCGGCAAGCTCCTGCCGCACGTCGGCACCGTCAGCGCCGCCAAGGACCTCGACCTGCTGCGGGCCGCGCTCGGCGAGCCCCGCCTCAACTACTTCGGCATGTCGTACGGCACCCACCTCGGCGCCGTCTACGCCACCCTCCACCCCCGCAACGTCGGCCGCTTCGTGCTCGACGGCGCCTTCGACCCGACCGTCACCTTCGAGGAGCAGGCCGTCGCCCAGGCCACCGGGTTCCGGCACGCCTTCGAGGCGTTCGCGGCGAGCTGCGTGGCGCAGGGCTGCGACCTCGGCGCCGACCCGGCCGCCGTCGAACGCACCGTCGAGGGCCTGCTGGACCGACTGAAGAAGCGTCCGCTCGGCGTCGGCGACCGCGAGCTCGACTTCCCGCGCGCCCAGCTCGCCGTCATCACCCCGCTGTACGCGAAAGCCACCTGGCCGATGCTGGAGCAGGCCGCCGCCGCGGCGGTCGACGGCGACGGCACGGCCCTGCTGGCCCTCGCCGACTCCTACACCGGCCGCCGGCCGGACGGCACGTACTCGACGATGATGACCAGCCTGCGGGCCGTCAACTGCGCCGACACCGACGAACGCCCGACCGCCGCCGACACCGCCAGGATCAACGAGCGGATCAGGAAGATCTTCCCGATCCTGGCGGCGGACGGCGCGCCGGCCGGCATCTGCGCCCACTGGCCGGTGCCGGGCGACGACGCGGCCAAGCACGTCGACGCCACCGGCTCCGCGCCCATCGTGGTGATCGGCGGCAAGGGCGACCCCGCCACGCCGTACCCGTGGGCGGTCGCGCTGACCGAGCAGCTCAGGACGGGCGTCCTGGTCACCTACGAGGGCGAGGGCCACGGCGCGTACCTGAGCGGCTCGGCGTGCGTGCTGCGCACGGTGGACGCGTACCTGCTGAAGGGCGAGACGCCCGCCGCCGGGACGAGCTGCCCCGCCTAGGACAGGTCGGCCTCCGCCAGCAGCAGCGGGACGGCGGCGGGGTCGCGGAGCAGGGCGGCCACCGCGAGCCGGTCGCCCCACTGCCCGGTGGCCCAGGCGAGCCCGCGGGCCAGCCCGTCGAGGCCGGTGCAGTGCACCGCGCCCTCGAAGTAGCGCCACGCGCACTCCACGCCGTCGACCAGCAGCTTCTCGTGCTCCACGTACGTGCCGGGAGCCGTCGGCAGCAGCGAGCGCACCTCGGCCGGCACCTGGCGCACCTCGCCCTGCGAGGTCACCTCGCCCGAGGTCAGCTCACCGGCCAGCGGCAGGTCGAGCAGCTCCGACAACGACTCGGCCAGGTCGTACGGGGCCAGCACCAGCGGCCGGTCGGCGACGAGCTGCAGCAGGTCGGGCGCCTCCACGACCACGGCGTCCTCGGCCGCCGCCACCACGATCGACCCCCGGAGCACCGCCCGCACCCGCGACGGCGGCGCCACCCGCGACGGGTCGACCCCGGCCAGCGCCACCCACAACGCGCGGAGCTGGGCCCGGTCGACCTCGATCGCCGCGTCGGCCATGAGGTCGAGCAGCTCCTCAGGGCCGCCGTGCGAGGCCAGCAGCTCGGGCAGCGTGGTGCGCACGCCCAGCATCGCGAGGGCGCCCTCGTCGAGCCCGGCGGGCGCGTCGGCGTACAGGCCCTGCAGCAGCGGGTCGGCGCCCGGCAGGCGCAGCTCCAGCGGCTTGCGGCCGTCGAGCACCGGGTGGTTGGCGAGCCACCACGCGGTGTAGGACGGCACCTCGACGCCCGCCACCCGCAGCGGGTGCAGCGCGGCCCGCAGCGGCGGCCGGACCAGCAGCGCCAGCGCGGCCGGCCAGTCGGCCACCAGCTCCAGGTCGCGCACCGCCGTGAACTCGGGGATCAGCGGCGGCACGTCGAGGTCGGGCAGCAGGTCGAGCACGTGGTCGAGCCAGTCGTCCTCGCCGTCGAGGTCGTGGTCGCACTCGTCGGGGTCGAGCAGCACGTCCTCGTCGTGCACGACGGCGAACCCGTCGAGCACGCCCGCCGCGGCCAGCACCCGCGGCCCGTAGGCCGCCTCCAGCTCGGCCGCGGCCACCCCCAGGTGGGCGCCCGGCTCCAGGACGCCGGCCAGCGCGCCGTCGGCCAGCATCAGCTCACCGGCCGGGTAGAGCTCGCCGTCGGCTCCCGGCAGGGCCAGCTCGGCCAGCCAGGGCGCCTCGCCCGGCGTCAGCGCGGCCGCCTGGACGAGCGAGAGCACAGCCCGCGCCACCGGCTCGGGGTCGGGGCTGTCGAGCGACTGCGCGACCGCGGCCTTGGTCAGCGGGTCGTCAAGGACGGTGCGCGGCGTGGCCTCGGCCGCCCCGAGCCGCAGCAGCGCCGGGTGCGCCGCCTCCGGGTGCACGATGCGCAGCCCGAGCGGGGTCAGGTCGAGCTCGGCCCCGCCGTCGGACAGGATGAGCGTGCCGCGCGGCCCGCGTACGACCCGGCCGTCGGCCAGCGGCACCGGCAGCGCCCCCAGCGACTCGGGGTCGTCGGCGGGCAGCACCTCGTACAGCGAGCGCCACCACGACGGCTCGCGCGCCTCGGCGGCCTCGCCCGACAGCAGGTCCACCACGTCGGACAGCTCGACCTTGCGCACGCCGAGCGCGGTCATCGCCGGGTGGCGCGGCGGCCAGCCGGCGGGCAGCAGGCCGGGCACGAAGTCGGCGACCGCGGCCAGCAGCTCGGCCGACCCCGCCGCGAGCACGGCCGCCTCCCGGCCGCTCACCACCCAGCCGCCGCCCTCCGGCTCGGGGGCGGGCTGCTCGACGCGCCACTCGGCGTCGGGCTCGTAGACCTCGGCGTCGGCGAACGACGGCATCCGCACGGCGGGCGCGGGCGCCGACAGGGCGGGCAGCAGCGGCGTGCCGGGCAGCCGGTCGAGCACGGCGCGCCGGACGCGGGCGTCCAGCTCGCCCTTGCCCATGAACGAGGGCACCAGGTCGAGCAGCCTGGACGTGCGCGGCAGCTCGCGGAGCAGCCGGACGTAGGCGTCGGCGGCCCGCTCGACGAGGAAGTCGGTCAGCGGGCCCTTGGCGACGTGCCGCCGGTCGGTGGCCATCGGGAACGAGGCGATGAGCAGCGCCGGCAGGTCGAGCGGCTCGTCGCTGGGCGTGGGGGCGTGGACCACGGGCGGCACCGCCGCGGGCAGCGGCCCCGGCTCGCCGGTGCCGGTGACGGGCACCGCCCAGCGCAGCGACCAGTAGGGCCGGGCCCGCTCCTCGGTGGGCCGGTCCGCGAACAGCGCCGCCACCTGCTCCGGCGTGAACTCGCCGGAGTCGGCCACCACGTGCCAGCCGTCGGCGACGATCCTGCGCGTCTCGCCGTCGAGGTCGATCTCGATGAGCTCCAGCGTGGGCAGGCCGAGCGGCAGCGCCGGGCTGGTCTCGGCCAGCATGCGCCGCACCGCCTCGACCGTGGCCGCGTCGCGCAGCGGCAGCCGCACCAGCGTGTCGAAGCCCTCGGGGATGTCGACCAGGGGCGGCTCGTCGAACGGCAGCCGCAGCAGCGGCACGTGCCCCGACCGGTCGGCCAGCTCGCCGGCCAGCGCGGGGATCTCCGCGACCAGCGCCGCGGTGTCCGTACGGGACCAGCGCACCGCGCCGGCGCCGCGCGAGCCGATGGACGGCGCGTCGGTCACCGACACCACGGCCGCGAACCCGACGCCGAAGCGCCCGGCCGCGCCCGCCTCGTCGCGCTTGCCGGAGGCCCGCAGCGTGGACAGGCTCTGCACGCCGGTGGCGTCGAGCGGCGCGCCGGTGTTGGCGGCGGTGAGCACGTCGCCCCGCAACGTCAGCCGCAACACCCCTGGCACGCCCGCGCGCAGGGCCGCGTCGGCGGCGTTCTGCGCGAGCTCGACGATCAGCCGGTCGCGGTAGCCGCCGAGCGCGAAGTCCTCCTCGGCGTTGGCGTCCTCGCGGAACCTGGCGGGCGAGGCCGTCCACGCGGCGAGGACGGCGGCCCGCATCCGGTCACAGCCAAAGGTGTCGGTCATGGATCACGATCCTGATGAAGTCGAGGGTAGGGCCAGGGTAGGTTAGCGGCCTCCGGCGACAGGAAACCCGGTTATCGCCCTGCCCGCACCGGCACCAGGATCAGGAGTGACCGAGCTCCTCCGAGGCCGACTCGTCGACCGAGCCCGCCTCCTCCTCCATCAGGTCGTAGCCCAGGTCGTCGAGGATCGGGATGGCCTGCTCCACGGGCGGCGGCAGCACGGCGGCCTCGGAGTGGGCGCCGCAGCCGTGGTCGGCGGAGACCACCCTGCCGTCGTCGGGGGCGTACTCGTTAGTGCAGACCCCGAACATCTGCCGCAGCCCACCCGCGAGCAGCCAGTAGAAGCCGCAGGTGGAGCACTGCGCGGGAGCGGCGTGTGCGATCGGTGTGTGCGGCCCGTGCTCGCCCGAGTGCCAGCGCCTGGCAGCCTCGTCCTTGCCGATGGCCGAGAGCACACGGGCCCGGCCCAGGCCGTACTCGAAAAGCGCCTGATGGTCGGCGTCCTCGTCGGCGTCGGTGAAACCCGGCGCCAGCCGGTCGTCGTCGTCGGCGGCGGGCAGCAGGTCGCCCACGCCGAGGTCGCCGGGGCGCAGCCGCTCGCTCCACGGCAGCCACTCAGGCGCGAGCAGCGCACCCGTGCCGGGCAGCAGCACCGCCTCGCTGACCGTCACCTTCCTGGCCCGCGAGGCCCGCGTGAGCGTGACCGCCCAGCGCCAGCCGCGGTAGGCCCGGTCGAGGCAGGCGAAGTAGTGGGTGACGATGCGGTCGCCCTCGCTCTCGTAGCCGAGGTGCTCGCCGGGCTCGCCCGGCCGCGCCAACTCCTCGGCCGCGGCGCGCGCCAGCTCGACCGCCTCGGCGCACGCCTGGTCGGGAGCGGGGACACGGGCCCTGGTGCGGCTCATCGGGCCGCCTCCGGCGAAAGGTGCTGTTCGCTCACACTTTCATTCTCACCCATAGCCGGACCTGGACGGGCCCGAAGCGGCGGATCTGCCGTGACTCTTGTGACCGGGCGGGCGCAACTCGCCCCCCGTGACCTACAGCCGCGGACGAATCGGGGTAAGACTGGTAGGCGTGAACGCAGGCTGGGACCGGGCGCGTGAGATCGCGCGGCGCGTGGGGCGCGGGGCCGCCGACGCGGGCCGGGCGACGGCGCGGGCCGGCCGGGCCACGGCCGGCGGCACCGCGCGGGCGAGCCGGGCGACCGTCAGGGGCGCGCGCTCGATGGGCAGGGCGACGCGGCGGCTGACGTACGCGGGCGGCGCGGGCCGCACCGGGCTCGGCCGGCTGATCGAGCTGTCGGCGGGCAACAGCGCCGGCGACGCCATGGTGACGGTGGCGCTGGCGAGCACGGTCTTCTTCGGGGTGCCCGTCGGCGAGGCGCGCGGCTCGGTGGCCCTCTACCTGGTCATCACCATGTTGCCGTTCGCGCTGCTCGCGCCGTTCGTCGGGCCGATCCTCGACCGGTTCAGGTCCGGCCGCCGCTACGTCATGGCGGGCACGCTGTTCGGGCGCGGGCTGCTGTGCTTCGCGATGGCGGCGGCGGTGGGGCCGGGCGACCTGCCGACGTTGTTCATCGGGGCGCTCGGCGTGCTGGTGCTGTCGAAGGCGTACAACGTGTCGCGGGCGGCGATCATGCCGAACGTGCTGCCCGCCGACATCACGCTGGTCTCGGCGAACGCGCGGGTGGCGCTGTTCACGCTGGTCGCGGCCGGGGTGGCGGTGCCAGTGGGCGCGGGGCTGACCGCGTGGCTGGGCAGCGCCGTGGTGCTGCGCGTGGCGATGCTGGCCTTCCTGCTGCTCGGCGTCGTCGCGGTACGCCTGCCGCGCCACATCGACTCCCCCGACCTGGAGGAGGAGGGGGCCAAGCACCGCTGGCGCACGCTGCTCAAGGTGGGCCCGACGGTCGCCGAGGCGGTCTGGGCCAACCTGGCGCTCCGGATCTTCTCCGGGTTCCTGCTGTTCTTCCTGCTGTTCCTGGTGCAGGACCGCGCGGTGCCGTGGCTGTCGGGGACACCCGACCCGTTCTTCGACGTGACGAAGACGATCGCGCTGCTGGCGGGCGCGGCCGGGCTCGGCGGCCTGGCGGGCGCGGCCGTGGCGAACTGGACCCGCAACCACGCGCCGCAGCTCATCGTGCTGGCGACGCTGGCCGTGACCGTCGTGACGACCGTCGTCGCGGCGGTCCTGTTCGGGATATGGGCCGCGCTGGCGGTCTCGCTGGTCACCGCGTTCGCGCAGGAGCTGGGCAAGCTCGCGCTGGACGCCATCGTGCAGCGCGAGATCGGCGAGGAGGTGCGCTCGTCCACCTTCGGGGTGGTCGAGGCCGTGCTGCAGCTCGCGTGGGTGTTCGGCGGGCTGGTGGGGCTGGTGCTGTCGCTGGCCCGCAGCCCGCTCGCCGGGCTGGTGACGCTGGCGGTGGTGCTGGCCGGCACGCTCGGCTGGCTGGTGGTGGCCAGGGCGCGGCGGCGTCGGGTCACCGCGGCCGAGGCGGACAGGAGGGCCGCCGAGGCCCCGACGGACGAGTGGAGCCGGCCCGCCGAGCCTCCCCAGCCCGGCGCGCTCGACTCCACCAAGCCGCTGACCAACCCGCACGGCTGACCGTACGGCTGGACGGTTCGGCCGACCGGGCGGCCTCTGACTACGCGTCGAGGTCGTCGGCGAGGGCGCGCAGCACCTGGGCGATCTTCTTGGCGTGCGCGGTCTCGGGGTGCTTGCCCCTCCGGTAGGTGCCGGAGACCTCGTCGAGCAGCTTGATGAGGTCCTCGACGATCACCACCATCTCGTCCGGCTTCTTCCGCTTGCCCTTGGGCTTGGGCTTGGCCAGGGTCGGCGGTTGCTCCAGGATCCTGACCGACAGGGCCTGCTGGCCGCGGCGGCCCTCGGCGACGCCGAACTCCACCTTCTGCCCCGGCTTGAGCGGGACGGCGCCAGGAGGCAGCGCGGAGGAATGCACGAAGACCTCACCGCCGTCGTCACGGGTGAGGAAGCCGAATCCCTTGTCGGCGTCGTACCACTTGACCTTGCCACTCGGCACAGGAGGACCTCGTTCAAACAGTCGAAAAGGCTGGATGGATGTAGGTTATGCCCCGAAGAGCGCCGGGGCGACCGGGTAAATGCCGGGGAATTACCGGACTTCATCGCGCCGGCGCCAACCGGTGTACCAAGCGGCGAATTCGGTGAGGTCGGACAAGGCCACATCCGCACCGTGCTCGCGCAGCTCCTCCACCGTGTACGGGCCGGTCGCGACGGCCACGCTCACGGCGCCGCCCGCGCGGGCCGCCTCGATGTCCGCGACATGGTCACCAACATAGGCCGCGGCGCCGAACCGCGCGAGTGCCGATCCTTTGTCCGCGCCGAACAGCGAGCCGACCACCTCGTCCACGACCAGGCCGAGCACTTCGACGGTGCCGACGGCGTCGCGCTGGTTCTTGCCGGTCACGACGATGACCCGGCCGCCGGCGGCGCGGACGGCGGCGATGGCGTCGTGCGCGCCGTCCATGGCCGTGTGCACCGGAACCCCTATATCCGGATAAATCTCCCTATACAGGTCGGCTGCGGCCGGCACCTGCTCAGCGGGCAACCAGTTCGCCAGCTCCGTCTCCAGTGGCGGCCCCAGCCGCGTCACCACGGCCGCGCTGTCGATCGGCACCCCCAAACGCGCCGACAGCTCGTCGTAAACGGCCGCTATGCCGGTACGCGTATCGGCCAAAGTCATGTCGAGGTCGAAACCCACCGAAGTCATCACCCGAGCAGGATGCCAAACACGCCACGACTGCCGGTAACGCCCCTTGTTGTGGGACCGTAGGAATGGGAAGAAAGGAATTACTTATCGGAGAGGAGCGGCCGTGCCCGACACCCCCGAACCACCTCAGGCCGGAGACCGCCTCGTCGCCTCCACCGCTCCGACCCGCCCCCACCGCCCCGCCCGGCCCGCCCGCCCCGCCGTCACGCCCTGGCGGCGCGCCGTGGCCGTCACCGCCGCCCTCGTCCGCCTGGCGAGCCGGGTCGCCGCGCTCTCGCTGGTCCTGTACGCGCTGTTCACCGTGCTCCGCGCCAACCCGGCGAACGTCTGGTACCGGTTCGTGGCCGCGCTCGCCGACCGCCTCTCGCTGGGCCTGGCGAACCTGTTCGAGCCGGCCGACCCGCGCTGGACGGCCCCGGTCAACTACGGCCTGGCGGCGCTCGTCTGGCTCGTCGCCGGCTCCGCTCTGGCGAGCCTGATCCGGCGCGCGGCTCCGTAACGACTACTCTCCTTACGGAGGTATCAGGATAGACATGACCAGATCCACCCGTGAGCGGATCATCGATGAGTCCCTGCGGCTGTTCGCCGAGCGGGGCTACTCCGCCACATCCGTGGCCGAGATCGAGGCCGCCGCAGGGCTGTCTCCCGGCGCCGGCGGGCTCTACAGGCACTTCAAGTCCAAGTACGAGGTGCTCGCCGCCGCGATCAACGAGCACGCCGCCCGCACCCGGAGCCAGGTCGCCGAGAGCATGGCCGCGCTCAGCGCCATGGAGGCGTCGGTGGACCTGGAGGAGCGGCTGTCGCACATCTGCCGGGCGGGCCTCGCCAAGGTGCGCGAGGAGTCCGAGCTGACCCGGGTCTTCTTCCGCGACCTGAGCCAGTTCCCCGAGCTGGTCGCCGTCGTGCGCGACGGGCTGCTGCAGCCCATGTTCGACGCGATCGTCACCTGGTTCCAGGCGCAGCCCGAGTACCACGACGTCAAGCTCGACTGGGCCGGCATCTCCACGGTGCTCGGCGGCGCGGTCGTGCACTACCGGCTCTTCCAGGAGACGGTGGGCGAGCTGCCGGGGCACGCCGACAAGGAGCAGTTCGTGACGGCGTGGGTGCGCCTGGCCGTCGGCCTGCTGCCGAGCCCGCGCCCGGCGCCGGTCAGCTAGGCGTCGAGCAGGCGGTAGCCGAGCCAGAGCACGCCCAGCCCGGTGCCGATCATGAACATCGTGCCGCTCACGGCCCAGAACTGGGTCATGAACGCGTCAAGGCCGGGCTCCGCGCCGACCCGCAGGCCGCCGACGAGCACCCCGCCGACCGCGTAGCCGAGCAGCGGCGCGCCCGCGCCCAGGAACCGGTCGCGGACCTCCCAGCTCTCGCTCAGCAGCACGATCGCCGCGCCCGCCGCCCACACCACCAGGGGGACGGGGAAGATGGCGAGCGCCGGCAGCCCGAACGGCACCAGTAGCGCGGCCACCACCAGGACCGCCAGCGCGCCGACGTCGCGCGGGTGCTCCTTGAGCACGGTCCGCGCGTCCCTGCCGCCGGTGGCCATGGGGTTGGCCGAGGACATCGCGGCCCTGCGCAGGCCCGCGAACGGCAGGCCGCGGCCGGCCGGGCGGTTCTGCCGGTGCCGGGCGGGCCGGCGGACGGGCTGGACGGCCGGCGAGAAGCCGGGATCGTCCACGATCGCCGGGAAACGCCGGGTGTCGCCGGGCGCGAGCCCGTCCCCGGCGGCCGGCGCGACCCGGACGGCGGGCGCGGCCCCGACAGCGGGCGCGGTGCCGGGCGCGGTGCCGGGCGCGGCGGCGGCGAGGCGGCGGGCCTCGCGCTCCACGAGCGCCACCGGGTCGCCGAACCGGGCCAGCAGCTTGGCCACCTCGCGCGGGCTCTGGCTGCCGCCGCGCTCGGCCTCGATGCGGGCGCGCAGCCGCCGGGCGAAGTCGAGCCGCTGGTCGGAGCGCAACACGCCGTGGGCCGCGTCGGCGGCCTTGGACACGTAGTTCAGCACGAGCTGGTCCGCACGCTCTATCACGTCCAGCCATGCTGCCCCAATCAGGGGGGACATACCATGGCAACGATGGAGTTCACGGAGTGGATCAGGGGGCGCACCGACGACCAGCTGCGGGCGCTCGTCTCGTCGCGTCCCGAGCTGATCACTCCGGTGCCCGCGCACCTGGAGGGTCTGGCCTCGCGCGCGGCCAGCCCGTCGGCGATCGGACGGGCGCTCGACCGGCTCGACCGGTTCACGCTGGCCGTCGTCGAGACGCTGGCCGTCCAGGACGGGCCGACGCCGAAGAAGCGCCTGCGCGCCCTCGTCGCGGCGGCCCTCACCGAGCCCGGGGACGGCCGCAAGAAGGACCCGGAGCCCGCGCTGTCGGCGGCGCTCGACCGGCTGCGCGACCTCGCCCTCGTCTACGGCCCCGACGACGCCCTCGACCTCGGCCCCGGCGTGCGCAAGGCCCTGGAGGACCCGGCCGGGCTGGGCCCGCGCGCGGCCGAGGCGTTCCGCCACCACCCGCCCGAGCAGCTCGACGAGATGGCCGACGACATCGCGCCCGGCGGCGCGGGCACCGGCAAGGAGCGCCTGGCGGCGGCGCTGGCCGAGCCCGCCGCGCTGGTGGCGTCCGTGTCGCCCGAGGCGCGGGCCGCGCTCGACCAGCTCGCCTGGGGCCCGCCCACGGGCCGGGTGCCGAACGCCCGCCGCGAGGTCCGCGTCGGCACCGCCCGCTCCCCCATCGAGGAGCTGCTGGCCCGCGGCCTGCTCGCGGCGACCGGCGAGGAGAGCGTGACGCTGCCCCGCGAGGTGGGTCTCTACCTGCGCGGCGGCCGGGTGCACCGCGGGCTGCTGGCCGCGCCGCCGCCGCTGGAGGGCGGCGAGCGCGACCGGGAGCTGGCCGACCGCACGGCGGCCGGGCAGGCGTTCATGTTCGTCCGGTCGGTCGAGGAGCTGTGCGAGCGGTGGAGCATCGACCCGCCGGGGGTGCTGCGCACCGGCGGGCTCGGCGTACGCGACCTCAAGCGCACGGCGACCGAGCTGGACCTGCCGGAGTGGGCGACGGCGCTGGCCGTCGAAGTGGCGCACGCCGCCGGGCTGGTCGCGGCCGGCGGCGGCGTGGACGGCGAATGGCTGCCCACCCCCGGCTACGACCTGTGGCGGGTCAGGGGCACCGCCGACCGCTGGGCGACGCTGGCCGCCACCTGGCTCCACATGGACCGCGTGCCCGGCCTGGTGGGCGAGCGTGACGAGCGCGACCGCCCGCTCAACGCCCTGCACGCCGACCTGCGCCGCTCCTCGGCCCCGGGGGTGCGGGCGGCGACGCTGGGCGTGCTGGCCGCGGCTCCCGGCCGCGCGCCCACCCGCGACGCGGTGCTCGAACGCCTGGCCTGGGAGCAGCCGCGCCGCCGTGGGCCGCTGCGCGAGCAGCTCGTCGAGTTCGCGCTGCGCGAGGCCGAGCAGGTCGGCGTGACGGGCCTCGGCGCGTTGTCCGGGCACGGGCGGGCGCTGCTGCAGGGCGGCCCCGACGCCGCGCCGGCCGCGGCCGGCCTGCTCGCGCCGCTGCTGCCCGAGCCGGTCGACCACGTGCTGCTGCAGGCCGACCTCACCGCCGTCGCGCCCGGCCCGCTGACCAGCGAGCTCAACCGCTGGATGACGCTCACCGCCGACGTCGAGTCGAAGGGCGGCGCCACGGTCTACCGGTTCAGCGAGCAGTCGATCCGGCGGGCGCTCGACGCCGGGCACGGCGGCGAGGAGCTGCTGGCGATGTTGTCGCGCCACTCGGCCACGCCGGTGCCGCAGGCGCTGTCGTACCTGGTGGGCGACGTGGCGCGGCGGCACGGGCGCATCCGGGTGGGCACGGCGAGCGCGTACGTGCGCTGCGACGACCCGGCGCTGCTCGACCAGATCACCGCCGACCGCCGCTCGGCCGCGCTGCGCCTGCGCCGGCTGGCGCCGACCGTGATCGCCTCCCGCTCGTCGCGGGCGGTGCTGGTCGACTCGCTGCGCGCCATGGGGTACGCCCCGGTCGCGGAGTCGCTGGACGGCGACGTGATCATCTCGCAGCTCGACAGCCGCCGCACCGAGGCGGCCGCGCCGGTGCGCGCCCTCACCTCGTCCAACGGGGTCGATCCCGACGTGGCGGCGGCGGCCGTGCGGGCGCTGCGCGCCGGCGACGCGGCCCACCTGGCGCGGCGCGAGCCGGTGGACTCCCCGAACGGGCAGGTCCCGCGCGGGCCCGCGACCGCCACGATCTCGGCGTTGCAGGAGGCGATCAAGCAGGGCGTGCGGGTGTGGATCGGCTACCTCGACTCGCAGGGCAACGCCACCTCGCGCATCCTGGAGCCGGCCAGGATGGAGGGCGGCTACCTGACGGCGTACGACGAGACCAGGGCCGCCGTCCACCGCTTCGCCCTGCACCGCATCACGGGCGTCTCGGGGCTCTGAGCACCGTCGCGGCGGCCGTCGCGGGGCCGAGGAGGGTCAGCGTGCGCGCGGCCACCGCGGCGGCGGGGCCGTCGCCGCCGGCGAGCCGCCGCAGCGCGCGGAGCGCGTCGTCCGGGTAGCGCACCGACAGGCCGCCGCCGAACGCCGCCGCGGCGGTCGTGGCCCGGCCCGGGTCGGCCGCCCAGTCCAGCGCGAGCCGCAGCGCCTCGGGCACGAGGGCGTCGTCGGCGCACATGTGCGTCAGCGCGTCGGCCGCCGCCAGCCGCTCCCCCGCCGTCCCGGCCGCCCACACCTCCAGCAGCTCGTGCCGGGCCTCGCGGAAGGCGTGCGCGGCGAGCGCGGCCACCCCTTCCGCGGCCCGGGCGCGCACCTCGGGGCCCTCGGCGGGCAGCGACCGCACCCAGGCGCGCAGCGGCTGCCAGAGCCAGAACCCGTAGCGGGCGGCCAGCTCGGCCAGCACCGGCCCGCGGTGCTCCGGCGTCCGGAAGGCGGCCTGCCCGCCGGTGACGGCGATCAGCGGGTGCGGGCCGGGCAGCAGCCGGGGCCCGCCCTCGTGCGCCTGCCAGACCCGGTCGAGCCGGCCGAGCTGCGCGTGGAAGGCCGCCTCGGGCAGCGGCTGGACGAACGCCAGCGCCGCCGCGGCCAGCACCTCCCGCATGGCGGGCTTGGTGTCGAACCAGGCCGCGACCTCCTCGCCCGCGGGCCGGCCGCCCGGCGCGAGCCCGGCGGCCAGCCGGACGACCTGCGCGGGCGTGGGCAGCTCGGCCGCCCGGCCCCTGGCCCTGGCCAGCGCCTCGGGCGCGCGGCCGGCGCGCAGGTCGTACGTGCGCAGGCACAGCTCGAACAGCTCGCCGGGGTCCGGCGCGGCCCAGGGCTGCTCGACCTCCACGGCCCGCGAGGGGACGCCGTTCCTGGTGACGACGAGGTAGGAGCCCAGCTCGGCCAGCTTGCGCGCCAGGTTGACCAGCTCGGTGCGGTCGGTGCCGGGAGCGATCCAGTCGTGCAGCAGGTACGCCCGCCCGGGCGCGTACTCCGTGCCGCTCAGCAGCTCGGCGGCGGTGCGGGCGGGCGACAGGACGGTGATCGTGCTCTCGGCCAGCGACATGCGCGACAGCAGCGCGAGGCCGCCGAGCCGCTTGCCGGTCTCCTCCGCGCCGACGAGGACGAGCAGGTGGCGGGCGGCCAGCCGGCGGACCGCCTCGGCGAAGCACGGCGGCTCCAGGTAGGAGCGCAGCAGCGCGTCGGCCGCGCGCCGGGCGAGGTCTCCGGTGACCGGGGGGACGCTCGCCCGCAGCCGGTCGTTGAGTGCCAGGCGGCGCTGGGTGAGCGTAATGTCGTCGAGGTCGAGCTCGCCCGGTTCAGGCGTGTCGGTCACGAAGTCACCTCGGAGCTTGGCGCGAATCTTTTTCTACCGGAAATATCTTGGAACCACGAGTTGCCGTTCCTCGTACGAACCGATCGCGCTGCGTAATCATGCCGCCTGACCTGGCAGTCCACGCGCCTTCCCGGCCGGAGGCGCGATCCGCGCCCCAGATCTTCCACATTTACACGATCTAGACGGCGAGGAAAACCAGAATGGCCGGAGAAGGAGATTTCACTTCATTTACCTGACATGAAGACATCCGCCACAATGGCTGTCAAGAGCGCCGAGGGTTGACGGCGCGCTCCCCCGCGCATCAGGTTGTGCATGTGACCGAGCAAACGCTGGGCCGTCTGGCCGAGGAGTCGTGGGACCGCTTCGACGACCACGACGCGATGTACTACGAAGGGGTCTGGCACCGCAGTCACGCGCTCGCCGAGCGGGCGCGCCGGATGTGCGGCGGTTTCGTCGCGGCCGGCGTCAGGCCCGGCGACCGGGTGGCCGTCATGATGGCCAACTCGCCCGAGGTGCCGCTGCTGTACCAGGCGCTGTGGGCGGCCGGCGCGGTGGTGACCCCCGTGGTGTTCCTGGTGGGCGCGGAGGAGCTGCGCCACATCCTGCTCGACAGCGGCGCCGTGGCCGTCGTCACCTCGCCCGAGCTGGAGGCGACCGTGCGCGCCGCGGGCGTGGACGTCCCGGTCCACGTGGACACCGCCGAGCTGGAACGCGCGCCCGCCCACGGCCCCGTCGCCCGCGACCCCGGCGACCTGGCCGCCCTCATGTACACGGGCGGCACCACCGGCCGGGCCAAGGGCGTCATGCTGAGCCACCGCGGCCTGTGGCAGGTCGGCAAGGACGTCTGGGACACCTCCTACCAGGAGGGCAAGAACCGGGTCATCGTGCCGGTGCCGCTGTCCCACTCGTACGGGCTGATCGTCTCGGTCGCCTGGCTGCACGCCACCGAGCCGCAGCACGCGGTGCTCATGCGCTGGTTCGACGCCGGCCAGTTCCTCAAGCTGGCCGCCGAGCAGCACGTCCAGTACGGCACCGTCGTGCCCGCCATGCTCCAGATGTTGCTGGCCGAGCCGCTGGAGTCGCACCCGCTGCCCGAGCTGTCCCACCTCACCTGCGGCGCCGCCCCGCTCGGCCGGAGCCTGCTGGAGGAGTTCGAGCGCCGCATGCCCGGCACGCAGATCCTGGAGGGCTACGGCCTGACCGAGACCTGCGCCGTCACCACCTTCAACCCGCCGGGCCGGCGCCGGGCGGGCAGCGTCGGCCTGCCGCTGCCGAGCTACACCATCACGATCCGCGACGGCTCAGGCGAGGCGGCCGAGCCCGGGGACGTCGGCGAGATCTGCGTCGCGGGCGAGCCGCTGATGCTCGGCTACTGGGGCGAGCACGAGCCCGACCCCGACGGCACCGCGCTCGTGGACGGCGAGCTGCGCACCGGCGACCTCGGCTGCGTCGACGACGACGGCTACCTCTACGTCGTGGACCGCAAGAAGGACCTCATCATCCGCGGCGGCTTCAACGTCTTCCCCCGCGACGTCGAGTACGCCCTCGACCACCACCCCGACGTCGTGCGCTCCTGCGTGGTCGGCCGCCCCGACCCCCGCGTGGGCGAGGAGGTCGTGGCGTTCGTGCAGCTCAAGCCGGACGCCACGGCGAGCGCCGAGGAGCTCGTCGAGTGGGCCCGCGACCGCGTGGGACGGGTGAAGTACCCGCGCGAGATCCGGTTCGTCCCGGACATCCCGGTCACCAGCGTGCTCAAGCTCGACCGGAAGGCGCTGCGGGCCCGCCTCTGACCGCCGGCACCGGATCACGCGACGGGGCCGGGCGCGTCTCGATTCCGTGATAAGTGTTGACGTGTCTGGAGGTGACGATGACTCAACAGGACCCGTCGGGTTACCCGTACCAGCCTTACGGCGCGCCCTACGGCGAGCAGCCCCCGCCGGGCTACGGCTACGGCTACGGCTATCCGCCGCCGCCCCCGCGGAGCGAGGGGCCCAGCGCCAACGCCATCGTCTCCCTCGTGCTCAACCTGCTCGGCCTGGTCTCCTGCTGCAACGTGCTCGGCCTGCCCGGGGCGATCCTGGCCGGGCTGGCGCTCAGCCGCTCGAACACCGACCCCGGCACGGCACGTACGATGGTGATGTGGAGCTGGATCCTGTTCGGGCTCGGCTTCGCCCTCATGATCCTCCTTTTCCTCTTCCTCGGCCTGAACGGCTACCTCGACGATTGATGACCCGTTCCGGGACTTTCCCTGCCGTCGGCTGTGTTGGATAAGGGTCAACCGTAGGAAGGGATTCCGTGAACGACGGCCCGCTCATCGTCCAGTCGGACAAGACACTGCTGCTCGAGGTCGACCACGACAAGGCCGACGAGTGCCGCAAGGCGATCGCGCCGTTCGCCGAGCTCGAACGCGCTCCCGAGCACGTGCACACCTACCGCGTCACTCCGCTGGCGCTGTGGAACGCCCGCGCCGCCGGCCACGACGCCGAGCAGGTCATCGACGCGCTCATCAGCCACAGCCGCTACCCGGTGCCGCACGCGCTGCTCGTGGACATCGCCGAGACCATGGCCCGCTACGGCCGCCTGCGCCTGGAGAAGGACCCGGTCAACGGCCTCGTCCTCACCTCCAGCGACCGCGCGGTGCTGGAGGAGGTGCTGCGCTCCAAGAAGATCCAGCCGATGCTGGGCGAGCGCCTCGGCGCCGACTCGGTCGTCGTGCACCCGAGCGACCGCGGCAACGTCAAGCAGGCTCTGCTCAAGCTGGGCTGGCCGGCGGAAGACCTGGCCGGCTACGTCGACGGCGAGGCCCACCCCATCACGCTCACGCAGGAGGGCTGGTCGCTGCGGCCCTACCAGCAGGAGGCGGCCGACGCCTTCTGGCACGGCGGCTCCGGCGTGGTCGTGCTGCCCTGCGGCGCCGGCAAGACCATCGTGGGCGCGGCCGCCATGGCCCGCGCCCAGGCCACCACGCTCATCCTGGTCACCAACACGGTCTCCGCCCACCAGTGGAAGACCGAGCTGCTGAAGCGCACGTCCCTCACCGAGGACGAGATCGGCGAGTACAGCGGCACCAGGAAGGAGATCCGCCCGGTCACCATCGCCACCTACCAGGTGATGACCACCAGGCGAAAGGGCGTCTACAGCCACCTGGAGCTGTTCGACGCGCGCGACTGGGGGCTCATCGTCTACGACGAGGTGCACCTGCTGCCCGCGCCGATCTTCCGGATGACGGCCGACCTGCAGGCGCGCAGGCGCGTCGGGCTCACCGCGACGCTGGTGCGCGAGGACGGGCGCGAGGGCGACGTGTTCTCGCTCATCGGCCCCAAGCGCTACGACGCGCCCTGGAAGGAGATGGAGAACCAGGGCTGGATCGCGCCGGCCGACTGCGTCGAGGTGCGGGTCACGCTGACCGACGAGGAGCGGCTGGCGTACGCGATGGCCGAGTCGGAGGAGCGCTACCGCTTCTGCGCCACCACGCCGTCCAAGACGCGGGTGACCGAGGCGCTGGTGCGGCGGCACGCGGGCGAGCAGGTGCTGGTCATCGGCCAGTACATCGACCAGCTCGACGAGCTGGGCGAGCACCTGGGCGCGCCGGTCATCAAGGGCGAGACGCGGGTCAAGGAGCGCGAACGCCTCTACCAGGCCTTCCGCGACAAGGAGATCCAGGTGCTGGTGGTCTCCAAGGTCGCGAACTTCTCGATCGACCTGCCGGAGGCGTCGGTCGCCATCCAGGTGTCGGGGACGTTCGGCTCGCGGCAGGAGGAGGCGCAGCGGCTCGGCCGGGTGCTGCGGCCCAAGGCGGGCGGCGGCGGCGCGCGGTTCTACACCGTGGTCAGCCGCGACACGGTCGACCAGGAGTTCGCGGCGCACCGGCAGCGTTTCCTGGCCGAGCAGGGGTACGCGTACCAGATCATCGACGCCGACGACGTGCTCGGCGGGGTGTGACGGGAGAGTGTGACGGGAAGGTGGAGGCCCGGCCGCTCGGGCGAGCGGCCGAGCATTCAGCGTGGTGTCACGTCCACGAGACTCCGCGGGCCGTCGACAATCGAACCACCCCCCTCACCTGCGTACTATCACGCCGCCTGCGACATACCCTCATGATCCGGCAAACCCACCTGATATGCCCGATTTTTTCGGTATTCCCGGGTTAGTTCCGTAACTGGGGGATGTGTCAGGGCCGTTATCGCCGCTCAGCGCCCGCCGATCCAGGGGTCAGGGCCGGCGGGCCAGCAGGCCGCCGAGGAACAGCACGCCCTCGGCCACCACCCACGCCGCCACGCCGGCGCCCATGAGCCGGCCGAACAACCGCACATCGTGCCGCGCCGGCGGCAGCAGCCAGGCGGCGGCCGTGCAGCACGCCGCGAGCGCCGCGACCAGGCCGGACACCGTGGAGGCCGTGCTCAGGCGCTGCGCGCAGACGCTCTCGCCGTCCGCGCAGAAGGCCTCCAGGCCCCAGCCCGCGAACACCGACAGGCCCCAGAGCGCCGCGAGGAGGAAGCTCGCGATCGTGGGGATGATCGGCGAGAACCGAACCTGCACCCGCGCCACCTCCCCGTCCTACCCGCCCCCCTCGACCCTCAACCCCGCCCTCCCCGCCGTCGGGTATGCCCTTCCACGGCGGCGCGTCCCGCGGGCGTAAATCCTTTGGAAGCCCCCGCCGCCCGTCGCTAAACTGGTCGATTCGCTGCCTTGACCACCTCCGTACCCGACAAAGGAGGCACTTCCGCATGCCCGCGCACCAGCTGGCCCCCGACATACCCGCCGATCCCGGCGACCCCGCCGCCGTCCTGGCCGCCGAGCAGCACCACCTGGCCGAGTCCAGGGCGGCGCTGACGGCCATGCGCGCCCACGCCCAGTCCCTCTCGGCCGACGCGGCCGGCGACTGGGTGTCCCAGCAGATCCTCCAGGCCCTGCTCGACCAGCGCGTCGCCGCCCTGGCCGACCACCCCGACACCCCGCTGTTCTTCGGCCGCCTCGACCGCGAGAGCGGCGACGACCTGCCGGGCACCATCTACGTCGGCCGCCGCCACGTCCACGACGGCCACAGCAAGCCGCTCGTCATCGACTGGCGCGCCCCCGTCTCCCGCGCCTTCTACCAGGCCAGCCCCGCCGACCCGATGGGCGTCGTACGCCGCCGCCGCTTCGGCTACCACGGCGGCGCGCTCACCGCCTACGAGGACGAGCCCCTGGCCGACGGGGACGTCGAGCTGGGCCCGTCGAAGATCCTGACCGAGGAGATCGAGCGCCCGCGCACCGGCCCGATGCGCGACATCGTGGCCACGATCCAGCCCGACCAGGACGAGATCGTCCGCTCGGCCCTCGCCCAGACGGTCTGCGTCCAGGGCGCGCCCGGCACCGGGAAGACCGCCGTGGGCCTGCACCGGGCGGCCTACCTGCTGTTCACCCACCGCGAGCGCCTGTCCAGGTCCGGCGTGATGATCGTCGGCCCGAACCGGGCGTTCCTGTCCTACATCTCCTCCGTCCTGCCCGCCCTCGGCGAGGTCAAGGTGGACCAGACGACGGTGGCCGGCCTGCTCGGCGAGCACGCCGCGCCCGAGGAGCCGCTGGTGGCCGCGCTCAAGGGCGACGCCCGGATGGCCGCGGTGCTGGAGCGGGCGCTCTGGCTGCACATCGTGAAGCCGGAGGAGGGCCTGGTGTTCACCAAGGGCGCCTACCGCTACCGGGTGGCCGACCACGAGGTGCGCGAGATCGTCGCCTCCCTGCGCGGCACGACCCGCTACCTGCCCGGCCGGGCGGCGCTGGCGCAGCGGCTGGCCCACATGGTGCTGGTGCGCATGGAGCAGCGCGGCGAGTCGCCCGACGACCGGGTGCAGGACGCGGTGGCCCGGTCGAAGCCGGTCAAGCAGCTCGTGGACGCGGTCTGGCCGAGGCTGACGCCGGAGCAGGTGCTGCACCGGCTGCTGGCGGAGCCGGACTTCCTCGCCAGAGCCGCCAAGTCCGACTTGTCGCCCGAGGAGCAGGAAATGCTGCTCTGGCGGAAGCCGTACCGGAGCCACAAGTCCGCCAAGTGGTCGGCCGCGGACGCCGCGCTCCTCGACGAGCTCCGCGACCTCATGGAGCGCACCCCGTCCCTCGGCCACCTGGTCGTGGACGAGGCCCAGGACCTGTCGGAGATGCAGCTCCGCGCGCTCGGCCGCCGCTGCCGCAACGGCTCGGCCACCGTGCTCGGCGACCTGGCGCAGGGCACCACACCCTGGTCCACCAGCTCGTGGGAGACCGTGCTCGAGCACCTGGGCCAGCGCGAGGGCGAGGTCACCGAGCTGACGCTCGGCTTCCGCGTGCCGCGCGAGGTGCTCGACTTCGCCGCGCGGCTCCTGCCGTCCATCGCCCCCGGCCTGGCCGCGCCGCGCTCGCTGCGTCCCGGCGCCGGCTCGCTGACCGTCAGCAGGGGCGGCGACCCGGCCGCGGCGGCCGCGCGGCTGCTCACCCAGGAGGGCTCGATCGGCGTCATCGTGCCCGACGCGCGGGTCGCCGAGGTCTCGACCGCCCTGTCCGGGCTGCCGCACGCCGTGCTCGACCCCGACGCCGCCGAGGACGGCGGGCACCGTCTGCTCGTCGTCCCCGCGACCCTGGCCAAGGGCCTGGAGTACGACCACGTGATCGTGGTCGAGCCCGCGGACATCGTCGCCGCCGAGCCGCGCGGCCTGGCCCGCCTGTACGTGGTCCTGACCCGCGCGGTGACCTCCCTCACGGTCCTGCACGACCAGCCGCTGCCCGCCGAGCTGACGGGCTGACCCGCCCGCGGCGCGGGAACCGGTGGCCTGACGGAGGCCAGGCCCGGCCGCTTCTAGGATGGCGAGCAGGAACGCTCTCTACCTAGGAGGATGCCGTGCCAGCACCGCTGCCACATGAACACCTGCCGTCGGTTCCCGCGCTCGTGGTCGAGAGCGACGACATCCAGGACGGCGAGCGGCTGAGCGACCTGCACGTCTTCAACGACTGGGGCATGACCGGCCAGAACGTCTCGCCCCAGCTCCGCTGGTCCGGCGCGCCGGCCGGCACCCGCGGCTACGCCGTCACCTGCTACGACCCCGACGCCCCGACGGGCAGCGGGTTCTGGCACTGGGTGCTGTTCGACCTGCCGGCCTCGGTGACCGAGCTGCCCACGGGCGCGGGCACCGCCCCCGACTTCAAGGGGCTGCCCGAGGGCGCCGTGCACGCCCGCAACGACTACGGGCTCAAGGCCTTCGGCGGCGCGGCCCCGCCGCCCGGCGACCCGCACCGCTACGTCTTCACCGTCCACGCGCTGGGCGTGGACAAGCTGGGCGTGGACGGCGACGCCAGCCCGGCGGTGGTCGGCTTCAACATCACCGCCAACACCCTGGCCCGGGGCCACGTCATCCCGGTGTACGGCGTCTGAGCCCCGCCGCGCCAGGGTCACGCCCGGTCACCGGATAACGGCCCCCAGGCGGTCGGGTTACGGCCCGGCGCGGGCCCGCGGTCCTGGGCCAAGCTCACGGCCCGCGTTCCAGCCCGTGGCCCTGGAAGGCCGCCCGGGGCGGGGTCACGGCGTGCCGGCCCCGCTCCATCCGGCCCGGGGCGGCAGCTCGTCCGCCGTGGCCGCCGCCTCCAGCCACATCTGGTGCTCGTAGGCGCTCATCGGGCGGTCCGGTATGCCCGCCGAGGCCGGGCGGGCGGCCGGCCCGCCGCAGCCCATGACCTGGCCCAGCAGTCCGTCGAGCATCGGCAGCCCGAGCCCGCCCGGCGTGCAGAAGCGCAGCTCGCGCGGGAGCTGGATGTCGGAGGTGATCTCCTCGTCGGCACTCGCGGGAGCGCCCGCCGCGATCGCGGCGGCCAGCGCGAGAAGGGCGACGCCCAGAATGCGCCTGGTGCGGGAAAACATCCGCTACTCCTTTCGTGGAAGCGTGTTCGGCACACACATTTCCTCACTGCGGGTAGCGGATCAATTGTGAAACGTAATGGCCGGTAAACGAAAACAAGAGCGGCCCGGAAAACCCGGGCCGCTCTTCGTCTCGGCGTCGCGAAAAGACCTAGAAGTCCATGTCGCCGCCGCCGGGCATGGCGGGAGCGGCCGGGGTCTTCTCGGGCTTCTCGGCGATGACGGCCTCGGTGGTGAGGAAGAGCGCCGCGATGGAGGCGGCGTTCTGCAGCGCGGAGCGCGTCACCTTGGCCGGGTCGATGATGCCCGACTCGAACATGTTGACGTACTCGCCGCTCGCGGCGTTGAGGCCCTCACCCGGAGTGAGGTTGCGGACCTTCTCCACCACGACGCCGCCCTCGAGGCCGGCGTTGACCGCGATCTGCTTGAGCGGCTCCTCCAGGGCCTTGCGGACGATCGAGGCGCCGGTGGCCTCGTCGCCGGCCAGCTCCAGCTTGTCGAACGCCTTGGCGCCGGCCTGCAGCAGCGCCACGCCACCGCCGGGGACGATGCCCTCCTCGACGGCCGCCTTCGCGTTGCGGACGGCGTCCTCGATGCGGTGCTTGCGCTCCTTCAGCTCGACCTCGGTGGCCGCGCCGGCCTTGATGACGGCGACGCCGCCGGCCAGCTTGGCGAGGCGCTCCTGGAGCTTCTCGCGGTCGTAGTCGGAGTCGGTGCGCTCGATCTCGGCGCGGATCTCGTTGACCCGGCCGGAGATCTGCTCGGCGTCACCGGCGCCGTCGACGATCGTGGTCTCGTCCTTGGTGACGACGACCTTGCGCGCGCGGCCCAGCAGGTCGAGGGTGGCGTTCTCGAGCTTGAGACCGACCTCCTCGGCGATGACCTGGCCACCGGTGAGGATGGCGATGTCGTTGAGCATGGCCTTGCGGCGGTCGCCGAAGCCCGGGGCCTTGACGGCCACGGAGCGGAACAGGCCGCGGATCTTGTTGACGACCAGGGTGGCCAGGGCCTCGCCCTCGACGTCCTCAGCGATGATCAGCAGCGGCTTGCCGGATTGCACGACCTTGTCGAGCAGGGGCAGCAGGTCCTTGTTGGCGGAGACCTTGCTGTTGACGATCAGGATGTACGGGTCCTCGAGGACGGCCTCCATGCGGTCGGAGTCGGTGACGAAGTACATCGACACCATGCCCTTGTCGAACCGCATGCCCTCGGTGAGCTCGAGCTCCAGGCCGAAGGTGTTGCTCTCCTCGACGGTGATGACGCCTTCCTTGCCGACCTTGTCCATCGCCTCGGCGATGAGCGAGCCGATCTCGGGGTCGGCGGCGGAGATGGAGGCGGTGGAGGCGATCTGCTCCTTGGTCTCCACGTCCTTGGCCAGCTTGGAGAGCTCCTCGCTGACGCGCTCGACGGCGGCCTCGATGCCCTTCTTCAGGGCCATCGGGTTGGCGCCGGCGGCTACGTTGCGCAGGCCCTCGCGTACCAGCGCCTGGGCGAGCACGGTGGCGGTGGTGGTGCCGTCGCCGGCGACGTCATCCGTCTTCTTGGCGACTTCCTTGACCAGCTCGGCGCCGATCTTCTCCCACGGGTCCTCGAGCTCGATCTCCTTGGCGATGGAGACGCCGTCGTTGGTGATCGTGGGAGCGCCCCACTTCTTCTCCAGCACGACGTTGCGGCCCTTGGGGCCCAAGGTCACCTTGACGGCGTCGGCGAGCTGGTTCATGCCGCGCTCGAGACCGCGCCGGGCGTCCTCGTCAAACGCGATCATCTTGGCTGCCATAAGGCTAGACCTCCCAGATGCAGGGTGGCGTGTCCTGGACCGAGCCGACGCCCGCGACGGCAAGGGCCTGCATCTCCGTTCGGCAGACCCCATCGTCTCGATCCCGAGTCATTGGCACTCTGCCACACAGAGTGCCAACGAACTGTTTAGCACTCTACCCTGCCGAGTGCAAGCGAACGACCTTCGGGAGGGAACGGCTCGCAGGTCAGCCCAGTCGGCTCCGCGTAGCGCACGTCCCCGGACGGCGGGCCGCTCACCGTGTGGCCCGCCGTCTGGATCGGTGAATACGAGGGGTGGCGGAGTCGCACGGACTGCGTTGCCGCGCGAGGCCGCCGGTGCGTACCAGTGACGTGAATCAGACCGCGCGGACAGACTCGGCCTGCGGTCCCTTCTGGCCCTGCGTGATCTCGAACTCGACCCGCTGGCCTTGTTCGAGAGATCGGTACCCGTCCATCAGGATCGCGGAGTAATGGACGAATACATCCTTACCACCGTCTACCGCGATGAAGCCGTAGCCCTTGTCCGCGTTGAACCATTTGACGGTGCCCTGCGCCACTTCCGACTCCTCTTACTGGGGCTACGGATCCCGCCCATTCCACCGCGAGACCCGTAATCGCCCGACTTAAGGGAAAACAGCCAGACGATCGCCTCGACCATACCTGTGGCACGGGGTTTGGCAACAGAGTCAATCCGCAAACGGCGCATTTGTTCGCAGAGAAGGTACTTCAACCTTGAATTGGACCGAAAAGCCAGAAGGCGCCCACTGGGGGCGCCTTCCGTCATGTCGTAGGGCACTCAGCCGCCGGCGACCGCCGGGATGATGGAGATCTGGGCGCCCTGCGGGGCGGGAGTGTCGAGCCCTTCGGCGAATCGGACGTCCTCTTCCCCGACGTAAACGTTGACGAAACGCCGAATCTTGCCCGATTCATCCAGAATGCGCGCGCCGATACCCGGGTAGTCCGCGTCGAGCTTGGCGAGCACGTCACGAAGAGTCGCGCCCTCGCCACCGACTTCCGCGTTTCCGCCGGTGTACGTGCGCAGAATGGTGGGAATCCGCACAGTAACGCTCATGGTTATCTCGCCTTTCCTGGTTGTCAGACAGCCGCGCGGAACGCGTCGAGAGAGGGCCTGATCACGGCGGTGGGCCGCGACGACTCGCCGGCGACGGCGTCGAGCGTCTTCAGCCCGTCGCCCGTGTTGAGCACCACGGTCTCGGCCTCCGGGTCGAGCCGGCCGCTCTCGACGAGCTTCTTCAGCACGCCCACGGTCACCCCGCCCGCGGTCTCGGCGAAGATGCCCTCGGTCGAGGCGAGCAGCTTGATCGCGGCCACGATCTCGGGGTCGGTGACGTCCTCGACGGCCCCGCCGGTGCGCCGGGCGATGTCCAGCACGTACGGTCCGTCCGCCGGGTTGCCGATGGCCAGCGACTTGGCGATGGTGTCGGGCTTGACCGGCTGGACGACGTCGTGCCCCGCCTTGTACGCCGCCGACACCGGCGAGCACCCGGCCGCCTGCGCCCCGAAGATCTTGTAGGGGGCGTCCTCGACCAGGCCGAGCGCGATGAGCTCCTTGAAGCCCTTGTCGATCTTGGTGAGCTGCGAGCCGGAGGCGATCGGGATGACGATCTGCTCCGGCAGCCGCCAGCCGAGCTGCTCGGCGATCTCGTACGCGAGCGTCTTGGAGCCCTCGGCGTAGTAGGGCCGCAGGTTGACGTTGACGAAGCCCCACTTGTCGCCCAGGGGGTCGCCGATCAGCTCGGAGCAGAACCGGTTGACCTCGTCGTAGGTGCCGTCGATGCCGATCAGCCTGCCGCCGAACACCCGGGCCATCGCGATCTTGGCCTCTTCGAGGTTCGCCGGGATGAACACGCAGGCGTCGAGCCCGGCCCGCGCCGCGGCGGCCGTCACCGCGCCGGCCAGGTTGCCGGTGGAGGAGCAGGACAGCGTGTGGAAGCCGAAGGTGCGCGCCGCCTCGACGGCGATGGCGACCACCCGGTCCTTGAAGGAGTGGGTGGGGTTGCCGGAGTCGTCCTTGACGTGCAGGGACCTGATGCCGAGCGCCCGCCCGAGGTTGCCCGCCCTGACCAGCTTCGTCCAGCCCGGGTTCATGTTGGGCTTGGTGGCCACGTCGGCGGGGACGGGCAGCAGCGCCCGGTAGCGCCAGATGCTGGCCGGGCCCGCGGCGATCTCCTCGCGGGTCACCCGGCCGAACTCGTAGGCCGCCTCGAGCGGCCCGAAACACTCCTGGCACGCGAAGCTGGGCCCGAGCGGGTAGCGGGCGCCGCACTCGCGGCAGGACAGAGCGACGGCAGGACCAAAGTCGTGCGACATGAAGCGAGGCCTTCCCTCATCTTCGCCCACGGCCACCTTGACCGCGAACCGGAATTGGCACCTTGTCCCGGTCGGCCTCGCCAGGTCGCGAGTCGAAAGCCGGGAGGGTTGCCGGGGCTTCGCAGGGCCGGTCCCTCCACCCCTCTGGATGAGCAATATGAAGTTGTTGAATAGGACTCTACCCGCTTAAGTGGCCGAAATTACTACCTGTCTCAGCATTCGAGACGGGCCGTCTCAGCGGTAGTCCTCACCCAGCACCGCCTGCACGTACTTGCGTGCCTGGTGGATCCGGGACTTCGCGGTGCCCAGCGGGATGCCGAGCTGCTCGGCCACCTCGTTGTAGTCGAGCTGCACGATATCGCGCAACACGAGGGCCTGCGCGAGGTCCGGCTTGTCGGCCTCCAGCGCCTCCATCGCGTCGAGCAGGTCGAGCCGGGAGCCGGCGATCACGCTGACCCGCCGCACGTCGGGCTTCTGCATCGGCAGCTCGTCGGAGGTCTGCTCGGCGGCCCGGCGTTTCAGCGACCGGTACGTCGTGCGCGCGCAGTTGGCCGTGACGATGTGCAGCCAGGTGCTGAACCTGGCCCGGCCCTCGAAGCGCCCGATGTTGCGGGCCACGGCGAGCAGGGTGTCCTGCGAGGCCTCCTCGGCGTCCTGGTGGTAGGGCAGGATCCGGGAGCAGTGGCGCATCACATCGGGCTCGATCCTGGCCAGCAGCTCGCCGAGCGCGCGATGATCTCCCGCGGCGGCGGATCGGGCGAGTTCCTCGGTTAGCTCATCAAGCGCCATAGCTGGGATCCTATGATCGAAGGGAGCTTCGATGAACAGCGTCCTGGTGGCCTCCAACAGAGGGCCGGTCTCCTTCACCGTCTCCGACGACGGCGTCCTCATCATGAAGCGCGGCGGCGGCGGTCTGGTGTCCGGGCTGTCCGGCGTGACCAAGGAGGACGGTGTTCTGTGGGTCTGCGCCGCGTTGTCGGACGACGACCGCAGCGCCGTGCGCGTGTCCCCCGGCGGCCGGCTCGACCACGCCGGCTACGACACGGGGCCGCTGCGCATGCTCGACATCCCGGCGGCGACGTTCCACCGGGCCTACAACGCCGTCGCCAACTCCACCCTGTGGTTCGTCAACCACCTGCTGTACGACATCCCCAACGCGCCCAACTTCGGCACCCGCTTCGGCCGGGAGTGGGCGTCCTACCGCGACTACAACGGCGCCTTCGCGCTCGCCCTGGCCGAGGAGGCGGGCCACGAGGCCCGCGTGATGGTACAGGACTATCACCTGACCCTCACCCCCGCCATGCTCCGGGCCGAGCGCCCCGACCTGCGCATCGCGCACTTCAGCCACACCCCGTGGGCGCCGCCCGAGTACTTCTCGCTGCTGCCCGACGAGGTGGCCGGGGAGGTCCTGGAGGGCATACTCGGCGCCGACCACGCCGGGTTCCTCACCGCGCGGTGGGCGGCGGCGTTCATGGACTGCTGCGAGTCGCTGCTCGGCGCGGAGGTCGACCGCGCCGCCCGCGCCGTCACCCACGAGGGCCGCACCACCAGGATCGGCGTCCACAGCCTGGGGGTGGACGGCGCGGCGCTGTGGGAGCGGGCCGGCGAGCCCGACGTCGAGTCGCACATGGCGGCGATCAGGGAGCAGGTGGGCGACCGGCGGCTGATCGTCCGCATCGACCGCACCGAGCTGTCGAAGAACATCGTGCGCGGCCTGGTGGCCTACGGCGAGTTCCTCGCCGGCCATCCCGAGTGGCACGGCCGCGTGGTGCACCTGGCCTTCGCCTACCCCAGCAGGCACGACCTGCCCGAATACCGCGAGTACACCGCCTCGGTGCAGCGCTGCGCCCAGGAGATCGAGAACGAGTTCGCCACCGAGGACTGGGACCCGCTGATCCTCAACGTGCACGACGACTACCCGCGCTCGCTGGCCGCGTACCGGATGGCCGACGTGCTGCTGGTCAACCCGATCCGCGACGGCATGAACCTGGTGGCCAAGGAGGGCCCGGTGCTGTCGCCGCGCTGCGCGCTGGTGCTCTCGCGGGAGGCGGGCGCGGCGGCCGAGCTGGGGCCGCACGCGCTCGTGGTCAACCCGTACGACATCAGCGGCACCGCCGCCGCCCTGCACGAGGCGCTGGTGATGCCGGAGGACGAGCGGCGGGCGCGGCGCGACAAGCTGTGCGCCGCGGCCACCGCGCTGCCCCCGCAGAAGTGGCTGTCGGCCCAACTGGACGCCCTAGCGTGACCAGTCGGCGTTCTTGAGCGTGTCGGCCAGCCCGGGCGTGTCCCACTGGTCCACGACCAGGATCCGGCTCTTCGGCAGGTACCACTCGCGCTGGGTGAAGTGTCCCTTCGTGCGGCCCTTGTCGTAGGTGACGCAGGTGGACTTCCAGGCGTTGTAGGCGGCCTTGTGGCCGGGGCCGACCTGGCGCAGGCCGCGGGTGACCTTCGGCCCGACGTACTCGCCCCACTTGTGGTTGTACGGGCACGGCTGCACGTCGCTGGCCGTGTAGAAGGGGTTCTTGCCGGTGTAGGGGCCGAAGCCCTCCGCGCCGCGCTTGATGTAGGACGGGCCGAGGATGTAGAAGGCGTCGCACTCCAGCGTGCGCCAGCCTTCGGCCTTGCCGCACCTGCCGGTCACGACCTGCACGTTGTCGGGGCCGAAGCGGTGCACCACCCACTGGATGGGGATGTAGAGGGTCAGCCCGGCGCGCAGCTTGAGCGCCTGCGCGGGGGCGGCGGCGTGCGCGGGCAGGACGGCCGTGGCGAGGGTGGCGAGGGTGGCCGCCGCGGCGGCCGCGACGGCGAGGTGACGCTTGAACATGCCCGTGACCCTAGGGAACGTCACTTGCAGTCCAGTCATCAACGACTGAACGCCGACGCGAGCTCCGCCAGCAGGGCCACCACGCCGTCCGGGCCGTCCACCACGATGTCGGCCCGCTCGGCCAGCGCGCTGACCTCCGCCGAGCCGCTGCACACGGTCACGCCGGGCAGCCCGGAGGCGCGTACGGCGTCGAAGGCCGCGAGGTCGCCCAGGTCGTCACCGGCGAACAACACCGAGCGCGCGTTCCGCTCGGCCAGGAACAGGCCGAGCGCATGCCCCTTGTCCATGCCGGCCGGGCGCAGCTCCAGCACCATGCGGCCCGGCTCGACCACGAGCCCGTGCCGCTCGGCGAGCCGGGCCAGCGGCTCGCGGAGCGCGGCCAGCGCGCCCTCGGGGTCGGCGCTGCGGCGCGTGTGCACCGCCACGGCCCGGCCCTTGTCCTCCACCACCACGCCCGTGAGGCCGAGCCGGTCGAGCAGCAGCGGCAGCTCGGCCCGCACCCGCGGCACGCCCGCGGGCGGCGGCGGGGCGGAGATCCGGCCGCCCTCCCAGCGCTCGAAGCCGTAGTGCCCGAGGATGACCAGCCCGGGGACGTCGGCCAGCCCCGGCCCCAGCTCCAGCGCGGTGGCGGGCGGCCGGCCGGTGACGATGGCGACGGCCCCCACGTGCGCGCCGAGGTCGGCGAGGACCGCGGGCGCCTTGGGGTGGATCACGGCGGCCGCCGGATCGGGCACGATCGGAGACAGGGTTCCGTCGAAGTCGAGCCCGATCACGGCCCCGGCCGGGTCCTTCAAGATTGCTTCAATTCCAGGGATGTTCTCCACGCGGCTGCCGTACCCAGCCGGTCAGGGGCGCATGCCAAGCCTTCTGGCGGCGCGGTCGCGCTGGCGGGTGGCGCGCAACCGGCGAAGCCGCTTGACCAGCATGGGGTCGTGCTCAAGCGCCTCCGGCCTGTCGATCAACTCGCCGAGCATCTGGTAGTAGCGCGTGGCGGAGAACCCGAAGGTCTCCTTGATGGCCTGCTCCTTCGCGCCCGCGTAGCGCCACCATTGGCGTTCGAAGGCGAGGAGCTCGATGTCGCGTTCCGTGAGTGGCTGTCGGGACGGTTCCTGGGCAGCACTGTCACCGCTGAGCGGTGCTCCCATGGTGTCCTCCTCTGAGGGGGCGTGCGACGGTCTCGTCACACGCACGCGGCCCGTGGCCAATCGTAATGTGCGAAGTGCGGCTGTTCACGGTGGATTGGGAGACGTACAGTCACGAATTGTGACCTCCGTAATCACGCTCCTCACCGACTACGGGCTCGAGGACGGCTACGTGGCCGCCTGCCATGGCGTGATCGCCGGGATCGCTCCGCAGGCCCGGGTGATCGACGTGTGTCATCTGGTGCCCTCGGGGGACGTCCGGCGCGGCGCGGCGATCCTCGCCCAGACCATCCCCTACCTCCCGCGCGGCGTGCACGTCGGCGCGGTGGACCCCGGCGTCGGCGGCGCCCGGCGCGCGGTCGCCGTCGAGGCGGGCGGGCGGGTGTTCGTCGGCCCGGACAACGGGCTGCTGTCGTGGGCGGTGCGCGCCAGCGGCGGGGCGCGGGCCGCGTACGAGATCCGCAACGACGCGCACTTCCTGCGCCCGGCGTCGCCCACCTTCCCGGGCCGTGACGTGTTCGCGCCGGTCGCCGGCCGGTTGTGGGGCGGGCTGGCTCCGTCCGAGCTGGGGCCCGAGGTGCCGGTGGGCCGGCTCGTGACGCTGCCCGAGCCGACCTCGCAGCTCCGCGACGGCTCGGTGGAGGGCGAGGTCGTCTCGGTGGACCGCTACGGCAACACCCAGCTCTCGATCGCGGCGGGCGACCTGCGGGCGCTCGGCGTCGAGATCGGCGACACGCTGGGCGTGTGGCTCGGGCGGCGGCAGCTCTCGCTGCCGTACCGGGAGACGTACGCGGCGGTGCCGCCGGGTGAGCTGGTGGCCTTCGCGGACTCGGCGGGGCTGGTCGCGATCGCGGTCAACTCCGGTGACGCGGCGCAGCGGCTGGGGCTCCCGCCCGGCGCGCATGTCCGACTTTCGCCCACGCGGTAGCACTAAAGCCTCAGATCGGAATTACTCCGCGTATCGGTCTGTTTACCGAAGCGTCGGATTGCACCCGCGGTCGCGTGCCAGAATGCCGGTCTGGTCGAGCGTTCCCCCCTCACCCGCTCGAGGTCCGCCGTGTACCACCTCTCCGCTGTGCTGCTCCTCACCCTCGTGACCGCGCTCTGGCCGGCGCCCGAGCCGCCCGTGTCGGAGCGCTGGCACGCCTGGCCGGTCGAGCGGGTCTTCCCCCCGGCGGTCGCCGGGGTCAGCCCGTCGGGGGCGCGGGTCACGTACGTGCTGGTCGGCGTCGCGCCCGAGGCGTCCTGCCCGGAGGCGTTCCAGCCCGGCGCGCTCGCCGCCGGCTGCCGCACCGCGCTCCGCGCCACCTACGCCGACAGCACCCTGACCTACGTCGTCACCGTCGGCATCGCCGTCCTCGACCGCCCGGCGCTCACCGGCGTGGTGAGCGACCGGCCCGGCGGCGGCGCGGGCGATCTCGCGGCGCTCGGGGCCGGCGACCGGCCGGCGACCGTGCGGCCGGTGGCCTTCCCGCGCGGCGCGGCCGCCTGGTTCGGCGCGCGGCAGTACGTCACCGGCGCGCTGCTCGGCTCCCGGGCCCCCTACCTCGTCGGCACGGCCGCCGGGTACGCCGACGGGCGTCCGTACCGGCGGGAGGACGCGCCCGAGCCCCGGCTCCGCGACGCCGCGCGCCGGCTCGCGACGGCCTTCCAGCGGACGCTGACCCGATGAGGCCCCCCAGGGACCGCCCGGTGCGCCGCCTCCTCGCCCCCGTGCTGCTGGCCGCCTGCGTGGTGGCGGTCCCGGCGCCCGGCGCGGGCGACGACGTCGGCGCGGTCGCCCGCGCGGGCCAGTGGCAGCTCGACGCGCTGCGGCTGCCCGAGGCGTGGCGGCGCAGCAGGGGCGAGGGCGTGCTGGTCGCCGTCCTCGACACCGGCGTCAACGCCCGCCATCCCGACCTGGCGGGCGCCGTCGTCCAGGGCCCCGACCTGACGGGCGCCCGCCCCGGCACGGGCCTGTGGGGCCACCACGGCACCGCCATGGCCAGCCTGATCGCCGGGCGCGGCCACGGCGAGGGCCACCTGGACGGCGTGCTCGGCGTCGCGCCCGCGGCCGGCGTCCTGTCCGTGCGGGTCACGCTGGAGAACGGCGACCCGCTGCGCGAGCGGCAGCCCCCGGACGGGCACGACGCCCTGGCGCAGGGCATCCGGTACGCGGCCGACCACGGCGCGGGCGTGATCAGCATGTCCCTGGGCGGCGGCAGCGGCGCGTGGGAGGGCTCGGCGGCCGAGGAGGAGGCGGTGCAGTACGCGCTCGGCAAGGGCGTGGTGCTGGTGGCCTCCTCGGGCAACGACGGCGACGCGGGCAACCGCAAGAACTTCCCGGCCGCCTATCCCGGCGTGATCGCCGTCGGCGCGGTGGACCGGCGGCTCCAGGTGGCCCGTTTCTCCAACCGCCAGGACTACCTGTCCGTGGTCGCGCCGGGCACGGAGATCGTCACGGCCGACGGGGCCGACTCGTACGTGGTGGGCGACGGCACCAGCTCGGCCGCCGCCATGGTGGCGGGCATCGCGGCCCTCGTCAGGTCGGCCCGTCCCGGCCTGTCGCCGCACGAGGTGCGCACGGCCATCGAGCAGGGCACCAGGAAGCGGCCCGCGGGCGGCTACAGCCACTCCTACGGCCACGGGGTGGCCAACGCGCTGCTCGCGCTGCGCGCCGCCGACGGGCTCGGGCCGCCGGCCGTTCCGCCGTCCCGGCCCGGCCCGTACTTCGGGCCGGGGCCCGGCCCGGGCGCGCCGGCCAGCAGGACGGCCGTGGTGGTGGGCATGCTGGCGCTGATGGCGGTCATGTCGGCGCGGGTGGTGCTGGGGCAGCGGCGGCGGAAGCGCGGCGAAGGGGATTCACCCTAACAAGCGCTTGTGTGATACTCCGGCTATGACGTACGCGATCGAGGGCTGGTTCGCCGTGGACGACGACGGGGTCGTCCTGCTCGGCACCCGCTGCGCGGCCTGCGGCACCGTCTGCTTCCCGCCCCGGCACGGCTCCTGCCCCAACCCCCGGTGCGAGGGCACGGACCTGGAGGTCACCCGGCTGCCCCGGCGGGGGCGCGTGTGGTCGTACACGAGCTCCGCCTACCCGCCGCCCGCGCCGTACGTGGCGGCGCAGCCGTACGAGCCGGTGACCCTGGCCGCCGTCGAGCTGGACGGGGCCGGCCTCGTCGTGCTCGGCCAGGTCGCCGGCCTCACCGCCGAGGAGCTGGAGGTCGGCATGGAGCTGGAGCTCACGGCGGGCCCGCTCGCGGACGGGCCGCTGGTGTGGATGTGGCGGCGGGCCTCATGAGCGGCGGCGTGGTCGTCCTCGGCACCGGCATGCACCCCTGGGGCAAGCAGGGCCGCCCCTTCCTGGAGTACGGCCTCGCCGCCGCCCGCGCCGCCCTGCGCGACGCCGGGATCGCCTGGACCGACGTCCAGTACCTGGTCGGCGCCGACACCATCAGGAACGGTTACCCGGGCTTCGTCGCCGGCGCCAGCTACGCCCAGGCCCTCGGCTGGACCGGCGCCCGCGTCGCCTCCTGCTACGCCGCCTGCGCCTCCGGCGCCCAGGCCGTGGACCTCGCCCGCACCCGCATCCTGGCCGGCCTCTGCGACGTCGCCCTCGTCGTCGGCGCCGACTCCACCCCGAAGGGCTTCTTCAAGCCGGTCGGCGGCGACCGCCCCGACGACCCCGACTGGCTGCGCTTCCGCCTGCTCGGCGCCACCAACCCGGCCTATTTCGGCCTGTACGCCCGCCGCCGCATGGCCCTGCACGGCTCGACCCCGTACGACTTCGCCGCCGTCAAGGTCAAGAACGCCCGCGCCGGCGCGCTCAACCCCATGGCCCGCTACCGCGCGACGGTCACCACGGAGGAGGTGCTGGCCTCGCCCATGGTGGCCGACCCGCTGCGGCTGATGGACATCTGCGCCACCTCCGACGGCGGCGCGGCCGTGGTGCTGGCCTCGGAGACGTACGCCCGCCGGCACGCCGCCGCCCGCGACCTGGTCCGGCTGGCCGCCGTCTCGACCGTGACCCCCACCTTCCCCAACACGGTCCTGGAGCTGCCGAACTTCGCCACCGACTCCTGCGCCGCCGTCCCGCCGCCCGAGCGGCCCTTCCGCGCGGCCATCGCGCACGCCGCCTACGAGGAGGCCGGGCTCGGCCCCGAGGACCTGTCGCTGGCCGAGGTGTACGACCTGTCCACCGCGCTGGAGCTGGACTGGACCGAGGACATCGGCCTGTGCCCGCCCGGCGAGGCCGAGAAGCTGCTCCGCGACGGCGTCACCGCGCTCGGCGGCCGGATCCCGGTGAACCCGTCCGGCGGCCTCGCCTCCTTCGGCGAGGCGATCCCGGCCCAGGCCCTCGCGCAGCTCTGCGAACTGACCGACCAGCTCCGCGGCCGGGCCGGCGGCCGCCAGCTCGACGGGCCCCGGGCCGGGCTGGCGGCCAACCAGGGCCTGTTCGGCCACGGCAGCGCCGTCATCGTGACCCGCTGAACAGGCGCAAGGCCCCTCCCGGACACCGGGAGGGGCCTCGTCCGCGGCGGGTCAGCCGATGTGCACGACGTCGTGCGTCTCGGCGAAGTGGCAGGCGCTCTCGTGCGAGGTGCCCGGCCTGATCTGCAGCAGGGGCTCCTCCTCGGCGCAGATCTCCTGCGCCTTCCAGCACCGCGTCCGGAACCGGCAGCCCGACGGCGGGTTGGCCGGCGACGGCGGGTCGCCCTGGAGGATGATCCGCTCCCGCTGCTCCCGCCCCTCCGGGTCGGGCACCGGCACCGCCGACAGCAGCGCCTGCGTGTACGGGTGCGCGGGCCGGTCGTAGATCTCGGTGTCCTTGCCGAGCTCGACGTACTTGCCCAGGTACATCACCCCGACGCGGTCGGAGATGTGCCGCACCACCGACAGGTCGTGCGCGATGAAGATGTAGGCCAGCCCGAACTCGTTCTGCAGCCGCTCCAGCAGGTTGATGACCTGCGCCTGGATCGACACGTCGAGCGCGGAGACCGGCTCGTCGCAGACGATGATCTCAGGCTGGAGCGCCAGCCCGCGGGCGATGCCGATGCGCTGCCGCTGGCCGCCGGAGAACTGGTGCGGGTAGCGGTTGATGTGGTCGGGGTTGAGCCCGACCACCTCCAGCAGCTCCTGCACCTTCGTGCGCCGGTCGCCCTTGGGCGCGACCTCGGTGTGGATCTCGTACGGCTCGCCGATGATGTCGCCCACGGTCATCCGCGGGTTCAGCGACGTGTACGGGTCCTGCATGACCATCTGGATGTTGCGCCGCATGCGCTTGAGCTCGGCGCCCTTGGCCCGGCCGATGTCGCGGCCGTTGATCAGCACCGAGCCGGACGTCGGCCGCTCCAGCGCCATCAGCACCTTGGCGAGGGTGGACTTGCCGCAGCCCGACTCGCCCACGATGCCCAGCGTCTCGCCCTTGTGCAGGTCGAACGAGACGCCGTCGACGGCCTTGATCGCGCCGATCTGCCGCTTGAAGAGGATGCCCTGGGTCAGCGGGAAGTGCTTGACCAGGTCGCGCACCTCCAGGATCTTGTCACCGGTCGCCATCGAGGACCTCCCTCCAGTAGTGGCAGGCGCTGCCGCGCGTGCCGCTGATCTGATACAGCGGGGGGACGTCGGTCACGCAGTTGCCCTGCCGGTACGGGCAGCGCGGGTTGAAGCTGCAGCCGGACGGCAGTTCCAGCAGGTTGGGCGGCAGGCCCTTGATCGCGTACAGGTCCTGGCCCTTGAGGTCGACCCGGGGGATCGACTCCAGCAGGCCCTTGGTGTACGGGTGGGCGGGCGCCCGGTAGATGTCGTGCACGGGGGCGTTCTCGACGATGCGGCCCGCGTACATGACGGCGATCTTGTCGGCCACGTCCGCCACGACGCCGAGGTCGTGGGTGATCAGGATGAGGCCCATCTGGCTCTCGCGCTGCAGCTCGGCCAGCAGCTCCATGATCTGCGCCTGGACGGTCACGTCGAGAGCCGTGGTCGGCTCGTCGGCGATGAGCACCTCCGGGTCGAGCGCGATGGACATCGCGATCATGATGCGCTGCCGCATGCCGCCCGAGAACTGGTGCGGGTAGTCGTTGACGCGCTGCCTGGCGGCCGGGATGCGGACCCGGTCCATCAGCTCGACGGCCTTCTTCATGGACTCGCCCTTGGACATGCCCCGGTGCACCCGGAACATCTCGCTGATCTGCCAGCCCACGGTGAAGACCGGGTTGAGCGCGGAGAGCGCGTCCTGGAAGATCATGGCGATGCGCTGGCCGCGCACCTGGGTGCGGGCCTCCTCCGACAGCTTGAGCAGGTCGGTGCCCTTGAAGCGGATCTCCCCCTTGGGGATCCGCGCGGGCGGCATGTCCAGGATGCCCATGATCGCCTGAGCGGTCACGGACTTGCCGGAACCCGACTCGCCCAGCACCGCCAGCGTCTCACCGGGGTTGACCGTGTAGCTCACGCCGTTCACGGCGCGCACGACGCCCGCCCGGGTGTGGAACTCCACGTGCAGGTTGTCGACCGCGAGCAGCGGTTCGTTGCCGAGCCCTCCCTCGACCGGCAACACGTCCGCTGACGTCTTACTCACTGTTCGGTCCCCCCTTCTACCTGAGCTTCGGGTCGAGCGCGTCGCGCACGGCGTCGCCCAGCATGATGAACGCGAGCACGGTGACGCTCAGGAACACGGCCGGGAAGATCAGCGGCAGCGGCGCCTCCAGGAACCGGCGCTGCGCGTCGGCGATCATGAGGCCCCACGAGATCTCCGGCGGCTGCACGCCCACACCCAGGTACGACAGCGCGGCCTCGGCCGCGATGAACCCGCCGAGGTTGATCGTCGCGACGACGATCACCGAGGCGAGCGCGTTGGGCAGCAGGTGCCTGAACATGATCCGGACCGGCCCGGCGCCGAGCGCCCTGGCCGCCACCACGTAGTCCTGCGACTTGGCGGTGATGACCGCCGCCCGCATGATCCGGAACGTCATCGGCCAGCCCAGCACGGTGAGCGCCGCGACCACCAGCCAGATCCCGAGCCCGCTGTCACGGAAGGTCGATCCGATGAGCAGCGCGCCGAGCACGCTGGGGATGGCGAAGAAGATCTCGGTGACGCGCGAGGCCACGCTGTCCACCGCGCCGCCGAAGAAGCCGGCGATCAGGCCGAGCAGGCCGCCGATGAGCGCGGCGGCGACCGTCGTGCTGATGCCGATCTTCAGCGAGTTCGCCGCGCCGTAGATCGTCCGGGCGTACAGGTCGCAGCCCAGGTTGTCGCGGCCGAACGGGTGCCCGGCGCTCGGCCCCTGGCGGGCCGTGGCCAGCTCGCAGGTGCGGGCGTTGAACGGGTCGACCGAGCTGAACAGCGACGGCCAGAAGGCCATCAGCAGCAGCACGGCGATGATGATCAGGGAGATGATGAAGATGGGCCGCTTGCGCAGGTCGTACCAGGCGTCGGACCACAGGCTCGCCGGCTTGGCCTGCTTCTCCCTCTTCTGGGGCTTTTCGACGGGGGTTTCCTCGGGCGCCAGCACAGGCCCGTCCGGTCGGAAGTCACTCATATCGGATCCTCGGGTCGAGCACTGCGTACAACACGTCGACGACCAGGTTGGCCAGGATGTAGACCAGGACCAGCATGGTCACGATGCCGACCACCACCGGTTGCTCCCTGAGGTACACCGACATGTAGAGCTGGTTGCCGATGCCCGGCAGGTTGAAGATTCTCTCGGTGATGATCGCCCCGCCCATGAGGCTGCCGAGGTCGGCGCCGAGGAACGTGATGAGCGGGATCAGCGCGTTGCGCAGGGCGTGCCGGCCGACCACGCGCCTCCGGGACAACCCCTTCGCGGTGGCCGTCCTGATGAAGTCGGCGCGCAGCGTCTCGGCCAGGCTGGTCCTGGTCAGCCGGGTCAGGTAGGCGATCGACACGCCCGCGAGCACGAAGCCGGGCAGCAGATAGCTGCGCAGCCCTTCGGAGATGCCCGCGATCGGGAAGACGTCGAGCCCGGTCCACTGCTTGAGCTTCACGCCGAGGATGAACTGCAGGATGAAGCCCGACACCAGGGTCGGCACCGAGATCAGCAGCAGCGTCGAGGCGAGGATCATGGTGTCGATGGCCTTGCCGCGCTTGAGCGCCGCCCACAGGCCCAGCCCGACGCCGATGGCCGCCTCGATGATCAGCGCGACGACCGCCAGGTTGATGGTGACCTGGATCTTCCCGGAGATGATCTGGGTCACGGGCACCTCGGCGAACGTGCGGCCGAAATCTCCGTGGAAAAGGATGCCGCTGATGTAGTACCAATACTGGACCAGCAGCGGATCGTTGAGGTGGTACTGCTCGCGGAGGATCGCGACGATGTTGGGTAGTGCCCGCTTGTCGCCCGCCAGCGCCGCGATGGGATCGCCGGGCAGCGCGAAGACGATGGCGAAGATGAGCAGGGTGGCACCCAGCAACACGGGGATCGACTGGAGCAGACGTCTGATGATGTAACGGCCCATTTAAGCCTCCCGTACATGCGAAAAGGCCACCCCTCGACCATATGGGTGTCCGGCCGGGGAGCCGCCTCCTCGCTAGCCCCTTGCGGGGCCGGGCGCGGCGTGCGCGCCCGGCCCCGGGAACAACGTCAAGCCTTCTCGACGTCAGCCCACTCGACCTGGTTGAGCAGGTTGATGTGGACGTTCTTGACCTTCGTGGAGTAGCCGGAGTTGTTCCGGTAGAAGTAGACCGGGATGTACGGCAGTTCCTCGTTGAGGATGTCGTCGGCCTGCTGGTAGAACTTCAGGCCCTCCTCGACCGAGGCGGCCTGGTCGCCCTGCGCGATCAGATCGTCGAACTTCTTGTTGGAGTAGCCGCCGTAGTTGGAGCCGTTGGCGATGGCGCCGGTGCTGAAGATCGGCGCCAGGTAGTTCTCGGCCGACGGGTAGTCGATGGCCCAGCCCATGCGGAACAGGCCGGTGTACTTCTTGGCGTCCAGCTCGTCCAGGATGCTGGCGAACTTCTCGAACGGCTTGGCGCTGGCGTCGATGCCGAGGTTCGCGCGCAGGTTGTTCGCGACGGCCTCGATCCACTCCTTGTGCGGGCCGTCGGCGTTGTAGCCGATCTCCAGCTTCTTGGGGCCGCCCGCTTCCTCGTACAGCTTCTTGGCCGCGGCCGGGTCGTACGTGCAGGCCTTGCAGGCGCCCTGGCGGTAGCCCGCGATGGCCGGGTTGATGAAGTCGTCGGCCGGGGAGCGGGTGCCGGAGAAGACCGTCTCGGCGATGGTCTTCCGGTCGATCGCCATGGAGATGGCCTTGCGGACGTCGGTCTTGTTCAGCTCGGGGTTGTACTTCAGCGGGACGCCGATGTAGCCCACGCCTGCGTCCGGCTGGTCCTGGTAGCGCTCGCCGAGGGAGGACTTGGCCTGCGCGATGGCCGCCGGGCCGAGCGAGTCGTGGATGTCGAGGTTGTCGGCCATCAGGTCGTTGAAGGCGACGTCCGAGTCGGTGTAGAGCTTGAACTGCAGCTTGGTCCAGTTGCTCGGCTTCTTGCCGGGGTACTTGTCGTACACCGTCAGGTCGATGCTCTGGTCGGTGCCCTTCTTGTAGGGCTTGTCGACCTTGAACAGGCCCTGGCCGATCGGCTGCTCGCCGAACGCCTGCGTCACCTTGCCGTCGGGGCCGAAGGCGGCCTTGGGCAGCGGGTAGAACGCGGTGTAGCCGAGCATGACCTTGAACTGCGAGAACGGCGCGGCGAGGGTGACCTTGAGCGTGGTGTCGTCCACGGCCTGCAGGCCCTTCATGCCCTTGGCGGTGACCTGCTTGCCCTCGCCGGGGTTGAGGTCGGCCCAGCCGTCGATGCGCTGGAAGAAGTAGCCGGCGCTCTGGGCGTTCTCCTGGTTGGCCGCGTAGTTCCAGGCGTCCACGTAGTTCTGGGCGACGACCGGCTCGCCGTTCTGCCAGGTGTAACCCGGCTTCAGCTTGATCGTCCAGACCTTCTGGTCGTCACTGGTGATCGACTCGGCCGCGGCCTCGACGGCGTTCTTGTTCTCGTCGTAGGTGACGAGAGGCTCGAAGATGGCCGCGAGGACCTCGGAGCCCTCGGACTCGGTGGTGTTCGACGGCACCAGGAGCTCCTGGGGCTCACCGAGCTCCATGCGGACCGGCGTGGTGTCGGAGCCGCCGCCCGCGGCAGTGCCGCCGTTGTCCGAGGCACCGCCGCCACACGCGGCAACCGCGAGGGCGAGCAGCGCGGTACCGGCGACGATCTGTGCGCCCTTAGTAACACGCATGGTAAAGAAAAATCCTCCCTCTACAGTGGGCGTGCAGCGCTGAGCTGCGATGTTCCCGAAGCAGCCTGACGGGGAGGTCCTGGTATCCCCCCGGGTTTGGCCGACAATGTCAAGCCAGCTGTACGCCCTGCCAGTCGATCGCGACTATCCCTTACTACTTGCCACCAGGGAGTCTCTGGCGCGTTGCAGTTCGGTCACACGTGCGCCTATCCAGCGTCACAGACAATCGACACGTTCAGGAGTAAATCGTACAAACCCCCTGGAACCGGTTCGACCAGGACGTGAACAGACGATGAAAAATACCCCCTACCGGAGAGTGCTCGCGCCTCTGCCACCACGGCCCGCCTGCCTGGGCTACGGTTGAGCAGGTCTTGACGGCGCCTTGGAACCCGGGCGTCCCGAGACACCGTCCAACTGTCTGCCGCCGTCCGCGCGGCAGCACCCCACCGACCCCGATCCAATAGAGTCCTTGCCATGAGCCAGCCGGAATCCGCTGTAGCGGACGCCCAGGCGGGCGGCCGGAGCGGGCAGGAGCCGCTGGCCAAGCTCGCCAAGAGATACGGGCTTCGCCGTGCCATCGCACGGCCGAGGTTCCCTGTCTACGTGCGCCAGCTGTGGGAGCGGCGACACTTCATCCTGACGTACGCCACCTCGCGCAACGTCTCGAAGTACTCCAGCTCGACGCTCGGCCAGTTGTGGCAGGTGCTGACGCCCCTGCTCAACGCCGCCATCTACTTCCTGATGTTCGGCCTCATCCTGGGCGGCAGCAAGAACATCCCGAACTACCCGGCCTTCCTGCTGACCGGGATGTTCGTCTTCACCTACACCCAGCGCACGGTCACCGCGGGCGCCAAGTCGATCTCCGGCAACCTGTCGATGATCCGGGCCCTGCACTTCCCGCGCGCCTCGTTGCCCCTCGCGTACACGATCCAGGAGCTCCAGCAGCTCGCCATCTCGATGAGCGTGCTCCTCGTGATCGTGGTCATCACCGGCGAGTTCCCCACCTGGGCCTGGCTCATGATCCCGGTGGTGCTGCTCCTGCAGACGATGTTCAACGTCGGGGCCGGGCTCGTCGTGGCCCGCTTGGGCGCCTCGCTGCGCGACCTCAACCAGTTGCTGCCGTTCATCACCCGCACCTGGCTGTACGCGTCGGGCGTCTTCTTCTCCATCCAGGACAAGGTCGTCGGTTCCGCGGGGCTGCCCCAGTGGGTGGCCAACGTGATGTACATGAACCCGGCGGCCTCCTACATCGAGTGGATGCGGGAGATCCTGATCCAGAGCCACAACACCCACGTGGGGCACCACCCGCCGACGATGGTGTGGGTGTCTTGCGTATTCTGGGCGGTGTTCGCGCTCGGATTCGGCTTCTGGTACTTCTGGCGGGCCGAGGAGAGGTACGGGCGTGGCTGAGACCAAGGAGCTGCAGCAGGTGAAGGGCGACAAGCCCGCCGTCCCCGAGAAGGACGCCAAGGCGAGTCCCGCCGCGAAGTCCTCGGGCAAGGCGCCCCTCGACGTCCCCACGGGCACGCCCACGGTCATCGTCGACGACCTCCACATCGTCTACCGCGTCTACGGCGCGGCCTCCGACAACGAGAAGGGCAACGCGGTCAACGCCCTCACGCGCATACTCAAGCGCCAGGGCCGGCCGCAGATGAAGGAGGTCCACGCGGTCAAGGGCGTGACGTTCGTGGCCTACCACGGCGACGCCATCGGCATCGTGGGGCGCAACGGCTCGGGCAAGTCCACGCTGCTGCGCGCCATCGCCGGCCTGCTGCCGCCGCACAAGGGCGCCGTCTACACCGACGGCCAGCCGTCCCTGCTGGGCGTCAACGCGGCCCTGATGCGCGAGCTGACCGGCGAGCGCAACATCGTGCTCGGCTGCTACGCCATGGGCATGACCCCGGCCGAGGTCCGCGAGAAGTACCAGGAGATCGTCGACTTCTCCGGCATCGACGAGTTCGTCCAGCTCCCGATGTCCACCTACTCCTCCGGCATGGGCGCCCGCCTGCGCTTCGCCATCTCCTCGGCCAAGACCCACGACGTGCTGCTCATCGACGAGGCCCTCGCCACCGGCGACCGCGAGTTCCGCAAGAAGAGCGAGGAGCGCATCCGTCAGATCCGCGAGTCGGCCGGCACCGTCTTCCTCGTCGCCCACGACCTGCGGGTCATCGAGGAGACCTGCAACCGCGTCATCTGGCTGCACAAGGGCAAGATCCGCATGGACGGCGACCCGAAAGAGGTCATCGCCGCCTACAACAAGGGCTGAGCGCCCGCCCGCACGACGAGCGCCGCGTCCCTCAGGGGTGCGGCGCTTTCTCATGTGCGCCGACGTGTGCGCCGACGTTGCGCCGACGTGTGCGCGCAACCGGCGCGACTGGAGGGACGAAAGACTGACAGCGGGCCCCGCATTCCGATAAGATTCGAACGTCAATTCGAGCCGAGGACCGGTGATGGAGTGGGGGCGCGCGATGGGCGAGCTTTCGGCCGCGATCGACCACCTGGCCACCGAGGACGTCGCGGAGATCCCGCGCATGCAGCTCGCCGAGCAGCTTCTGGAGCTGCACTGGCAGATGGCCAGGCTGCAGGCGCAGATAGCCCGCCGCACAGGCGTCCGCCTGCCCTGACCGCCGCACGGGCGTCCGCCTGCCCTCAGAGGCCACTGAGCCCCGCCGGCCCTTCCACGGCCGTCTCAGGGCCTTCCAGAGGCCACAGGAGCCACGCGGGGCGGGAAAAGAGAAATGCCGCCGACCCGGATCGGGTCGGCGGCGGGGCTCCGGGGCGCCGCTGCCCTGCAAGAAAACGGCGTTGCCCGAGCCCGGGCCTGGGCGCGTCCGCCCGAGCCCGCCATGAGACCGCCCGCTGCCGCGGGAGGCTCGTAACCCACGCGCGCCAGCTCCCCGGGCGCCCGGCACCTTGAAGGGCGTCCCGCGGATCTGCCGCGTCAGTGCGACGGCGTCCCGGCCGGGGGTTCCGGCCCAGGGGAAATCACGCCGTCAGGGGACCACTGGGGGGTGGAACGAGGCCGCCTCGCCGCCGGCACAACCGGTTCCCGAGCGTTGGCACCTAGGACGCCCGCGAACCGCCATGCCGGCCCTCGGCCCGCCACGTTCAGCACCGCCTCCATCGCGTCTGTCCTAGTCGCGATTCCAGGTGTCCCGCACCGAGCTCGTCAGCGCGTCGGTGGTCCATCCGAGAGCGGTCATCACGTCGGTGTAGCCGCCGGCGACCTTGGTGCCGTTGGTCTCGACGAAGGCGCCGGCGTCCGCGGCCAGCGGCGTGAGCTCCTCGACGGTCGTGTTCTGCGCGGTGGCGGGCAGCAGCTCGGCCACCGCGGCCGTCTCGGCCGGCGCGACCTGGCCGATGACCGGGGCCAGCTCGCTCTTGTTCTTGTACGGCAGCGCGCGCAGCGCCGCCTGGGCCAGCCCGGAGCGCGTGGCGCCGCCGGACAGGGAGTCGAAGTTCCGCGCGGGCGAGGCCATGAGGCCGCCCACCGGGAGGCCGCTCATCGGCGCGGCCGACAGCGCGCCCAGCGGCGCGGTGGTGAGGCCGGCGACCGGCCCGGCGAGCGCGTCCAGGGGCGAGCCGCCCGTGACGCCGCCGGTGAGCCCGCCCGTCAGGCCGCTCACCGTCTGGTCCGACAGGCCGTGCATGCCGTTGATCGGCAGGCCGTTGCCGGTGCCGCCGCCCGTCATGCCGGGCAGTCCGGCGCCGTCCAGCATGCCGCTGCTCTGCAGCTTGCTCACCGCGCCCAGCGTGTTCCTGACCAGGCCGGTGACGATGTGGAACGGCCCGTGCTCGGCGCCGGCGGCGTCCTTGGCGGCGGGCGCGCTCTTGCTCTGCCGGACCGCGGTGCCCGTGGGGGCCGCCATGCGGCTGGCGCCCGTCAGCACGGGCAGCGACTCGGTCAGGCCGCCGCCGCCGAGCGGGATGCCGCTCAGGATCGGCGACAGCTCGGGGATCGCCCGGCCGGTGCTCGTGGCGTCCTCGGCGGAGTTGGGCGTCTCGGGCCAGGCCATCGTGCCGTTCTGCTTGCCCTCGGCGAGGGCGTCCTTCTCGGCCTCGGTCAGCTCGCGGGTCGCCTGGCCGCCGCCGGACTGGGCGCCCGACTTGGCCTTGCCGCCCCCGAGCAGGCCGCCCAGCAGGCCGCCGCTGGCGCCGCCGCCCACCAGACCGCCCAGGAGACCGCCCAGGGGGCTGCCGGCGACGCTGGCGCCTCCGCCCGGGCTGTCGGCGGGCGCGCTCCTGGCGGTGTCGTATTGAACTTCGGCCTGGGCGGGCACGGCCAATGCCGCCGCCAAGCCGAATGCTGTAGCGGCTGCCGCCGCCTTGACTGCTCGATTCATGATTGCCTTCCCGGCTCGTGATCGATCGCTCTCGAATGCGGTGGAAATGCGAATCGATAACCCCCGTATGCCGCGGCGTGCACGCTATGGGCACCACACGAAGCGTGCCGTCCCGGCTGAGCTACGCCAGCAGTTCTATCACCCGTCGTGATCGCCCGCAGGCGCATGAATGCCCATGTGGCAGGGGTTTGCAGGCCGGTTACCGAGTAAAGGGAGAGCGTTGAGCGGGGAGACAAAACGGTATATTGGCGGGTCTTGTTTCCGATAGTGCACGGCCGCTTGTGAACGCGTCCGGCAGATGATATGACGCCGCCCCGGCCGGCGAACAATGGACGCGAAATCAATTGTCGCGGGCCGGGGCGGGGTGATTTTCAGGATCGGCGGCGGGCGCTCAGGCGGGCAGCAGCGCCCCGGCCGGTTCGAACGGGAAACGCTCCTCGAAGGCCGGCCGGAGATCGGTCAGCCAGACCGCGGCCGGGTCGTAGCGCGCGAAGAACGGCCGCCCCACGAGCGAGGGGTCGCGCGCCTGGATGAAGTGGAGCACGAAGACCCGCTGCCCGGCGACCTCCATGACGCCGTCCACGCACACCTTGCCCGGCGTGGCCGACATGGAGGGCCCCCGGACCGTGCGGCACAGGCCGGAGACCGACGCGCAGGCGTCCCTGAAGATCTCGTAGGCGCGCGCCAGCGGCACCGCGAAGTAGTCCTGCGGGCCGGTGTCGCGCTCGACGAACAGGTAGTAGGGGACCATGCCCATGCGGAGCTGCCGCCGCCACATGGCCGACCAGGTGGCGGGGTCGTCGTTGATGGAGCGGATGAGCGGCGCCTGGGTCCTGATCGTGGCCCCGGTGCCGATGATGCGCTCGGCCGCCGCGGCCACCAGGGGCGGGTCCAGCTCGCGCGGGTGCGTGAAGTGGGCCATGAAGGCGAGGTTCTTGCCGGCCGCCACCACCCGCTCGAACAGGCGCAGGGTGTCGTCGGCGTCCGGGTCGGTGGTGAAGCGCTGCGGCCAGTACGCCAGCGACTTGGTGCCGATCCTGATGGACTCCAGCTGCTCCAGCTCCAGCAGCGGCTCGACGTAGCGCCGCAGGACCGGCTCGCCCATGATCATCGCGTCGCCGCCGGTGATCAGGACGCTGGTGACCTCGGGATGCCGGCGGACGTAGCCCACCATGCGGTCCACGTCGTCGGAGGCGAACTTGAGGTCGGCGTCGCCGACGAACTGGGCCCAGCGGAAGCAGTACGTGCAGTAGGCGTGACAGGTCTGCCCCTGCTTGGGGAACACCAGCACCGTCTCGGGATATTTGTGCTGCATGCCCGGCACCGGCTCGTCGCCGATCCTCGGGACGTTCAGCTCCATCTGGCCCGCGGGATGCGGGTTGAGCTGCCCGCGCACGCGGTCGGCCGCCGCCTGGATCTCCGCGTTCGGCGCCTCCGCCTTGAGCAGGTCGGCCAGCCTGGCGACGTCCTCGGCGGGCAGCATGTCCGCCTGCGGGAAGACCAGCCGGTACATGGGGTCGTCGGGCGCGGCCGACCAATCTATGAGTTCCTCGACGACATAGGCGTTCGTCCGGAACGGCAGGACCGTCGCGACCGCGCGGACCTTCAGCCGTTCCTCGTCGTCGAGCCCCGCCCGCCGCAACAGCTCGTCGAGGTGCTTGGACGTGTACGCCTTGAAGCGCCGCGTGCCGGATTGATGCAAGCTCACTAGGCCGTTCCCATCTTTTTTGTTCGACCGGGCGTAAACCGAAGGACCCCCTCGCGCGTCTCAGGTCCTTAATACCGGGACGGGACCGCCCGCATCTCCGGTTCCGCTGGGCTCCAAGTTTTCCCTCAGCTTCACCGGCACTCGCGACATATCGCGATAAGCCCTACACTCGGGACGTGACCGAAGAATCCGCGCTGCGCGCCTCAGACGCCGACCGCGACCGCGTGGCCGCGGTCCTGAGCGAGGCCCTCGCCACAGGACGACTCACCAGCGTCGAGCACGCCGACCGCCTGGACCTCGCCTACACGGCGACCACCATGGGCGAGCTCGTCCCCCTGACCCGCGACCTGCCCGACGTGCCGGCCAGCGGCGCCCCGGCCGCCGTCGAGCGGCAGGTCATCGGCTCGACGTTCAGCAAGATCATCCGGCGCGGGCGCTGGGTGGCCTCCCGCCACACCAAGCTCAGCGCCCGTTTCGGCGCCCTCATCATCGACCTTTCGGACGCCGTGCTGCCCGGCAGGGAGATCACCCTGGAGGCCGACGCCTGGTTCAGCAAGCTCATCGTGCGCGTGCCCGAGAACGCCCATGTCGTCGACGAGGGCGGCTCCGTCTTCGGCAAGCGCCTGGTGACCGGCGGCTCCCAGGCCGACGGGCCGCTCATCCGGGTCACCGGCAGGTCCGCGTTCTCCAAGGTCATCGTGTCGCGGGCGAAGACGGACTGGAACCTCGGCTGAGCGACTGGAACCGGCGGCGCGGGGAACCAGAATCCCTACCCGCCGGTTAACCTGGCAGCAGCCTCGCCCTCGCCGCGGACGTACCGAGCCCGCGCACCGGCCATTGCCTGTTGGCGGGCTCGACGCCGTACGAGGTGAGGATTGTCCGACAGCAGGCCGGTCGCCCTGGACGCCATGGGCGGCGACCACGCTCCGCACGAGGTCGTGGCGGGCGCCGTGCACGCCGTGCGCGAGCGCGGCCTGGCCGTCGTGCTCGTCGGCAACCCCCGCGTGCTCTACGAGGCGCTGGCCGACCACGACGCCACCAAAGAGGTGCCCATCGTCCGGGCCGAGGAGGCCTTGGCCATGAACGAGGGCGCGCTGGCCAGCCTGCGCCGCCCCCGCTCCAGCATCGCGGTCGCCTGCCACCTCGCCCGCCGGGGCGACGCCTGCGCCGTGGTGTCGGCCGGCTCCACCGCGGGCGTCGTCGCCACCGGCCGGCTGCGCCTCAAGCCTCAGCAGAACGTGCTGCGCCCCGCCATCGCGGTGCCGCTGCCCACGCTCCCCCACCCGACCGTGCTCGTGGACGCCGGCGCCAACGCCGACGTCAAACCGGAGATGCTGGTGCAGTTCGCCCACCTCGGCGCCGCCTACGCCGAGCTGGCCCACGGCGTCGCCGAGCCCAAGGTCGGCCTGCTCACCATCGGCAGCGAGCCCGAGAAGGGCAACAAGCTGGTCAAGCGCGCCAACGAGCTGCTCCAGAGCTCCCCCGGCCTGCACTTCGCCGGCAACGTCGAGGGCCACGACCTGCTCACCGGCAAGGTCGACGTGATCACCGCCGACGGCTTCACCGGCAACGTGGCGCTCAAGACCATGGAGGGCGCGGTCCGCTACGCCTTCGCCGAGCTGCGCGCCACCATCGAGGAGAGCAGGGTCGCCAAGCTCGGCGCCGCCCTCCAGCGCTCCCGGCTGCGCGAGCTGCGCCGCCGCCTGGACGCCGAGGCGTACGGCGGCGCCGTGCTGCTCGGCCTGAACGGCACCGTGGTGATCGCGCACGGCTCGTCCAGGGCTCCGGCGATCAGCGCGGCCTGCCAGCTCGCTACCGATTTGTCCAATGATGGGATCGTCGCCCGGATCGGCGAGAGAATAGCGGCATCGCACCGCTCCCACAGGCTCTGGTGAACCCGTAGTCTGTGAGACCGATCCACAGATACAGGGGGTTTTGTGGTCGGGCTCACCTCAACGGTGGACGGGCTCACCTCTGCTCAGGTCGCGGCGGCGAAGCCCAACCACGTCCCGCGCCGGTCCAGCAGATCGTTCAGCGCGATCATCAGATCCAACGTCTTCACCCTGTTCAACCTGGTCATCGGCGTGCTCTGGGCGCTGATCCTGATCTTCGGCGAGTGGCAGGACGGCCTGTTCGGGCTGGTCATCGTCGCCAACGCGCTCATCGGCATCGTCCAGGAGCTGCGCGCCAAGCGCACGCTCGACAAGCTCGCCGTCATCAACGAGGAGCCCGTACGGGTGCGCCGCGACGGCGCCGAACGCGAGATCCACCCGCAGGACATCGTGCTCGGCGACCTCATCCTGCTCGGCCCCGGCGACCGCCTGCTCGTGGACGGCGACGTGATCGCCTCCGACGGCCTGGAGATCGACGAGTCGCTGCTGACCGGCGAGGCCGACCCCGTGCACAAGCAGCCCGGCGACCACGTGCTGTCGGGCAGCTTCGCCGTGGCCGGCTCGGGGTCGTTCGTGGCCACCAAGGTCGGCACCGACGCCTACGCCGTGCGGCTGGCCGAGGAGGCCAGCAAGTTCCACCTCGCCCACTCCGAGCTGCGCGAGGGCGTCTCCAACTTCATCAAGTACATCACCTGGCTGGTCGTCCCCATCGGCGCGCTGCTGATCTACAGCCAGGTCAGCAACTCCGTCGACTTCCGCACCGCCATCACCGGCGCGGTCGCCGGCATCGTCACCATGATCCCCGAGGGCCTGGTGCTGATGACCTCGATCGCCTTCGCCGTCGGCGTGGTCCGCCTCGGCCGCCGCCGCTGCCTGGTCCAGGAGCTGCCCGCCATCGAGGGCCTGGCCCGGGTCGACGTCCTGTGCCTGGACAAGACCGGCACGCTCACCGCCGGCGGCATGGACCTCGACCAGGTGCTGCCGCTCGGCGACGGCCACCCCGTGGACGACGCGCTCGCCGCGCTCTCCCACGCCGACTCCCGGCCCAACGCCACCGCCCTCGCCCTCCAGGCCCGCTACCCGGCCCCCGGCGACGGCTGGACCGCCGGGCAGAGCGTGCCGTTCTCCTCCGCGCGCAAGTGGAGCGGCGCCGACTTCGGCGAGCGCGGCGCCTGGGTGCTCGGCGCCCCCGACGTCCTGCTGCACGCCGGCGACGGCTACGACCGCGCCGCCGAGCTGGCCACCACCGGCGCGCGGGTCCTCGCGCTGTGCCGCGCCGACCGCCTGCCCGCCCCCGGCGAGGACGGCGCCGCCCTCGAACCGGTCGCGCTCGTCACGCTCAAGCAGCGCGTCCGCCCCGACGCCGACGAGACCCTGCGCTACTTCGCCAAGCAGGGCGTCACCGTCAAGGTGATCTCCGGCGACAACCCCGAGGCGGTCGCCGCCATCGCCACCGGCCTCGGCATCCCCGACGGCCACCGCTTCCTCGACGCCCGCACCCTCCCCGACGACGACCCTGACAAGCTGGGCGAGCTGCTCGACGGCCACACCGTCTTCGGCCGGGTCACCCCGCAGCAGAAGCGCAAGTTCGTCGCCGCCCTCCAGGCCCGCGGCCACACCGTGGCCATGACCGGCGACGGCGTCAACGACGTGCTCGCGCTGAAGGACGCCGACCTCGGCATCGCCATGGGCGCGGGCAGCCCGGCCACCAAGGCCGTCGCGCAGGTCGTCCTGCTGGACAACAAGTTCGCGACGCTGCCGCACGTCGTCGGCGAGGGCCGGCGGGTGCTCGCCAACATCGAACGGGTCTCCAACCTCTTCCTCACCAAGACCTTCTACGCCATCGTGCTGTCGCTGGCCGTGGGCGTCGCCGGGGTCATGTTCCCGTTCGCGCCCCGCCACTCCACCCTGGTCAACGCCCTGACCATCGGCATCCCGGCGTTCTTCCTGGCGCTCGCGCCCACGTTCGAACGCGCGCGTCCCGGGTTCGTGCGCCGGGTGCTGCGCTTCGCCGTGCCGTCGGGGGTGCTGTGCGCGGCGGCGGTGCTGGCCTCGTTCTGGCTGGCCCACAAGGGCACCTCCACGCTGATCCAGGACCAGACCTCGGCGGTGATCACGCTCTTCCTCACCACGTGGTGGGTGCTCGTGCTCATCGCCAGACCGCTCACCTGGTGGCGGGTGCTCCTGGTCGGGGCCATGGCGGTGGCGTTCGGGATCGGGCTGACGCTGCCCTTCGTCCGCACCTTCTTCGCCCTCGAACCCGGCGACCTCGCCAACGACCTCAGCGCCGTCGGGGTCGCCGTCGTGGCCTCCCTCGTCATCAGCGTCGCGGTCAAGGTCGCCGGTACGCTTAGAACATGACCGACCCGCAGATAGTGCTCACCGAGCGCGTCCAGCAGGCGCTGGCGAACGCGTTCGGCGCGGAGCACGCCGACGCAGACCCGCTGATCCGGCCCTCCCAGTTCGCCGACTTCCAGGCGAACGTCGCGATGAGCCTGGCCAAGCGCCTGCGACGGTCCCCGCGGGAGGTCGCCGAGGCGATCAGGGCCGAGCTGGCCGACTTCCCCGGCACGGTCGAGGTCAGCGGCCCCGGCTTCCTCAACATCACCCTCGCCGACGGCTGGATCGCCGCGGAGACCCAGCGCATGCTCGCCGACCCGCGGCTCGGCGTCGGCACGGTCACGCCCGCGCAGACCGTGGTCATCGACTACTCCGCGCCCAACGCGGCCAAAGAGATGCACGTCGGCCACCTGCGCACCACGATCGTCGGCGACGCGCTGGCCCGCCTGCACGAGCACGTCGGCAACACCGTCATCAGGCAGAACCACCTGGGCGACTGGGGCACCCCGTTCGGCATGCTCATCGAGCACCTGCTCGACATCGGCGAGCAGGCCGCGGTCGCGCAGCTCGAAGCCGGCATGGGCACCGAGTTCTACCAGGCGGCCCGGGTCAAGTTCGACGGCGACGAGGCGTTCAAGCAGCGCGCCCGGGTGCGGGTCACCACGCTCCAGTCGGGCGACCCCGACACCCTGCGGCTCTGGCACGTCTTCATGGACGCCACCGTCCGCTACTTCAACAAGGTCTACAGCCGGCTAGGGGTCACCCTCACCGACGCCGACATCGCCGGCGAGAGCATGTACAACCCGATGCTGCAGAAGACCTGCGACGACCTCGAGGCGTCCGGCACGGCCGTGCTCAGCGAGGGCGCGCTCTGCGTCTTCCCGCCCGGCTTCACCGGCTCCGACGACAAGCCGCTGCCGCTCATCATCAGGAAGAGCGACGGCGGCTACGGCTACGCCACCACCGACATGGCGGCCATCCGCTACCGCGTCCACGACCTCAAGGCCGAGCGCATCCTCTACGTCGTCGGCGCCGACCAGGCGCTGCACTTCCGCATGGTGTTCGCCGCCGCGCGGGAGGCCGGCTGGCTGCCCGACACCGTCTCGGCCGAGCACGTCCAGATCGGCATGATGCTGGGCCAGGACGGCCGCCGCTTCAAGACCCGCTCCGGGCAGTCCGTCAAGCTGACCGACCTGCTCGACGAGGCCGTCGAGCGAGCCTCGGCGATCATCGCCGACCGCGGCTACGACGCCGACGCGCAGGCCGAGATCGCCCGCGCCGTCGGCATGGGCGCGGTCAAGTACGCCGACCTGTCGGTCAGCCACGACAGCGAGTACGTCTTCGACTTCGACCGCATGCTCGGCTTCACCGGCAACACCGGCCCCTACATGCAGTACGCCACCGCCCGCATCCGCTCGATCTTCCGCAAGGCGGGCATGGCGCCGGCCGACGCGACGGGCGAGCTCACCCTCGGCGAGCCCGCCGAGCGCGCGCTCGGCCTGCACCTGCTGGGGTTCGGGGAGCTGGTCACGCAGGTCGCCGAGCGGTCCGAGCCGCACCGGCTGTGCGCGTTCCTGTTCGAGACGGCGAGCCTGTTCAGCACCTTCTACGAGCAGTGCCCGGTGCTCAAGTCCGACGTCCCCGCCGAGCTCCGCGCCTCGCGGCTGGCGCTGTGCGCGCTCACCCTCCGCGCCCTGGAGACCGGGCTCGACCTTCTGGGCGTCCCTGTCCCCGAGCGCATGTAAACAGGCGGTTGGCTCGAAGTCGCCCGTTCCGTCGTGGGCGCGCCTCCACCGGGTTGGCGCGCCCATACGGTTAGGCTTTACGCGGTCATGAACTGAGGCCGAAATGGGGGAGTTCTCTGCCTTGAGCACGGACCTGACTGCGAGCCCCCAAGCAGCGACGGAGGTACATCGCTACGCCGAGGCACTGCTGGCGCACCTCGCCGCCGACGGCTCCGCGCCGCCCGCCGCACCGGTCGCCTTCCGCGACGTCCCCGGCTACTGGCTGGCCCCGGCCATCGAGGCCCTGGTCGCCATCCTGTCCGGCGACGACCCGCTGGAGCCGCTGAGCCGGGCCGCGAGCCGCGACCAGCAGCGCACCGCGCTCTTCCTGTGCCTGGCCCTCGCCGTCGGCGGGCAGGGCAGCCGCATCCACGCCTCCTGGCTCGGCACCGCCTTCGGCGAGCTGTCCCTCGACCGGCCGGTCACACACGGCCAGCGCTCGCTCTGGCTGGCCGCCGCCCGGGGCGCGTACGGCCCCGCCGGCAAGATCTTCGTGCTGCGCAAGCTCGACGCCGTCGCCGTCCAGGAGCACGCCGACGCCGAGCAGTGGGTGCAGGCGCTCCTGCCCGGCGAGCCGGCCGTCGTCGTGCCGCCGTCGCTGGCCGACTTCCCCGAGATGGCCGAGATCCCCTCCCTGGCCCGCCCCGCGATGGCCGCCGACCGGCTGGCCCGGCTGCGCGGCCGGTGCGCCGAGATCACCTCGGCCCGGCAGGCCGACCACGACTCCCGCGCCCCGCTCGACAACACCTCCGCCAGCCCCGCCGCCAGCTGGGCCGAGGACGAACCGCTCGCCGTGCTGCGCTCGCTGATCGGCTCCGGCGGGCCGGCCGGGCCGATGGCGTCGCTGGTGTCGTACCTGCTGGACGACCTGCGCCCCGGCGCCGACCCGCACCTCGCGGCGATCGCGCTGCACGTGGCGGCGCCGATCCTGCGGGTGGTGGCCGAGGAGCTGGAGACCGACAGCAGCCTGGAGCCGCCCGAGACGCTCACCGTCCCGATCCTCGGCCACCGCATCCACCTGCGTCCCGAAGGCCCCGACGGGGGGTCGCTGGCGGCGGCCGAGCAGGCCATCATCACCGAGGGCGTCGTGCCGCGCCCGCGCCCGTGGGCCGCGATCCTGCTGATCGTGCTCGGCGTGGCCTGCCTCGCCGGCGCGGCCCTGCTCACCAGCCTCCTGGCGGCGGCCGGCGCCGCGATGATCGGGCTCGCCGGCTGGCAGCTCTGGCAACGCCGCAAGCTGATGGACGCCGACGCCCAGTACGTCGCCGGCCAGGTCAGCGAGCTACGGGAGCTGGCCGAGGGCGCGGTGTGGGCCCTGCACGCCTACGCCCGCGAATCGGACGCGCGCGCCAAGCAGGCAGCGGAGGACGCCAGCGAACTCTTCCGCCTGATCCGCCGCGGCCCTCGAGCCGCCTGACTCCGCCCCTGCGCCCGGCACACGCGACGCGTGAGCCGCCCTGAGAGCCAACTGCCCTCTACTCACCAAGTGAGCCCTGAGAGCCGGGTGCCTCTGACCACCGCCTGAGCCCCGGCAGCCAGCCGCCGCTTGGGCCGCCCCGACCGCTCACCCAGCAAGGGCCCTCCCATACCACCGGAGGGCCCTGAGCCCACGAGGACGCTCCTCGACCTCGACGACCTCGACCGACCTCGGCCGGCCCCGTTCTCAGACCCTCAGACCCTCAGACCCTCAGACCCTCCGACCTCAGAACTTCGGAACTCCGAGGCCCTGAGCTCAGGAGGTCTCGATCTCCACGTGCGCCGGAGCAAGCAGGAACACCCGCTCAGCGATGCGCTCGATCCGCCCCTCACACCCGAAGGCCAGCCCGGCGGCGAAGTCGACCATCCGCGTCGCCTCGGGCAGCGCCATGCCGGAGACGTCCATGATGACCGTCTGCCCGTCACGGAAGTGCTGACCGATCAACGGCGCGTCGTTGTACTTGAGCGGCTGGACCATCACGATTCGTGACGAGTCGACGTTGGCGCGCCACCGCCGGGCGGCCCGCTCGGTCGCGGGGACGTACTCGTCCTCGTAGTGCTCGTCGTCGTCATAGCCCTCGTCGTAGTGATCGACCCCGCTCAGGCCAAGGTAGCTCACCACCTTGCGCACTGCCCCCATCGGCTTGTCCTTTCCTCAGGAACTCACCGTAATCGGCACGTCCCTACACATTGGACGGTAACCGACGATTCCGCATTCGCCACGCGACACGCCCAGCCCTAATTCCATTTTGTACGGCTTGCAACCCGCTTGCATCTTGATATCCGTCCCCCGTATAGCATCGGCCACATGCGCCTCTTCACCGTCGACGCCTTCACCAGCGCGGCTTTCCAGGGTAATCCTGCCGCCGTCTGCCTGCTGGACTCTCCCGTTACCGACGAGTGGATGCGGAGCGTAGCCGCCGAGATGAACCTCTCGGAGACCGCCTTCCTCCACGGAGATTCGCTCCGCTGGTTCACGCCGGCCGTCGAGGTCACTCTCTGTGGTCACGCCACCCTCGCCACCGCCCACGTCCTCTATTCGACCGGCGAGGCGACGGGGCAGCTCGAATTCCGCACCGCCAGCGGCACGCTCACCGTGAATCGCCTCCCCGACGGGCTCATCTCGATGGATTTCCCGGCGAAGGAGGTGACCCCCACGGCGGTTCCCGACGGGCTGGAGAAAGCGCTCGGCGCGACCCCGGTACGGGTCGGAAAAAGCGCACTCGACCTGCTGGTCGAGCTCGATTCGGCGGAAACCGTACGCGATCTGGCACCGGACATCGCGGCCCTCGCGGCCGTGGACGCCCGCGGCGTCATCGTCACCGCGCGCGGCACCGAGACCGACTTCGTCTCCCGTTTCTTCGCGCCCAACGTGGGCGTCCCGGAAGACCCGGTAACCGGCTCGGCCCACTGCGCACTCTCCCCCTACTGGTCGGCCCGGCTTGGACGCGCGTCGCTCGTCGGCGCGCAGTTGTCCAAGAGGGGCGGAATAGTCCGTGTCACTCATGCTGGGAACCGCGTTACCCTCGCTGGCAACGCCGTAACCGTGCTTTCCGGCACCCTACACGTCTAGCGACGCGACCTCACTTTGCGTAATCATTAGAGCGCAGAAAGTGAGGTCCCTTGCTCATCGCCATCGTCGGCCTGCTCGTCGCAGCAGCCGCGGCCGCCCTTACCGGCTTTGCCGCCCATTTCGCCCACCGCGCCATGCCCGCGCAGCTTCGCCACGATTTCCGCGAAGGCAGCAGCATGGCCACCGGCATCGTCGGCACGCTCTTCGCCGTCAGCATCGGCCTGGTCGTGGTGGCGGCCTGGAACCAGGTCAACACCGCCCACCAGACCGCCGCCTCCGAGGCCAGCAACCTCACCGACGTCTTCTGGTACTCGCGCAGCCTGCCCGAGCCGCAGCGCCACGCGCTCCAGACCCTCGCCACCGACTACGCCACGACGGTGATCCGCGAGGAGTGGCCGCTGATGGCCGAGCAGCAGACGCTGTCCCAGCGCGCCTGGCGCGACGTCGAGCAGCTGCGCGCCTACTTCCAGACCATCCAGCCGGACACCGCGGGCGCCTCTGCCCGCTACGGGCAGGCCATGGGCCGCGTCCAGGCCGTGCTCGACGCCCGGCGGGCCCGCGCCCAGATGGCCGGCTCCGGCGTGCCGCCGCTGCTGTGGGCGGCCCTGGCCGGCTGCGGCCTGATCGTCCTCCTCCCGGCGATCGCCTGCGGCAGCCCGGTGCGCAAGGTGCACCTCACGGTCGCCGGGGTCGTCGGCGGCCTGGTCGGCCTGGTCCTGTTCCTCGTCTACCAGCTCGACTTCCCGTTCAGCGGCGGCATCGCCATCGCCCCGGACGCCTTCGAACAGGCCCTGTCCCGCTTCACCAGCATCCGCGCCCTCGGCACCGGCTGACCAGCCCACCCCCGCGCCTGCGGTCCCAGACCTCCCCCCGCCATCACGCCGGCCACCCCCACGTCCCTGCCGCCGGACAGCCCCAAGACTTCAACTACCACCCCGAGCCACGACACCGACCCCACCACCCGCCACAACACCCCCTCGCGCCGACGAACCGCGCCACCGACGGCTTCGGCACCGTGGTGCGACTCCACCACTCCGACAACCGCACCACCCGGCACGCCTATCCCGACGCGCACGCAACGGCGAAGGCCCCGACCGGCCGACGCAGTCCCGGGAGGGTGTGCCGGCGCAGGGTGCGCCGGCCCGCCTTACTGGTCGTGTGCCTGGTCGAGACGCGCGATCCCGACGGACGTCACCGTTCGGCGTGAGGGCGTGGGGCTGGCGGGGTGGCGCGTACGAACCCGAGGTACGCGTGCCTGGGGTACGCACGGCATCATCGTTCGCGGCCGGATCCCAGGGTCAGAATCCCATTCAGTTGATACAGGCATTGAACGCGCCGCAGACACCCTGCCTGGTCCGGAACCAGTGGGCCCGACACCGCACGAGACCACCCTGGCCGCGCAGCTCGCGACGCGACAGCAGCCACCACATCTCGGTCTGGCAGAAGCCTCCTGAAACGCAGAAAGGCCCCGACGCGCTAGGCGTCGGGGCCTTCCCCTAAAGATTGTCCGGCGGTGACCTACTCTCCCACACCCTCCCGAGTGCAGTACCATCGGCGCAGAGAAGCTTAACTTCCGGGTTCGGAATGTAACCGGGTGTTTCCTTCCCGCCATAACCGCCGTAACCCTGAGAAACAACCAAACACAGACGTGTTTGCTGCCTCAGAATTGCGTAGTGGACGCGAGCAAGATGCTTTGTGGTCAAGTCCTCGGCCTATTAGTACCGGTCAGCTCCACACGTTACCGCGCTTCCACCTCCGGCCTATCAACCCGATCGTCTATCGGGAGCCTTACCCCCTCACGGGGTGGGAGACCTCATCTCAAGGCGAGCTTCCCGCTTAGATGCTTTCAGCGGTTATCCCTTCCGAACGTAGCCAACCAGCCGTGCACCTGGCGGTACAACTGGCACACCAGAGGTTCGTCCGTCCCGGTCCTCTCGTACTAGGGACAGCCCCTTTCAAGTCTCCTGCGCGCGCAGCGGATAGGGACCGAACTGTCTCGCGACGTTCTAAACCCAGCTCGCGTACCGCTTTAATGGGCGAACAGCCCAACCCTTGGGACCTACTCCAGCCCCAGGATGCGACGAGCCGACATCGAGGTGCCAAACCATCCCGTCGATATGGACTCTTGGGGAAGATCAGCCTGTTATCCCCGGGGTACCTTTTAGCCGTTGAGCGACACCGCTTCCACACGCCGATGCCGGATCACTAGTCCCAGCTTTCGCTCCTGCTCGACCCGTCAGTCTCACAGTCAAGCTCCCTTGTGCACTTACACTCAACACCTGATTGCCAACCAGGCTGAGGGAACCTTTGGGCGCCTCCGTTACCCTTTAGGAGGCAACCGCCCCAGTTAAACTACCCACCAGACACTGTCCCCGATCCGGATCACGGACCAGAGTTAGACGTTCAAAACGACCAGAGTGGTATTTCACCAATGACTCCACCCGAACTAGCGTCCGAGCTTCCCAGTCTCCCACCTATCCTACACAAGACGCTCCAAACGCCAATGTCAAGCTGTAGTGAAGGTCCCGGGGTCTTTCCGTCCTGCTGCGCGAAACGAGCATCTTTACTCGTAGTGCAATTTCGCCGGGTCTGCGGTTGAGACAGCGGGGAAGTCGTTACGCCATTCGTGCAGGTCGGAACTTACCCGACAAGGAATTTCGCTACCTTAGGATGGTTATAGTTACCACCGCCGTTTACCGGCGCTTAAGTTCTCACCTTCGCCCCACAAGTGGAGCTAAGCGGTCCCCTTAACGTTCCGGCACCGGGCAGGCGTCAGTCCGTATACATCGTCTTACGACTTCGCACGGACCTGTGTTTTTAGTAAACAGTCGCTTCCCCCTGGCCACTGCGACCCCCACCAGCTCCGAGTGCAAAACTCATCACCAGCAGAGGTCCCCCTTCTCCCGAAGTTACGGGGGCAATTTGCCGAGTTCCTTAACCACAGTTCACCCGATCGCCTTAGTATTCTCTACCTGACCACCTGAGTCGGTTTAGGGTACGGGCCGCCACAACACTCACTAGAGGCTTTTCTCGGCAGCATAGGATCATCCACTTCACCACAATCGGCTCGGCATCACATCTCAGGATACATACGAGGCGGATTTGCCTACCTCGCTCCCTACATGCTTACCCCAGGACAACCATCGCCTGGGCTGGACTACCTTCCTGCGTCACCCCATCGCTTAC